>NZ_JBVIPA010000022.1:3875-155575 GCF_055578365.1 Streptomyces sp. NPDC033131
TACGTCCCCCCCCCCCCCCCCCCCCCCCCCCCCCCCCCCCCCCCCCCCCCCCCCCCCCCCCCCCCCCCCCCCCCCCCCCCCCCCCCCCCCCCCCCCCCCCCCCCCCCCCACGGTCGGTGACCGGGCCGTCAGCAGCAGCGGCTCTGCGGGTGGCTCTCCCGGTGGAGCGTGCGTTGCACCTGGTACTCGCGGCGGGTCGGTAGCGGCGCGAGCGGGTGGTGGCGTCGATGCCGGTCGCAGTAGCGGTCGTACTCGGCCTCACCCGTCAACTCGCGCAGGTACCAGCGCACCGCCCGCGCCCACCGCCGGACCCTCATGAGCGGGCTCCCGCCAGCGGTGCGGAGGCCTGCTCGGCTACGTCGATGCGCGACTCGACGTACGGCGCCTCCGTGGTCGGCAGGGGAGAGGCGGACCGTACGGCGCGTACGCACACCACCGCGGCGTTCACGATCACCACGGCGACCAGCAGCAGGAAGAGGGAGATGAGTACGCCGTCGACGGTGGAGTTGGTGACCACGGTGTGCATGTCGTCGACGGTCTTGGCGGGCGGGAGGATCTGACCGGCGTCGATGGCGTCGGCGTACCGCGCGCGCTGGGTGAAGAAGCCCACCCTGGGGTCGTCGGAGAAGATCTTCTGCCAGCCGGCGGTGAAGGTGATGGCGACCACCCAGGCCAGCGGGACGCCCGTGACCCAGGCCCAGCGCAGCCGTCCGGACTTGATCAGGACCGTGGTGCAGACGGTGAGGGCGATGGCGGCGAGCAACTGGTTGGCGATGCCGAAGAGCGGGAAGAGCTGGTTGATCCCGCCCAGCGGGTCGGTGGCGCCGGTGTAGAGGAAGTAGCCC
This sequence comes from Streptomyces sp. NPDC033131, assembly GCF_055578365.1. NCBI lineage: Bacteria > Bacillati > Actinomycetota > Actinomycetes > Kitasatosporales > Streptomycetaceae > Streptomyces > Streptomyces sp. NPDC033131. The sequence goes on from NZ_JBVIPA010000022.1 coordinate 4,721, forward strand.
CAGGCGGCGACGACGAGGGCGCTGCCCAGCCAGATACCGGGCTTCCAGTTGACCCGGCCGATCGGCTTCCAGACGTTGCCGAGCATGTCCTGGAGCATGAACCGGCCGACCCGGGTGCCCGCGTCGACCGTCGTCAGGATGAACAGCGCCTCGAACATGATCGCGAAGTGGTACCAGAAGGCCTTCATCGCCGTGCCGCCGAAGACCCCGGAGAAGATCTCCGACATGCCGACGGCCAGGGTGGGCGCGCCGCCCGACCGGGCGATCAGGGTCTGCTCCTCGACCGCCTTGGCCGCCTGGGTCAGCTGGTCGGGGGTGATGGTGAAGCCGAGACCGGCCACCGCGTGGGACGCGGACTCGGCCGTCGTGCCGAGGAGGCCCGCGGGGGCGTTCATCGCGTAGAACAGGCCGGGTTCGAGGGTGGCCGCGGCGATCAGCGCCATGATCGCGACGAACGACTCCATCAGCATGGCGCCGTAGCCGATCATGCGGACCTGGGATTCCTTCTGGATCAGCTTCGGGGTCGTGCCCGAGGCGACCAGGGCGTGGAAGCCGGACAGCGCGCCGCAGGCGATGGTGATGAAGAGGAAGGGGAAGAGGGAGCCCGCGAAGACGGGACCGGCGCCCGAGGTGGCGAACTCGCTGACCGCGTCGGCGCGCAGCACGGGGGCGGCGACCACGACGCCGACCGCGAGGAGTGCGATCGTGCCGATCTTCATGAAGGTGGACAGGTAGTCGCGCGGCGCGAGGAGCATCCACACCGGCAGGACCGAGGCGAGGAAACCGTAGCCGACCAGGCAGAACACGAGGGTCGTCGGGCTGAGGGTGAAGGTGTCCGCGAGCGAGGAGTTCTGGATCCAGCCGCCGCCGACGATGGCCAACAGGAGCAGCGCCACCCCGATGAAGCTGGTCTCGACGACCCGGCCGGGGCGGATGCGGTGCATCCAGAAGCCCATGAACAGGGCGATGGGGATGGTCATGGCGACGGAGAAGGTGCCCCAGGGGGAGTGCGCGAGGGCGTTGACCACGACCAGGGCCAGCACACCCAGCAGGATGATCATGATGGCGAACACGGCGACCAGGGCGGCTGCGCCGCCCGCCCGGCCGATCTCGTCACGGGCCATCTGCCCCAGCGACTTGCCGTCCCGCCGCATCGACAGGAACAGCACCACCATGTCCTGCACGGCCCCCGCGAAGATCACCCCGGCGACGATCCACAGCGTGCCGGGCAGGTACCCCATCTGGGCCGCGAGCACCGGTCCCACCAGCGGTCCGGCGCCGGCGATCGCGGCGAAGTGGTGGCCGAGCAGGACCCGGCGGTCGGTCGGCTGGAAGTCGACACCGTCCTCCAGGCGTTCGGCAGGGGTGGCCCGGCGGTCGTCCGGCTTCAGCACACGGCGGGCGATGAAGCGGGAGTAGAAGCGGTAGGCGATGGCGTACGAGCCCAGTGCGGCCACCACCAGCCAGACCGCGGAGATCTCCTCACCGCGGGCCAGGGCCAGGACGCCCCAGGCGACGGCGCCCAGCAGCGCGACGGTCACCCACAGCACGATCGACCGCGGGGACATGCGGGACCGTACGGGCGGCGGCTCCTGTGGCGCCGGGAGACCGGATTCGGGCATGACGGACGTGGGCATGGCGGCTCCTCACCTCGTGGGTGATGTCGTGAGAGGACGTGCGTGAAGATCAGCGACCGGGACGTGACTCCCGTTCGCCCGGATCAGGGATCGCGGTGTTCGTGCCTGGTCAGCGCATACGCGCCGAGCAGACACAGGCCGCACCCCGGCACCCAGGCGAGCTGGTACCAGTAGAAGAACGGCGTGCCCGCGAGCCATGGGCTCGCGCCGGCGTACCAGGGAACCCACAGCAGCCCCGCCGCGGGCGCGAGGAGCAGCACGGCGACGGCGACGCGCCGTAGCCGGGGATGACCGGTCCGTGCCATGACCTGCGCTCCTCTCCCGCTCGCTGTGGGTCTGTGCAAGAGTTGCCCACCCGCCGGAAGTGGTTGACAGCGGATTTCCAGAAGATTTCCGCCGGTGTTCCGTCAACCGAACCAGCCGTCTGCGCAACCAACGGGTGAGATCCAGGCACACCAAGGACGGTGACCCATGGCCGACGGCGCCATGACCGCGACGTTTCTCGCCGTGATCGGCGGAGCGTCGCTGCTCGCCGTGACGGCACGCCGTCTGCACCCCAGCGACCGGCTGCCCTCCCTGGAGGGCTGGGCCCTGGCCGACCGGAGTCTGGGCCCGGTGTGGACCTGGTTCCTGCTCGGCGGCACGATCTTCACCGCGTACACCTTCACCGCCGTCCCCGGCCTGGCGTACGGCAACGGGGCGCCCGCCTTCTTCGCGGTGCCGTACACGGTGATCGTCTGCCCGCTCGCCTTCGTGCTGCTGAGCCGCCTGTGGACCGTGGCCCGCCGGCACGGCTACATCACCGCCGCCGACTTCGTGCGCGGACGGTACGGATCGCCGCCGCTGGCGCTGGTGGTCGCGCTGACCGGGATCCTCGCGACGATGCCGTATCTGGCGCTGCAACTGCTCGGCATACGCGCGGTGCTGACAGCCGGGGGCGTGTACCCGCGCGGGGCGGGCGGGGACCTGGTGATGGTGGCCCTCTTCGCCGGGCTCGCGGTGGCGACCTACCGGCACGGACTGCGCGCGCCCGCCGTCATCTCCGCGCTCAAGGCGGTGGCCGTGTTCGTCTCGCTCACCGCCGTCTGCTGGCTGGTCCTGAACCGGCTCGGCGGCCCCGGCCCGGTCTTCGACGGCGCCGCCCGGCGGCTCGGCGGGACGGACACGGCGCACTCCGCCCTGCTGCTGTCGCCCGCCCAGCAGCCCGCCTACGCCACGCTCGCCCTCGGTTCCGCGCTGGCCCTGCTGATGTACCCGCACGTCCTCACCGCCGGGTTCGCCGCCGACGGCCCCCGCACCCTGCGCAAGGTCTCCGTGGCGCTGCCCGCCTGGACGGCGCTGCTCGCGCTCTTCGGCTTCCTCGGTGTCGCCGCCCTCGCGGTGGGCGTACGGGCGCCGGAGGGTGGCGCGGAGGCCGCCGTGCCGATGCTGGTCGACCGGCTGATGCCGGGGCCGCTGGCCGGGCTGGTGTTCGCCGCGATCACCGTGGGGGCGCTGGTCCCGGCCGCAGTGATGTCCATAGCAGCGGCCACGAGTTTCGTCCGGAACGTGTACGTCGAGTACGTCCATCCCACCGCCACGCCCAAACGGCAGGTGCGGATCGCCAAGGCGGTGTCGCTGACCGCGAAGGTGGGCGCGGTCGCGTTCGTGTTCGGGCTGCGCGACCAGGACGCGATCAACCTCCAGCTGCTCGGCGGGGTCTGGATCCTGCAGATCTTCCCCGCCGTGGCCGTGGGACTGTTCACCGGCCGGCTGCATCCACGGGCGCTGCTGGCCGGCTGGGCCGTGGGCATGGGGGCGGGAACCGTCCTGGTGGTGCGGGAGGGCTTCTCGTCCGTCGTACCGGTCGGCTTCGGCGGCCCCGCGGTGGAGATCTACGCCGGGCTCGTCGCCCTCCTGCTCAATCTGACCGTGGCCGTGGCCGCGACCCTCGCCCTGGAACGTCTCGGCGTCCCGCGCGGCGCCGACCTCACCGACCTGCCGACCCGCCTGGCCGTCAGGCGGCGCCCCGAGACGGGAGCGAACAACTCGTGAGACGCAGACAGAACATTCCCCTCACGCTGCCGCCCGTGCCGCCGCCCGCCCTTCCGGCCGATCCCCTCGTGCCCACGGTGAGCGACCCGGCCGACGTGGAACGGGAGGCCGCCCTGGCCCGCCTGTTCGAGCTGCACTACGCCTCGATGCTGCGGCTGGCCGTGCTGCTCGGCGCGGACGACCCGGAGAACGTCGTGGCCGAGGCGTACTACCAGATCTACCGCAAGTGGCGGCGGCTGCGGGACACCGCGGCGGCCGAGGCGTACCTGCGCTCCACCGTCTGCAACCTGACCCGGATGCGGATACGCCACCTGCAAGTGGCCCGCAGGCACGTGGAGAACCCGCCGGAGGAGGTCGTCGCCTCCGCCGAGAGCACCGCCCTCCTGCACGACGACCAGCGCGTGCTGATCGACGCCCTCCAGCAGCTGCCGGCCCGACAGCGCGAGGCGCTCGTGCTGCGGCACTGGCTCGGGCTGAAGGAGAGTGAGATCGCCGCCGCGATGGGGATCTCCTGCGGGTCGGTCAAGACACACACGGCGCGCGGCATCGCCGCCCTGAGTCAGGCGATGGAGGCCCGGCGATGAACGACACAGGTCGGGGCCGCACCGAGAACGAACGCACGGCGACCGAACGCACGGCCACCGAGGGTACGGAGATCGAACGCACGGCGACCGAACGCACCGGAAGCGAAGACACCAAGACGGGCCGCACGGACGAGAACCGCACCGAGAAGGACCGCATGGAACACGAGCGCGGGAGGGCGCCGGAAGGCGCCCTGGACATGGGCCGGACGGAACGAGAACTGAGCGAAGCCCTGGAGGCGCTGGCCGGCGGAGTACGGGCCGCGCCCGACGCCTACCGCACGGCCCGCGGCGAGTGGCTGCGCCGCGAACGCCGCCGCCGGCTCGTCCTCACCGTCCTGATCGCGGTCGTCTTCACCCTGGCCACGCTGATCGGCCTGTGGGTCCTCAACCAGGCCCCGGCCGACCCCGGCGTCATCTTCTCCGACGCCCGAGCGACGGTCGGGCCGGGGTGGCCGGGGTAGGGAACGCGCGGTACGCCGCTCGGGCCGGCCCGCGTGTCAGTGGGCGGGGCTACTGTCGTGGGCATCCGAACCAGGCCTGAACCAGGGGAAGTCATGACCACACTCGACAACCGTCCGAATACGGCACTCCTCGTCGTCGACGTACAGGAGGGCGTCGTCGAGGAAGCCCACGAGCGCGACACGGTCGTGGCGAACGTCGGCAGTCTCGTCGAGAGGGCACGGCAGGAACGGGTCCCCGTCGTCTGGGTCCAGCATTCCGACGAGCAGCTCGTGAAGGGGAGCGACGACTGGCGGATCGTCCCCGAGCTGACTCCGGGCATCGGCGAGCCGCTCGTCGAGAAGAACTACGGCGACTCCTTCGAGGACACCATGCTCGAAACGGTGCTGTCGGGCCTTGGAGTCGGGCGGCTCGTCGTCGTCGGAGCGTCGACGGACGCGTGCATCCGCTCGACGCTCCACGGCGCGTTCGTCAGGGGATACGACACGACTCTCGTGGGCGACGCCCACACGACGGACGACCAGACGGCGTGGGGAGCGCCGCCGCCGGACCAGGTCATCGCCCACACGAACCTGTACTGGAGCCACCAGACGGCGCCGGGACGGACCGCGGGGACCGTCACGGCCGAGGACGTCGACTTCGGCGGTACGGGCTGACGGACTGACCAACTGGATCTCAGGCAGGCTTGCGCCTACGGTCGAGAGCGTCGCCCGCCGGCGGCAGCAGGCAAGGGTGGCGATGACGCACCCGAGAGAGCCACGCGATCACCGTCCGTCACGGCAGTGCCCCTGTTCGGGACGGACCGTGCTTGAGGAGATGACGATGGCGAAGATCCTTTTTGTGATGACAGGCGCCGACCGGTGGACGCTGGCCGACGGCAGCACGCACCCCACGGGCTTCTGGGCCGAGGAGGCAGCCGTGCCCTACCAGGCCTTCAAGGCCGCCGGGCACGAGGTCACCGTGGCCACCCCCGGCGGCGTGGTCCCGCCCGTCGACGAGGGCAGCCTCAGCTCCGAGGCCAACGGCGGCCCGGAGCAGGCCGCCAAGATCCGCGCCGTGCTCGAGACGGCCCCCGAGTTCCGGTCCCCGATCGCGCTGACCGACGTACGCCTCGACGACTACGACGCGGTCTACGCCCCCGGCGGCCACGGCCCGATGGAGGACCTGGCCGTGAACGCCGACTCGGGCGGCATCCTCACGCGGGCGGTGGGCAGCGGGATGCCGGTCGGTGTGGTCTGCCACGGTCCGGCGGCGATGCTCGCCTCGGTCAGGGAGGACGGCACCAACGCCTTCGCCGGCTACCGCGTCACCGCCTTCACCAACACCGAGGAGCAGCTCGCCGGCAACGCCGAGCGCGCCAAGTGGCTGCTCCAGGACCGCCTGACCGAGGCGGGCGTCAAGGTCGAGGTCGGCGAGCCCTGGGCCCCGCACGTCGAGATCGACCGCAATCTCGTGACCGGCCAGAACCCCGCGTCCTCCGCGCCTCTCGCCGCCGAGCTGCTGAAGAAGCTCGCCTGAACCCCCTGCCGGGGGCAACGGCAGGGCGGGGGGGGGGGGGGGGGGGGGGGGCTGCCCCCCCCCCCCCCCCCCCGCTCCCAGGCTTGTCGCTACGTACGGTCACCCTTCGGCTTGCCCCGCTGGTCCGGGGTGCCGTGCGGCGGCGGGCTGAAGGGCTGCGGCGACGTCGCGGGCGACACGCGGGAGCCGGCGTGGGAGGCGGTCTGCTCGGGACGCAGGGCGCCCGGGTCGCCGGACGTCGGCTCGGCGCCCGCCTCCAGTTGCTCGAGACGTGCCGTCAGTACTGCGGTCACCGGGACGCGGTCGGCGTGCGTCCGCTCGTATGCCAGCAGCTCCTCGACGTCCTGCGCGGTCAGTGACCGTACGCGGCTCTCCAGGCCGCCTATCGGCAGCTGGTCGTAGTCGGGCAGCGGCAGGCTGTCGCGGCCGGAGTCGGCCATGGATCTCACTTCCCTCTGTGCTGTGGGGGGCTCCACGAGTCTGTGACGGCCCCTGCGAACACGGTGCTACGGCCGGCGGGTGCCGACGGCGCCGGTGTCAGCGCCCGCCCGCCCCGCCGCTGCCGAAGGAACCGCTGCTGCCCTCGTCCCAGCGGGGCCGGTCCTTCGGTGCGCTGGTCCGGGTTCCGGCGTTGCCGTGGCCGGGCAGCTGGTGCGGGGTGAGACGGTGGTCGCTCTCCGGGACCTCGTCGGGCTCCCGGTGCTCCCGCACCTCCCGCACCGGACCGCCCTCCGGCGGCCGCGGCTGCTCCTCGGGCGTCGGCCGCGGCGGCTCCCGGCGCTTGACGCGGACACCCAGAGCGAAGGCGCCGATCAGCACCGCCACGATCACCACACCCACCACGACCAGGCCGACGCCGATAGCGCCCCGGCCTGCGGCGATGTCCATCCATGAGGTATCCATGGCATCGCGAGTACCCCTGGCGTCGTCGGTGAACCGACGCCTCGCACGATCGAGCGGCAGGCCCGGAAAACACGCCGGAACCCTGGAAAACACCGGGTTTGGCCCGCTCGGCGGCGGCTACCCGGCCGAGGTGACATCGACGACATCCCAGCAGGAGCTCTTCCGGTTCCTGGAGGACAGGTTCGCCTGCGCCCAGGCCTGCACCGAGTGCGCACGGGCCTGCGCCCTGCGTGCCAGCCTCGTGGATCCGGACGCCACCCAGGAACAGGAACTCGTACGCCGCAAGGGCATCATGTGCGCGGAGGTCTGCGACGCGACGTGCCGGGTGCTCTCGGAGCAGAACCACCTGGACGAGGAGGGCATCCGCGTCCAGCTGGAGTGGTGCCGGTCCGTGTGCCTGGAGGCCGCACACGTCTTCGACCAGTACCCGGGCGCCGAGGACGGCGCGAAGGCGTGCCGGGAATGCGCGCAGGCGTGCTCGGACTTCATGGCCACGCTGGTCTGAGGGTCCGCACGACCAAGGCGTCCGAGGCGCGCGTCCGCACGCCCATTCCCAATTTCTGCAACACGTTCTACCGTGTGCGCCGTCAGGACCGGCCTGGGAGCCTGGAGGCGCCGTGCATCTCGATCACACGCCCGAGCAGCAGCGGCTGCGCACCGAACTGCGCGTCTACTTCGCCCAGCTGGTGGCCGACGCCACCATCACCGACCGGGCCGCCCAGAAGCGCTTCTACCGCGACACCATCCGCCGCCTCGGCAGGGACGGCTGGCTCGGCGTCGGCTGGCCGAAGGAGTACGGCGGCCGGGGCCTGACCGCGATGGAACAGTTCATCTTCTTCGACGAGGCCGCCCAGGCCGGCGTACCGCTGCCGTTGATGGCCCTGAACACCGTGGGCCCGACGATCATGCGGTACGGCACCCAGGAGCAGAAGACGTACTTCCTCCCGAAGATCCTCTCCGGCGAGATCGACTTCGCGATCGGCTACAGCGAGCCCGACGCCGGTACCGACCTGGCGTCCCTGAAGACCCGTGCCGTCCGCGAGGGCGACGAGTACATCGTCAACGGCCACAAGATCTGGACCACCAACGGCGACACGGCCGACTGGGTCTGGCTCGCGGTCCGCACCGACCCCGACGCGCCGCCGCACAAGGGCATCACCATGCTCCTGATGCCGACCACCGACCCCGGCTACTCCTGCACCGTCATCAACACCCTCGCCTCGCACGACACCACGGCCAGCTACTACGAGGACGTCCGCGTCCCCGTCGCCCACCGGGTCGGCGAGGAGAACCAGGGCTGGCGGCTGATCACCAACCAGCTCAACCACGAGCGCGTCACCCTCGCCGCGCACGGCACCATGGCGATCCGCGCCCTGCACGACGTCCAGCGCTGGGCCATGGAGACCAAGCTGGCCGACGGCCGCCGCGTCGTCGACCTGCCCTGGGTCCGCCGCCTCCTCGCCCGCACCCACACCCGGCTCGACGCGCTCAAGCTCCTCAACTGGCGGATGGTGAACGCCGTCCAGGACGGCACCCTCACCCCGCAGGACGCCTCAGCGGTCAAGGTCTACGGATCCGAGGCCCGCCGGGACGCGTACGCCTGGCTCATGGAGATCGTCGGGGCCGCGGGCGCGCTGAAGGAGGGCTCGGCGGGCGCGGTGCTCCGGGGCGAACTGGAACGCGGCTATCGCTCGGCGGTCATCTTCACCTTCGGCGGCGGCAACAACGAGATCCAGCGGGAGATCATCTCGTGGATCGGCCTGGGGATGCCGAGGGTGCGGCGCTAGCCGATGGCTTCGGCCACCTCGATCTGCGAGTGAGTCGCGCCGATCTCCCGCAGTGGTCGGTGGTGGTGCTCCACCAAGTGAAGGTGCCTCGCCGCGGTAGCCGACGTCGGCCCAGGCGTTCCCGCCGTCTCGGCGACGCCATCCGCAGTATGCCGCTGCTCTCGTCAGTGAGCTGTCGGCAGCGGGGCGGCGTGAATTACCCGGAAGGAAGGGCAGTTACTTGCACGGAAAGCAGCATTTATTTTATGGAGTCGGGTGAATTCCTCACAGCCCGGCGAGCGGCATTGAGTCCGCGCACGGTCGGGCTGCCGGAGACCGGAGAGCCACGAAGATTGCCCGGTCTGCGGCGGCGCGCAGGGGCCGTCGGCGGCCGTGCTCGCGACGCTCGTTCGCGTCCTGGACCTGAATGACGAACAGCGGGATCACCTCTCTGGAACGCGCTGTGGGCCGCCCTGTTCACCGATTTGGCCCGGCTGCCGGGGAAGAAGCTCACCTGCGCCGCCGATGCCGGGCAGCCACTGGCGGTCCGGACCGCCGAACCGGTACGCCCTCGCACGACAACCTGCGCTTGCTCTCGTCCTGGACGGCACAGCCGCCCGCACGTGCATCCGACGCTCCCTGATACGCCCTGCATCTTTACCGACTGTCCGATCCGTACTTCCGTGCTTGCATTCGACAGTCTCCCTCCGGCGGGAAAGGCGGTGGAGTTCCCCCTTGGTGAAGAACATCCAGGGAGAAAACTCTCCCTCCCAGACCTGATGCCGATGGTGCGAGACTGCCCGGCGTGACCAACCGCGGGCCTCGCAGCACGTGTGAATTTCCGAGCGCCCGGTGGTGATGACGTCACGGGATTCGCCCCGTCCCTGCCTTTGCGCAGGCCAGGTCCCCGCCCGCCGCGTCCGAAAGCGTATGTATGTCCTCCACTGAGTTCACCGATCCAGACGTTTTGCCCCCCACCGACTTCTCCGACTCCTCCGAGTCCTCCGAGTTCCCGGCACCGCCCACCCGGCGCACTTTCATCGCCACGACCACTGCTGTCGGTGGTGCCGTCGTCGCCGGCGGTCTCATCGTCGGTTCGACTTTCATCGATGCGGAGGAAGCGGCAGCCGACGAGGCCGTACCCACGAGCCGCGTCTCCCTGACGGTGAACGGCTCCCGCCGAACCGTCACGGTCGACAACCGCACCTCGCTCCTCGACCTGCTGCGGGAGCACTTCGGTCTGACCGGCTCCAAGAAGGGCTGCAACGCCGGCGCCTGCGGCGCGTGCACCGTCCTGGTCGGCGGCCGGCGCGTCAACTCCTGCCTGACCCTGACGGCACGTCTGGAAGGTGCTGAGGTCACCACGATCGAGGGCTTGGCCGACGGTGGCGAACTGCACCCGCTGCAGCAGGCGTTCATCGAGCAGGACGCCTTCCAGTGCGGCTACTGCACACCGGGCCAGATCGTTTCAGGGGTCGGCTGCATCCAGGAGGGTCACACCGGTTCACCGGAGGAGATCCGGGAGTGGATGAGCGGCAACATCTGCCGCTGCGGCTGTTACGTGAAGATCGTGCGCGCGGTCGAGCAGACCGCCGGGAAGTAGGGGCCATGCATCCTTTCTCCTTCACCAAGGCCTCCGACACCCGTGAGGCACTCAACGCCGGTCGGCGCGGCGGCCGTTACATCGCCGGCGGCACCACCCTCGTCGACCTGATGCGGGAGACCGTCGAGCGCCCCGAGACCCTGGTGGACATCACCGGCCTGCCGTTGCGCGAGGTCACCGTCACCGAGCGCGGCGGCCTGCGCATCGGTGCGCTGGTGAGCATGGCCGAGACGGCCGCGAACCCGAAGGTACGCACCACGTACCCGGTCGTCTCCGAGGCCCTGGAGCTGAGTGCGTCGGCGCAGCTGCGGAACATGGCGACCATCGGCGGCAACATCATGCAGCGCACCCGGTGCACGTACTTCCGTGATGTGACAGCCGATTGCAACAAGCGCGAGCCGGGATCGGGCTGTGCCGCGCTGGAGGGCTTCAACCGCACGCACGCCATTCTCGGTACGTCCGGCGCCTGCGTGGCCACCCACCCCTCCGACGCTGCCGTGGCGTTCGTGGCGCTGGAGGCGCGGGTGCACCTGCTCGCCCCGGAGGGCGAGCGCACCGTGCCCTTCGCCGACTTCCTGCTGCGACCGGGGAGTACCCCCCAGCGTGAACAGGCCTTGGGGCAAGGCGAGTTGATCACCGCGGTGGAGATCCCGGCGCTTGCGCGTCCGCTGAAGTCCGGCTATCTGAAGGTGCGTGACCGGCAGTCGTACGAGTTCGCCCTCACGTCGGCGGCTGTCGCACTGCACGTGCGCGGCGGGGTGATCCGGGAGGCGAAGGTGGCCGCCGGGGGCGTGGGCACGGTGCCGTGGAAGCTGCCCGCCGTCGAGCAGCACCTGGTCGGTGAGCGTCCCTCGGAGTCGTTGTGGGCGGCAGCCGCTGAGCGAGCCGCCGAGGGAGCCCGCCCGCTGCAGCACAACCGGTTCAAGGTCGAGCTGTTGAAACGGACCGTCGAGCGCCAGTTGCGCATCATAGGAGGAAGCCAGTGAGCCCCCAGCCGCAGGCCGCCGTGGGTGCGCCGCTGTCCCGGGTGGACGGGCGGCTGAAGGTCACCGGCAAGGCGGTGTACGCCGCCGAGAGCGACGTGGACGGGGCGGTGCACGCCGTGATCGTCGACGCGAGCATCGGACGCGGCCGTATCACCTCCGTCGACACAGGCGCCGCCGAGAAGCACCCGGGTGTGCTGCGGGTGATCAGTCACCGCAACGCGCCGAAATTGCCGTACCGCGACAACGCCGGGTCGAACAACCCACCCGGCCGCAGGCTGCGGGTGTTCCAGGACGACCGGGTGCTCTTCCACGGTCAGCCGGTCGCCGTCGTCGTGGCCACGACCCTGGAGGCCGCGCAGCACGGCGCAAGTCTGGTCGAGGTCCGCTACGACGCAGAGGAACCCTCGACCGACCTGCACGAGGCCGAGCCGGGCAAGCCGACGGACTACGCGCGCGGTGACGCGGAAGCCGGCCTGCGTTCCTCGGCCGTACGGCTGGACCTGACCTACCAGCTGGCGCGCAACCACCACAACGCGATGGAGCCGCACGCCACCATCGCCCGCTGGGACGGCAACCGGCTGACCGTGTGGGACAAGACGCAGTGGGTGATGGGCACACACGACGAGCTCGCCGCTGTGTTCGACCTGCCCGCGGAGTCGGTGCGCGTCATCAACCCGTTCGTCGGAGGCGGTTTCGGCAGCGGGCTGCGGTGCTGGCCGCACACGGTCGTCGCCGCGGTGGCGGCGCGGGTGACGGGCCGTCCGGTGAAGCTGGTGCTGAGCCGTCGGCAGATGTACTTCGGTACCGGCTTCAGGCCGTCGTACGCGTACCGGCTGCGGTTGGGCAGCGACCGGCGCGGCCGGCTGTCCGCGGCGATCCATGACATCGACGCCGAGACCTCCTCGTACGAGACGTTCACCGAGGCCGTCATGGGCGCGGGGCAGATGACGTACAGCATGCCCAACGTCAGCCAGGCGTACCGGCAGGTGCCGCTGGATGTGAACACCCCGATCTGGATGCGCGGCCCCGGCTTCGCCTCGGCGTCCTTCGCGATCGAGTCGGCCATGGACGAGCTCGCGGACCGGCTCGGCATCGACCCGATCGAGCTGCGCCGGCGCAACGAGCCGGACGAGGACGAGGCGGCGAACCTGCCGTTCTCCACTCGTCGGCTGCGCGAGTGCTACACCGTGGGTGCCCGCGAGTTCGGCTGGCAGCGGCGCTCGTCGCGGCCGCGGTCGCGACGCGAGGGCGACTGGCTGATCGGCATGGGCATGGCCACCGGCGTCTATGACTGCGGGCGTTTTCCCGCGCAGGCCCGGGCCCGGCTGGACGCCGACGGCACCGCGGTGGTCGAGGCGGCCACCAGCGACATGGGGCCGGGCACCTACACCTCGCAGACCCAGGTGGCCGCGGACGCGCTCGGGCTGACCATGCGTACGGTGACCTTCCGGCTCGGCGACTCGCTGTATCCGCCGACGTCGCCGCACGGTGGCTCGGCGACCATGGCCAGCGTCGGCTCGGCCGTCGTCGACGCCTGCAACCAGGTGCGGCAGCAGGCGATCAAGCTGGCCGTCGAGGACCGCGCGTCGCCGCTGTACGGGGTGGACGCCGGCGAGGTGGTGGTGCGCGGCGGTCGGCTGCACGTGCAGGGCAACCCGGCGCGCGGTGAGAGCTACCGCAGCCTGCTGGCCCGCCACGGCCGTACCCATGTGGCAGCGCGTGGTGAGTATGCCGGGGCCCCCAGTCCCGCGCGGCGCTCCTACTTCGCCTACAACGCGACCTTCGCGGAGGTCGCCGTGGACGCGGCCCTGGGTCTGGTGCGGGTGCGGCGGATGCTCGGGGTGTACGACGCGGGCCGGATCATCAGCCCGAAGCTGGCCGAGAGCCAGGCCTTCGGCGGCATCGTGGGCGGCATCGGCACCGCCCTGCTGGAACACACCGTCACCGACCACCGCGACGGCCGGATCGTCAACGCCAACCTGGCCGACTACCTCGTACCCGTCAACGCCGACGTCCCCGAGGTCAGGGCGGTCTACCTGGACGGCGAGGACAACGACGGCAACCTTCTGGGCGTGAAGGGGCTCGGTGAGGTCGTGCAGGTGGGTGTGGCGGCCGCGATCGGCAACGCGGTCTTCAACGCCACCGGCCGCCGGGTCCGCGAACTGCCCATCACCGCCGAGGCGTTGCTCTGACCCCAGCACGTCGGCACGTCCATTGACCGGTCCGGCTGGTGGCCCCCCCACGCCTTTGAGGCAGTGGGGGAAGGTCCCCCGGCCGGTTGCCGGACCTCCCCGGGGCCGCCGCCGCCCATGCACTCCCCCGTCGGCGCGGCGGCGGCCCGCCCCACGCGCCCACGGCGAACCACGGAGAAGCCCCATGCTCAACATCGCGGACACACTGCAGCACTGGTGCCGCGAGGCACGTCCCTTCGCCCTGGCCACCGTCGTCGACGTCCGCGGCAGCGCACCGCTGCCGGTCGGTACGTCGGTCGCGGTGGACGCCGACGGCAACGCCGTCGGCAGCATCTCCGGCGGCTGTGTCGAGGGTGCGGTCTACGAGCTGTGCAGGCAGGTGCTGGGGGACGAGGGTGCTCCTCGGCGTGCCTGGTTCGGCTACTCCGACGACGACGCCTTCGCCGTCGGCCTGACCTGCGGCGGCGAACTCGAAGTCCTCGTCCAACGCGTCGACCCCGTGACCGACGCCCATCTCGGCGTCGCCCTGGACGACATCGTCCAGGGCAGGCCCACCGCCATGGCGCAGGTGGTCGACGGCCCGCACCACCTGCTGGGCCGCACGGTGTGTGTCCGTGCCGACGGTACCGCCTCCTACGGAACCCTGGACGGAGGGCTGGGAGACCGTGCGGTGACCGCCCGGGCGGTCGCCCTGCTCCGCTCGGGACGTACCGCCCGCGTCGAGCTGGGCGGGGACGGCGACACCTGCCCGGACCGGCTGTCCGTCCTCGTCCATGTGGCGACGTCCCGCCCCCGCATGCTGATCTTCGGCGCGGTCGATTTCGCCGCCGCGCTCAGCCGGGCCGGGGCCTTCCTGGGCTATCGGGTCACCGTCTGCGACGCACGTCCCGTCTTCGCGACCGCTGCGCGCTTCCCGGACGCGGACGAGGTGGTGGTCGACTGGCCCCACCGGTACCTGGAGCACACCGCAGTGGACGGCCGTACCGCAGTGTGCGTCCTCACCCACGACGCCAAGTTCGACATCCCCCTGCTCCGGCTGGCCCTCGACCTGCCGGTCGGTTACGTCGGTGCCATGGGATCGCGGCGCACGCACGAACAGCGTCTGCGCCTCCTGCGCGAACAGGGCCTGTCCGACGAACACATCGCCCGCCTGCGCTCCCCGATCGGCCTGGACCTCGGAGCTCACACACCGGAAGAGACGGCCGTCTCCATCGTGGCCGAGATCATTGCCTCCGCCAACCTCGGCAGCGGCCTCCCCCTCTCCCGGGGAACAGGCCCGATCCACCGTCCGATGTCCGCCCCGACCGGCGGCCGGCCCGGACACGAGAAGGCAGTCGCACGCGCCGGTGTGGGACACGGCACGGGATCCTTGATGCACAACGGTTCCCCCCGAGCCGGCGACGCGAGCCGTGCGGTCGCCGAGCTGGGCCACGTACCGGCCACGCCGGCCGGAGCGCCAGTGAACCGGACGGATGGTGCCGCGGCCAACGTCCCCGCAACCCAGCCCCGCGCCCTCGCGGAGCCGTGACCGCCGTACCCCGCCTGACCTGTGGGCCTTCCCTCCCGCAAGGGCGCGACCAGAAGGCCCGGGCTGTCAGGACTCCGCCCCGTCATGGGGCCCCATCCTTGGGAGAATGGCTGACATGACCGACAGCGCAGCCCGTGAGCTGGGCGAATTCCTGAAAACCCGGCGTGCCGAGCTGACCCCGCGCTCGGTCGGACTGCCCGACTCGGGAGCCCCGCGCCGAGTACCGGGTCTGCGCCGGGAGGAAGTGGCCTTGCTGGTCGCGATCAGTACGGACTACTACACACGGCTGGAACAGGGACGCAGCGACGTGTCCGAGCCCGTGCTGGCCGGTATCGCCCGGGTTCTGCAGCTCGACGACGACCAGCGGGAGTACGTCTTCGAGCTGGCGGGAAAGGCGACCGGCCGCCCGCGCCGACCCGAGGTACAGGTCGTCAACCCGCAGTTGCAGCGACTGCTCGACGACCTCGCCTCCATCCCGGCCGTGGTTCTCGGGCGCCAGACGGACGTCCTGGCGTGGAACGAGATGGGGGCTGCCCTGGTCGGGGACTTCGGAAAGATCCCGGAGAAGGATCGCAACTACGCGAAGATGATCTTCTCCGACCGTATGAGAGGGCTCTACGCCGACTGGGAGGCCGCGGCCCGTATGTCCGTCGCGCAACTGCGCATGGAGGCGGCCCACGACCCCGACTCCCCGACGCTCGTCGCGCTGGTCGAAGAGTTGTCGGAGCGAGACGCGGACTTCCGGCGATGGTGGGCCGAGCGTCACGTGGCCGCCCGAAAGGTCGGCGCCAAGACGCTGAACCATCCGGCCGTCGGCGAGCTCGTCCTCGAATGGGACACCCTCACCTGCAGCACCGACCCCGATCAGCAACTGACCATCTGGACCGCCGCGGCCGGCACGCCCACGCACGATCGGCTGCGCCTTCTTGCGGCCTGGGTGGCGGACGGGAACTCGCTCGCCCCTGGCGCGGCGAGCTGACGACGCTGTGGCGCACGGGCGGCGACCGGACCCCGGCCGCCGCCTCCGGCACGGGTGGCGGCGCCGGAACGCCTGTGAGCTCGCCCCCCGCCGTCCCGCGTCGGGACAGCCGGCCTTCTGCCGTCGGGACGGCCTTTCGCCCCCCCACGGGGCGCGGGGCGCGATCCACGTCGCGGTCAGCCGACGGGGGAGGAGGAGGCCGGCAGGTCCTGGTCGGCGGCCCAGGAGGCCAGGATGCGCAGCCGTTCGTGGGTGGGGGAGCCGGGCCCGGCGGTCCAGACGGTGAGGTGCTGGTCGGGGTCGGTGTTGGCGGTGAGGGTGTCCCAGTCCAGGACGAGTTCGCCGACGACGGGATGGTTCAGTGTCTTCGTGCCCACGGTGCGGGCGGCGACGTGGTGATCGCCCCACCAGCGGGCGAACTGCTTGTCCCGCAGGGACAGTTCACCGACCAGCTCGATCAGGCGGGGATCCTCGGGATACTTGGCGGCCTCCATGCGCAGCTGGGCGACGGCGATGTGCGCGGAGCTCTCCCAGTCGGCGTACAGGGTGCGCATGGCGGGATCCGTGAAGATGATTCGCGGGTAGTTGCGGTGCTTCTCCGGGAGGCGGGAGAAGTCGGTGACCAGGGCGGCGGCCAGCGCGTTCCAGGCCAGGACGTCCCCGCGCCGGCCCTGCACGACGGCGGGAGTGGCGGTGAGGTCGTCCAGGACCCGCTGCAACTGTGGCTGGACCTTCTGCCGGCCGCGGCGCCGGGTGCGGGTGGTGGTCTTGCCGGCGAGCTGGAAGAGGTAGCCCCGCTCGTCGTCGTCCAGGTGGAGCACCCGGGCGAGGACGTCCAGTACGGGCGCCGATGCCTGCATACGGCCCTGTTCGAGACGCGTGTAGTAGTCGGTGCTGATGCTGGCGAGCTGGGCGACCTCCTCGCGGCGCAGCCCGTCCACCCGGCGGGGCCGGTCGGTTTCGGGGAGGCCCACCGTGCGCGGGCTCAGCTCGGAGCGGCGCTTCTTGAGGAATTCTCCCAGCTCATTGAGGGGGACGTTCGCAGTCATGCTGCCAGCATGACACCGGTCTCACCTCGGGAAGGGGGGAGAATTTCCTCCCAGGATGTTCCCTTCCCGGGATGATTTTCTCCGCTTTTCGCGCCTGCCCTCGCGTGTGAGGCTCGATGTCGAGCAGCCGAACCTGACCCCGGCTGCGGGACACCGACCTCGCACCGAAGGAAAGACCCCATGCGCGGAGCAGTCATCTACGCCCCCGGAGACGTGCGCTTCGAGAACCTCGACGACCCGAAGATCATCAATCCGACAGACGCGTTGATCCGCACGGTCGCCACCTGCGTGTGCGGCTCGGACCTGTGGCCCTACCGGGGCGCGGAACCCATCGGCGAACCGCACCCGATGGGGCACGAGTACGTCGGCATCGTCGAGGAGGTGGGCAGCGAGGTCGCCAACGTCAGGCCGGGCCAGTTCGTGGTCGGTTCCTTCGCCACGTCGGACAACACCTGCGCGAACTGCCTGAGCGGCTGGCAGTCCTCCTGTCTGAACCGCGAGTTCATGAGCACCTGCCAGGCCGAGTACGTGCGCATCCCCAACGCCCACGGCACCCTGGTCGCCACGGACGAGCACCCGCCTGCCGAGATGGTGCCCAGCCTGCTCGCCGTGTCCGACGTGATGGGCACCGGCTGGTACGCCGCCCTCGCCGCCGAGGTGAAGCCCGGCTCGACGGCCGTCGTGGTCGGTGACGGAGCGGTCGGCCTGTGCGGTGTCATCGCCGCGAAGGAGCTGGGTGCGGGGCGGATCATCGCCATGTCCCGTCACGCATCCCGCCAGAAGCTCGCCCTGGAATTCGGCGCCACCGACATCGTGGCCGAGCGCGGCGACGAAGGCATCGCCCGGGTCAAGGACCTCACGGGCGGCATCGGCGCCGACAGCGTGCTGGAGTGCGTCGGCACCGCGGATTCGATGCGGCAGGCCCTGCACTCCACCCGGCCCGGCGGCAACGTCGGCTTCGTCGGCGTCCCGCACGAGGTGGCCATCGACGGCCAGGAGCTGTTCTTCTCCCACGTCGGCCTGCGCGGCGGCCCCGCCCCCGTACGCCGCTACCTGCCTGACTTGATCGACCGTGTGCTGACCGGCCGGATCAACCCGGGCAAGGTCTTCGACCTCAGCCTGGCCCTGGACCAGGTTGCCGAGGGTTACCGGGCGATGGACGAGCGCCGCGCCGTCAAGGCCCTGCTCAAGCCCTGAGTGCAGACGCGTCCACACCCGGGTCCGCACCGAAGCGGTGCGGCCACAGGACCCGGCAACCACCCCCGCTCACCCAAGGACCGACCATGACGACCTTCGCCCTCGTCGGCGCCGGCCCCGGTCTCGGACTCGCCACCGCCCGCCGCTTCGGAGCCGCCGGCCACACCGTCGCCCTCATCGCCCGCGACGCGGAGAAGCTGGACGGTCTGACGGCCGCACTCGCTCGTGACGACATCCAGGCGCGCGGCTACACGGCCGATGTCCTCGACGTCGAGTCCCTGACGGCGGCCCTGTACGCAGCGGCGGCCGACCTGGGCGCCGTCGAGATTCTCCAGTACAGCCCCGTGCCCCGCGCCGACTTCATGAAGCCGGTCCTCGACACGAGCGCCGACGACCTCGACGCCCCGCTCGCCTTCTCCGTCAAGGGCCCCGTCGCCGGCGTGCACGCCGTCCTGCCCGGCATGCGGCAACTGGGCCGCGGCACCCTGCTGTTCGTCAACGGCTCCAGCGCCGTGCGACCCAACCCGAAGGTCGCCGGCACCTCGATCGCCTTCGCCGCCGAAAGCGCCTACGTCCGCATGCTGCACGACGTGCTCGCCCCGGAGAACATCCACGCCGCCCAGCTGATCATCCCCGGAGCCATCCGGCCCGACGCCGAGCACAGCAGCCCCGACGTGCTGGCCGAGCGCCTGTACGACATCCACACCAAGCACGACGGCTTCCGCCACTACGCCGAGCCCCTGCCCGACCAGCCACTGGACGCCCCGTGAACCCGGCATCCCTTCGCGCTCTCGCCCGCGTGGGCCCGGCCGCCGCCCTGCTGCTGGTCATGACCGCCTGCGCCGACGGGTCCCCGCCCGCCGCCTCCTCCGCCTCCTCTGCTTCCGAGCCCGCGTCGCCGCAGGCTTCGACGGCCCCGGCAACCACCACACCGACCGGCAGGACCACCGCGATGAACATCCGGCTCACCCTCGACGGCCACCCCGTCGCCGCCACCCTGAACGACAGCCCCACCGCCCGCGACCTCGCCGCCCAACTCCCACTGACTCTGTCCCTGCGCGACCTCAACCAGGCCGAGAAGATCGCCGATCTGCCCCGGAAGCTGTCCACCTCCGGCGCCCCGGAAGGTGCCGACCCCGAGGTCGGTGACCTGGCGTACTACGCGCCGTGGAACCAGCTCGCCACCTACTACCGCGACGCCCCCTACGCCACCGGCCTGGTCATCCTCGGGCACATGGCCGACGGCGGCGCCGAGCAGCTCGCCACCGCCGACGAGATCACCGTCGAAGCCGCGCCCTGACCCGCCCCACCTCTTTTCCACGCAAGGAGAGACCACACGTATGCCTTCCGCGTCCGGGACCACCCCCGGCAAGCTCCCCTTCGTCGTCTGGGTGCTCGCCGCCGGCACGTTCCTGATGGGGACCACCGAGTTCGTCGCCGAGCCGATCGGACGCCTCGGAACACCACAAGAGATCGCAGTCGCCGTGCTCCGGCTCTGCTCGGACGCCGCCTCCTTCGCCACCGGCCACGCCCTGGTCGTCGACGGCGACCGAACCGCCTGACCGCGGCTCATGACAAGGCGTCACGCCGACGCAGCCCACCCGGGCAGCGTCGACACCCTCGGATCGCCACACCTCCGCACCCGAAGGGACAACACGACGTGAACCCCACGTACGACTTCACCGGCCAGGTCGCCCTCGTCACCGGGGCCGGCGCCGGTATGGGTCTGGCGACCGCCCGCGCGTTCGCCCGGTCCGGAGCCGCCGTCGCCCTCACCGACATCGACGAAGCGGCCCTGAACGCGGCCGCGAAGGAACTCACCGACGCCGGCCACCAAGCCCTCGCCCTCACCTGCGACGTCAGCGACGAGAACCAGGTCGCCTCCGCCGTCGACCGTACGGTGGAGACCTTCGGCCGCCTCGACATGGCCTACAACAACGCCGGCATCCAAAGCGGGCGCCCGGGTCCGGAAGATCCACGGCAAACTGGGGGCGACCGACCCCGGCACCGGCGAACGCTACGGCGTCGACGAGCCCGAGCTGCTGCTGTGGGTGCACTGCGCCGAGATCGACTCGTATCTGCAGGTGGCGCGCCGCTCCGGCTTCCCGCTCACCGACGCGCAGGCCGACCGCTACCTGCGCGAGCACCGGGTCAGCGCCCGGCTGGTGGGCCTCGACCCGAACGCCGTACCGGCCGACCGGGCCGAGATGAACGCCTACTTCGCGAAGGTCCGGCCCCAGCTCGCCGCCGGAGAAGAGGCACGCGCGGTGGACGACTTCCTCCTACGCCCTCCGACGCACCCTCTTCTCGTCCCGGCGCGCGAGGTGCTGTGGCGGCGCCTGGCGCATCTGGCGTACGCCGCTCTGCCGCCGTTCGCCCACGAGCTGTACGGCAGGCCGGCCCCGGAACCCGCCGCCGTCACCCGACAGTTGCGCGCCACGGGGACCCTGCTGCGCTGCATCCCCGCACGTGTGCGCTGGCAGCTCCCGCCCAAACACATCCTGCGCGCCATGTCCCGTCTGGGCCCGGGCTCCCGCCCGGCGCCGTACAAACTCGGACGACAGCTCGCCATACTGGACGAGTCAGGGGAGGGCGGGGCGCGGTGACGACGGGGGCGGTCGCAGCAGATGGGGGACGACAGGCTTATCCAGGGCCGGTACCGGTTGCTCGAGGTGATCGGGCGCGGTGGCATGGGCGAGGTCTGGCGGGCGCGGGACGAGTCGCTGGGCCGGCATGTCGCCGTGAAGTGCCTCAAGCCGCTGGGCGCACAGCACGACCAGGCCTTCACCCGGGTCCTGAGAGAGCGGTTCCGGCGCGAGGCCCGGGTGGCGGCCGCCCTCCAGCACCGGGGCGTGACCGTCGTCCACGACTTCGGCGAGTACGACGGCGTCCTCTACCTCGTCATGGAGCTCCTGGAGGGCCGTAACCTCAGCCAGCTCCTGGAGGACAACAAGCGGCACCCGCTGCCCGTGGCGGACGTCGTCGAGATCGCCGACCAGGTCGCCGCCGCCCTCGCGTACACGCACCGGCAGGGCATCGTGCACCGTGACCTGAAACCCGCGAACATCGTGCGGCTCACCGACGGCACGGTGAAGATCTGCGACTTCGGGATCGCCCGGCTCGGCGCGGACATCGGCTTCACCTCACGGCTGACCGGCACCGGCATCGCGATGGGCACGCCGCACTACATGTCGCCGGAGCAGATCGGCGGCTCAGAGGTCGACCAGCGCAGCGACCTGTACTCGCTGGGCTGCGTGCTGTACGAGATCGCCACCGGGGCGCCGCCGTTCGACCTCGACGACGCCTGGTCGATCCTCATCGGCCACCGTGACACGCCGCCCCGCCCGCCGCGCAGCCACCGCTCCGAGCTGCCCGCCTACCTGGACCAGGTCATCCTCGACCTGCTGGCCAAGGAGCCGGGGCAACGCCCGAACGACGCCAGGGAGCTGGGCCGCCGGATCGATGCGGGCCGGTCCACCCCGGCCTATGTGCCGACCGTCGTCACCCCGCAACCGGACCTGCGCCCGCCCGAGCCCGCACGGCCCCGCGAGGTGCGCCTGCCGTCCTGGACGCGGGGCATGACCACCGGCCACAAGGCCACCGGCGCCGGCCTGCGCACCACACCCCCGGACGCCGACGCGGGCCTCACCGGCGAGTGGATCCCGCGCTCCCTCACGGGCCGGACCGAGGAACCCGTACCGGACGCGCCGCCCACCCCCTCCGCGGAAGCGGTCACCGCCCTCGCCGGACGGCACAACGCCGGGCTCAGTCTGGGGCGGCTGGGCCGCTGGGCCGAGGCCGGCGAGGTGCACCGCGCGGTCGCCGCCGAACGCGAACACCTGCTCGGCCCCGACCACCCCGACACCCTGGCCAGCCGCTACGAGGTCGCCTTCACCCTCAGCCGCACCGGCCGCGCCGCCGACGCCCTGCGGGAGTACAAGCACGTCACCCGGGCGAGAAGCATCGCGCTCGGCCCTGACCACCCCGACACCCTCGCCGCCCGCCAGGAGATGGCGTACGTCCTCGGCCAGTTGGGCCGCCACTTCGACGCACACCAGGTCTACAACTCCGTCCTCGCCGCCCGCGAGCGCGCCATGGGCGCCGACCACCCCGACACCCTGCGCTGCCGCCACAACCTGGCCTTCAACCTCAGCAGACTCGGGCGCCTGGAGGACTCGTACCGCATGGCCTGCGAGGTGGCGGCCGCCCGCGCCCGCGTCCTCGGCGCGCACCACCCCGACACCCTGGTCACCCGCTACGAGGTCGCCTACGCACTCGGCCAGCTGGGTCGCTGGCCGGAGGCTCTGCAGACCTACCGCGAGGTCGCCGAGGCCCGCGCCCAGGCCCTCGGCCCCGACCACGCCGACACCCTCGCCGCCCGCTACGAGATCGGCATCAGCCTCGGCCGCCTCGGCCGCAGCGCGGAAGCCCTTCAGCTCTACCGCGACCTCATCGACGACCGCACCCGCGTGCACGGCGCCGCCCACCCCGAAACCCTCCGCGCCCGGCACGGCCTCGGCGTCAACCTCGGCCGCCTCGGCCGCTGGGAGGAAGCCCTCGCCGAGTCCCGCGACGTGTGCGCCGTCCGCGGGCGCGTCCTCGGACCCGACCACCCGGACACCCTGGTCAGCCGCCGGGAGGTCGCCGTCGGCCTCGGCTGGCTCGGCCGCTGGCCGGACGCGCTCACCGAGTACCGGCGCGTCGCCGACGCCCGCGAGCGTGTCCTCGGCGCCGACCACCCCGACACCCTCGCCAGCCGCAACGACGAGGCCCACTGCCTGGAACAGCTCGGCCGGGGCGCGGAGGCGGTCGAGCTGTACCGGAGGGTGGCGGCGCTGCGGCAGCAGCGGGCGTCGGGCGGCCGCTGACTCCGACGCGGTCCATCTCTGGCCGATGTGGATCACCCCGTGTTACCAAGAACCATGCCTGCACACGAGGGACACCCCGGACACCGCACGTACGACGCCGTCATCGTCGGCGGTGGCCACAACGGCCTCGTCGCCGCCGCCTACCTGGCCCGGGCCGGACGGTCCGTGCTGGTGCTGGAACGGCTGGACCACACGGGGGGCGCAGCCGTCTCCACGCGGCCCTTCGCCGGCGTGGACGCACGGCTGTCGCGCTACTCCTACCTGGTCAGCCTGCTGCCGAAGAAGGTCGTGCGGGACCTCGGCCTGGACTTCCGCGTCCGGACCCGCACCGTCTCGTCGTACACCCCCGTGGAGCGGGACGGCCGGCCGACCGGGCTCCTGGTCGGCGGGGGTGAGCGGCGCACCCGGGAGGCGTTCGCGCGGCTCACCGGCGGGGAGCGCGAGTACCAGGCGTGGCAGCGCTTCTACGGCATGACCGCCCACGTGGCCCAGCGGGTCTTCCCGACTCTCACCGAGCCGCTGCCCGGCCGTGACGAACTGCGCGAGCGCATCGACGACGAGGAAGCCTGGCGGACCCTTTTCGAGGAGCCCATCGGGGCCGCGATCGAGGACCGCTTCAGCGACGACCTGGTGCGGGGCGTGGTCCTCACCGACGCCCTCATCGGGACCTTCGCCGACGCCCACGACCCCGCTCTCCCGCAGAACCGCTGCTTCCTCTATCACGTGATCGGCGGCGGCACGGGCGCCTGGGACGTACCCGTCGGCGGCATGGGCGCCCTCACCGACGCCCTCGCCACGGCAGCTCGTGACGCGGGCGCGGTCCTCGCCACCGGGCACGAGGCCGTACGCATCGACACGGACGGACGTACCGCCGAGATCACCTATCGCACCGCCGACGGGGAGGCCGTCGCGACCGCTCGGCACGTCCTCGTCAACGCCTCCCCGCAGGAGCTGGCCGTGCTCACCGGCGACGAGCCGCCCGCCCCCGCCGAGGGAGCCCAGCTCAAGGTGAACATGCTCCTCACCCGGCTGCCGAGGCTGCGCGACGGCTCCGTCGACCCCCACGAGGCGTTCTCCGGCACCTTCCACATCGCCGAGGGGTACGAGCAACTGGCCACCGCCCACACCCAGGCCGCCGCCGGTGAACTGCCCACCGCCCCGCCCTCCGAGATCTACTGCCACTCACTCACCGACCCGACGATCCTCGGCCCGGACCTCGTCGAACAGGGCTACCAGACACTGACGCTGTTCGGTCTGCACACACCCGCCCGGCTCTTCGACCGGGACAACGACACCGTGCGCGAGGAGCTTCTGAAGTCGACTCTCGCGCAGTTGGACGCCCATCTCGCCGAGCCGCTGGCCGACTGCCTGGCGACCGACGCCGACGGACGGCCCTGCATCGAGGCGAGGACACCCCTGGACCTGGAGCGCGACCTCAGGCTGCCCGGCGGCAACATCTTCCACCGCGAACTGACCTGGCCCTACGCCCAGGAGGGCACCGGCCGCTGGGGGGTGGAGACCCGGCACGCGAACGTGCTGCTGTGCGGGGCGGGCGCGGTACGCGGGGGAGGGGTGAGCGGGGTACCGGGGCACAACGCCGCCATGGCCGTGCTGGAGCAACTCGACGGCTGACGCCCGGACCCGGGTGCCTCCGTCGCCCGCGGCATCGTGCCGGTGACGGAAAAGACGCGGTCAGAGCCGTCAGTCCGCGGACGCAATCCAGCCCTTCGCGTCGATCCGTGCCGCGTCCGCCGGACGTGCCGCGTCGAAGAGGACACCGTCGGCCGTCTCGACCCGCAGCCCGTCGACGTAGGCGCCGCGGCCGACGTACAGCCGGCCGGTCGTGTACCGCCAGCGCAGGCCCAGTTGCCCGGCCGCCGGGAGGGCCGCCCCGAGCCGGTACCAGACGCGCCCGGACCAGCCGGCGACCGTTCCGGACGGGTGCTCCCGCTGCCCGTCGCCGTGGCGGGTGGTGGTGAACGGGACGGGCTGCCAGGTCGTGCCGCCGTCCGTGGTGGCCTCCAGGACGAGCACATCGGCCGGCTCGGTGTCCCACCACAGCGCGCAGCGCAGCCGTGCGGCGCCCGAGGCCGTGTCGAGCGCGGGCAGCGCCAGGGTGGCGGTGGTGTTGCTCGCCATCCCGGAGAACCAGGCGGTACGTCCGTACGCGGGGCGGACCCGTACGGCGCGGGCCAGGTGGTTTCCCGCGGCGACCCGGGGAGCGGAGCCGGACCGCCAACTGCGCACCGGGTGGACGGAGTTGCCGAGGACGACGAGGAAGGAGTCGGTCGTCGGGTCGAGCACCAGCGAGGTGCCGGTGAAGCCGGTGTGTCCCGCCGTGCGCGGTGTGGCCAGCGCGCCCATGTACCAGTGCTGGTAGAGCTCGAAGCCGAGGCCGTGCTCGTCACCGGGGAAGGCGGTGTTGAAGTCGGTGAACATCAGCTCCACGGACTCCGGCCGCAGGATGCGGGTCCGGCCGTAGGCGCCGCCGTTGAGCAGCGTCCGGCCCAGAACGGCCAGGTCCCACGCGGTGGAGAACACGCCCGCGTGGCCGGCGACGCCGCCGAGACCGAAGGCGTTCTCGTCATGCACCTCACCCCACACGAGTCCCCGTTCCAGTCCCGACCAGGGCTTGCGGGCGTCCTCCGTGGCCGCGATCCTCGGCTTCCAGACGGCGGGCGGGTTGTAGCGGGTGTGGTGCAGGCCGAGCGGGGCGGTGACCTCGTCGCGGAGGAGTGTGTCCAGCGGGCGGCCTGTGATCCTCTCCAGTACCAGCTGGAGCGAGATCAGGTTCAGGTCCGAGTAGAGGTAGGCGGAGCCGGGCGCGTTGAGCGGCGCTTCCTTCCAGATGAGCTGGAGCTTCTCCTCGTACGTCGGCGCGTTGTACAGCGGGATCCAGGCGCGGAATCCCGACGTGTGGGTGAGGAGCTGGCGGACGGTGACGTCCTGCTTGCCCGCGCCGCCGAACTCCGGGAGGTACCCGGCGACCTTCCCCTCCAGCTCCAGCGCGCCCCGCTCGATCTGCTGCACGGCGAGGATCGACGTGAACAGCTTCGACACCGAGGCGAGGTCGAAGACGGTGTCCCGCGCCATGGGGATCTGCCGGTCGGCCGGGAACTCGACGCCGCTGTCGGTCTTCTCGTCGTACGCCTGGTAGCGCACCGCCATCCCGACGGGCTGATGCAGGGCCACGGTGGAGCCGCGGCCGGCGAGCAGCACGGCGCCCGCGTACCAGGGGTGTTCGGGGGAGGGGGCGAGGAACGTCTCGGCGTCGGTGACGAGTTGGCGCAGGTGGGTGGAGAGCAGACCGGCGCGCTCGGGGGAGCCGTGGCGCAGGGTGGGGTGCGCGGTTCGCGGGGCGGCGGACGCCGGGCCCGCGGGGAAGGGGGCGAGGGCGAGAGCGCCGCCCAGCGCGAGGGTGCGTCGGCCCAGTTGACGACGGGTCATCCCCGGCCGCCCGTGTCCGGCCGTCGCTCTGCCCGTGGCGTCTTCCGTCATGGGTGGACCTCCCGCTGCCTGAAAGTACCTGTCCGGGATCGCCGTGCGCTGTGAAGCCTTTGTGTCAGGTGTGCGGTGTGTCAACCGGGCGCGCAGGCGTTCGCGCGGCCGTCCGTCCGGACGGCCGCGGGGGTGCGCAAAAATCTGACGGAGCATCAGAAATACTCTTCCGTCGTCCGGAGGACTGCGGCATCCTGCGCCCATGCAGACGGAGCTGAGCAAGACACTGGGAGTCGAGCACGCCGTCTTCGGCTTCACGCCGTTCCCCGCCGTCGCCGCGGCCATCAGCCGGGCCGGCGGCTTCGGAGTGCTCGGCGCGGTCCGCTACACGGCCCCCGACGACCTCAAACGCGACCTCGACTGGATCGAGGCCAACGTCGACGGCAGGCCGTACGGGCTGGACGTCGTCATGCCCGCCAAGAAGGTCGAGGGCGTCACGGAGGCGGACGTGGAGGCGATGATCCCCGAGGGGCATCGCCAGTACGTCAAGGACACCCTCACCAAGTACGGCGTACCCGGTCTGGCCGAAGGGGAGGCCTCGGGCTGGCGCATCACCGGCTGGATGGAACAGGTCGCCCGCAACCAGCTGGACGTCGCCTTCGACTATCCGATCAGGCTGCTGGCCAACGCGCTCGGATCGCCGCCCGCCGACGTCATCGAGCGCGCCCACGCCCAGGGCGTTCCCGTCGCAGCCCTCGCGGGCAGCGCCCGGCACGCCCG
The DNA here is from genome assembly GCF_055578365.1 of Streptomyces sp. NPDC033131. Lineage (NCBI taxonomy): Bacteria > Bacillati > Actinomycetota > Actinomycetes > Kitasatosporales > Streptomycetaceae > Streptomyces > Streptomyces sp. NPDC033131. Next base: position 32,242 of record NZ_JBVIPA010000022.1, read on the forward strand.
CAAGCACGCGGAGGCGGGCATCGACATCGTCGTCGCGCAGGGCTACGAGGCGGGCGGCCACACCGGGGAGATCGCCTCGATGGTGCTCACGCCCGAAGTCGTCGACGCCGTCGGCCCGTTGCCCGTGCTCGCGGCCGGCGGCATCGGCAGCGGCCGGCAGGTGGCCGCCGCGCTCGCCCTCGGCGCCCAGGGTGTGTGGCTCGGCTCCCTGTGGCTGACCACCACCGAGGCCGACATGCACTCGCCCGCCCTGACCCGCAAGCTCCTCGCGGCCGGGTCCGGCGACACGGTCCGCTCGCGGGCGCTGACCGGGAAACCCGCACGGCAGCTGCGTACCGAGTGGACCGACGCCTGGGACGACCCGGACGGACCCGGCACGCTCCCCATGCCGTTGCAGGGACTGCTGGTCGCCGACGCGGTCTCGCGGATCCAGAAGTACGAGGTGGAGCCGCTGCTCGGGACGCCCGTCGGGCAGATCGTCGGCCGGATGAACAGCGAACGCAGCGTCCAGGAGGTCTTCGACGACCTCACCCGCGGCTTCGAGGAGGCCGTCGACCGCGTCAACCGGATCGCCGGAAGGAGCCAGGAGTGACGACTCAGCCCCTCAACGGATTCTGGGCCCAGGCCGCCGCCGACCCCCGGCGCCCCGCCCTCGTCGCGCCCGACGGCGAGGAGTGGACCGCTGGACGGCTGCACGCCGAGACCAACCGGATGGTGCACGGACTGCGCGCGGCCGGGCTCGAACGGGGTGACGCCTTCGCCGTCGTCCTGCCCAACGGCGTCGAGTTCCTCACCGCGTACCTCGCCGCCAGCCAGGCCGGGTTCTATCTCGTTCCCGTCAACCACCACCTCGTCGGCCCCGAGATCGCCTGGATCGTCGCCGACTCCGGCGCCAAGGTGCTCCTCGCCCACGAGCGGTTCGCCGGGCCGGCCCGCCACGCCGCCGACGAGGCCGGCCTCCCGGCCACCCACCGGTACGCCGTCGGCACGGTCGAGGGCTTCCGGCCCTACACCGAACTCCTCGACGGACAGCCGGAGTCGGCGCCCGCCGACCGCACCCTCGGCTGGGTCATGAACTACACCTCGGGCACCACCGGCCGCCCGCGCGGCATCCGGCGCCCCCTGCCGGGCAAGCTCCCCGAGGAGGCGTACCTCGGCGGCTTCCTCGGCATCTTCGGCATCCGGCCGTTCGACGACAACGTGCACCTCGTCTGCTCGCCGCTCTACCACACGGCCGTGCTCCAGTTCGCCGGCGCGTCCCTGCACATCGGCCACCGCCTGGTCCTGATGGACAAGTGGACACCCGAGGAGATGCTCCGCCTCATCGACACCCACCGGTGCACCCATACCCACATGGTCCCCACCCAGTTCCACCGGCTGCTGGCCCTCCCGGACGACGTCAGGGCACGCTACGACGTCTCGTCCATGCGGCATGCCATCCACGGCGCCGCCCCCTGCCCCGACCACGTCAAACGGGCCATGATCGACTGGTGGGGACACTGCGTGGAGGAGTACTACGCGGCCAGCGAGGGCGGTGGAGCCTTCGCGACCGCCGAGGACTGGCTGAAGAAACCCGGGACCGTCGGCAAGGCCTGGCCCATCAGCGAGCTCGCGGTCTTCGACGACGACGGCAACCGGCTGCCGCCCGGCGAGCTCGGCACGGTCTACCTGAAGATGAACACCGGCGGCTTCTCGTACCACAAGGACGAGGCCAAGACCCGCAAGAACCGCATCGGCGACTTCTTCACCGTCGGCGACCTCGGCGTCCTCGACGAGGACGGCTACCTCTTCCTCCGCGACCGCAAGATCGACATGATCATCTCGGGCGGGGTCAACATCTACCCGGCCGAGATCGAGTCCGCCCTGCTCTCCCACCCCGCCGTCGCCGACGCCGCCGCCTTCGGCATCCCGCACGACGACTGGGGCGAGGAGGTCAAGGCCGTCGTCGAACCGGCCCCCGGCCACGCGCCGGGCCCCGCCCTCGCCGCCGCGCTCCTCGACCACTGCGCCGAACAGCTCGCCGGGTACAAGCGGCCCAAGAGCGTCGACTTCATCGCTCACCTGCCGCGCGACCCCAACGGCAAGCTGTACAAGCGGCGTCTGCGGGATCCGTACTGGGAGGGCCGTACACGACCGGTCTGACCTGCCTTCACCTTCACGTGCCGGCTCCACGGACCCGGCACGATCTGCGGCGGCGACCGGCCGTTCGGTCACTCCGGGTGGCGCGACAGGGACGCGGCGGAGTTGACTGGGGGCACCCGCACTGGCGGCGACCAACGCAGCGAACGTCTGGGAAGGACATGGGAATTGGAAACCCCCGAGCCGGCGACCGAGCAGTTCGAGACCTACCGCCCCCTGCTGCTCGGCCTCGCCTACCGGCTGCTCGGCAGCATGGGGGACGCCGAAGACGTCGTCCACCTCGCCCACCTGCGGTGGACCGGCACCGACCAGGCCCAGGTCCGCGGTCCCCGGACCTACCTCGTCACCGTCCTCACGAGGCTCGCCGTCGACCGGCTCAAGTCCGCCAAGGTGACCCGCGAGGCGTACACCGGGCCCTGGCTGCCCGAGCCGGTGGCCACCGGCTCGCTCGGCCCGCTGGGTACGGCCGCGCTGCGGAACACCGTCGCCTACGCCACCGTCCACCTGATGGAGCGTCTGTCACCCCCGGACCGAGCGGCTTTCGTGCTGCACGAGGCCTTCGAACTCCCGTACGGCGAAATCGCCCGCATCCTCGACGCCACCGAGACGAACTGCCGCCAGATGTACCTGCGCGCAAGCCGCCGGCTCGCCGCCGGACGCGACCGGTTCACGCTGTCCGACGACGACCACGCCAAGCTCCTGGCGCGGTTCCTGGAGGCCGCGCAGAGCAGGGACCAGGCCCGGCTGACGGCGCTGCTGACCGAGGACGCGGTCGCCTGGAGTGACGGGGGCGGCAAGGTCAGGGCGGCCCTGTGGCCCGTCGAGGGCCGCGAGCAGGTCATCGCCTTCGCCGCCGACCTGGTGGCCCGCTACCCCCTCGGCACCCCGCGCCGCGTGGACGTCAACGGCCGGCCCACCCTCGCGATCACGGTCGACGGCATCGACCAGGTCGTCACGATCGACGTGCGGGACGACCGCATCGACGCCCTCTACGTGGTGCTCAACCCGGACAAGCTCGGCCGCGTCACCACCTGAACCGGGAGTGCGGTCCCGCCCCCTGGGAGGGGCGGGACCACACGATCAGCGCTCGCGGACGAAGACGATCCTCAGCGCCGCCGAGGACAGGATGTCCCTCTCGCAGAACCGGGACGTCACCCACTTCTCGCCGGAGAACAACCGGGTCTGGTCGCTGTGGTGCGGCGAGTTCGGGTTCGAGGACTGGGAGTACGTCAGCAGCGTACGGGCGACCGGGCACCGGTTGCCGTCCCAGCCCACGGCCTGGAGGTAGCTGGAGCCGGTCGTCACCTCGGTGTAGCCGCCGCCCGCCGGGTTCCACACCGGCTCGATCTTGTTCCACACGCCCAGCGACTCGGTCCCGCCCGGAACGGGGATGCGCCGGTCGTTCCGGACGACGAACTGGTGCCGCGAGAGCGGGGAGCCGAGCGCGATGCCCGCTGCCCGCAGCTCGGTGACCGCGTCCGCGAGGGCGGTGGTGAAGCCCGGCGCGGCCGTGTTGAGCGTGTGCGGTGTGCGGACCGGGTCCGCCGCCGAGAACGGCACCTTCCACAGCTGCCCGGCCGGCACGGAGGCCGTCAGCTTCCGCCAGAACCGGTCGAAGAGCAGCGCACCCCGACTGCCGGTGTCCGTGGACCGGTCCCACGCGGCGAGCACTCCGCACGCCTCGGAGACGTCGACTGCCCTGCCGTCACCGCCCGTCGTGGTGCCGCCCGGCAGCGCGGCGCACGCCTTCGCCGCGTCGCTCGCGGCGAGGTCGCCCGCGGGCGCCCGGTTGGCGAACTGCAGTGCCTGCAGGTCCCGTACCGTCAGGCGGCCCTTTCCGGCCAGCGCCGCCACGTCCTCGACCGCGCCCCGGGTCCGCATCGAACGCGGGGTGCCGATCGTGCCGAAGACCCGCTCGTAGCCCGTCAGCGGCCGGTCGACGTTGGCCAGCCAGGCGCTGTCGTTGGAGTTCACCGCGTACGGGGCGCCCTCGAGGACCGGCATCTTCGCCGGACCGAAGATCCCCGGCTGTACGGCGTCCTTGTCGCTGCCGAGTGCGCACTCCCCGCGCGAGCCGTCGAGGACCGCGAGCCCCGACGAGGGATAGGTGACCCTGCCGAGCGGGGTGGAGCAGCGCTGGGCCAGTTCGTCGGTGATCCGCGGGAGCACCTGCGACTGCGTGAACAGCGTGTGCCCGCCGGAGTCGGCGGCGACCGTGTTCACCCAGGGCAGCCCCTGCGTGCGCGCCAGGGACCCGAGGATGTCCCCGGTGCCGCGGGCCCGGCTGAAGCCGAGGGCGGTGTCAAAGCCGCGCAGGTTGGTGGCGTTGGGGTCGTTGAGCGCGTACGCCGTCGTGGTCGTCCACGGCAGCGGCAGCGAGGCACCGAGCGAGGCGACGAGAGGGCCGTACCGCGTCCACCACTGGGTCCGCGTCACCGCCGTGCCGTCCTTGACCGCCACGGTGACGGTGCGCTTCGTCATCCGCTCCGGTGTGCCGTCCACGAGGTACGTGGTGGGGTCGGCCGGATCAAGGGTCAGCTGGTGGAGGTTCAGGGGGACGCCCGTCGCGACGGTGTGGCTCCACGCCACATGCGCGTTGTGCCCCATGGACACCGTCGCCGAGCCGAGCAGCGAGCCGCCGGAGACGTTGAGCTCGCCGGGGATGGTCTGCTGTGCCTGCCAGAAGCGCCGGCCGCCGTGCCACGGGTAGTGCGGGTTGCCGAGCAGCAGCCCGCGGCCGTTCGCTGTCGTGGTGCCGCTGAAGGCGACCGCGTTGGAGCCCATGTCAGCGGTGTCGGCGAGGAGTTCGCGGGCGGCCCGGGCGGTGTCGTGGGCGTCCGGGATGCCGGGTGCGGTCGTCGTGGTGGCCGTCGGCGGCTGCGCCGCCGCGATGCCGTCCACGCCACGGCCCTGACCGCCGAGCACGGCCAGCGCGAACCCGCGCGCGGCCACGTCGAGGGCCGTCACCGGGCGCACCCAGGCGGCCCCCTTGCACGCCGGGTCGGTGATCCGGTTCTGCTTCAGCCAGGCGTTGTAGCCCGCCGCGAAGCCCCGCATCAGGTCCTTCGCCGGCCGGCTCGGTCCGCGCGGCGCCGGTTCGGCGAGCAGCTTCTCCACCGTGCCCGCCTCCCGCACCCCGCGGAAGTACAGGTCGCTGGAGAGGTTCTTCGTGGCCGAGGAGAGCGAGACATCGGGTGTCGCGTCGGACCCGAAGAAGCGGGAGCGTTCGCCGCGTACGGTCACGAAACCGTCGGCGAGCGTGCACACGTGGTCGGCGGCCTGCGCCCACCCGGTGCCGAAGCCGAGGTTCGCGTAGTCCTTCGCAAGGATGTGCGGAATGCCGTACTCGGTGTAGCGGACGACGGCGGACAGCCCGCCGTGGGAGAGGTGTTCCTGTCGTTCCCGGCTCTGTGCGACGGCCTGGGGCAGTGCGGTGGCGGCGGTGAGCAGGGCGACGGCCGCTACTGCGGTTCGTCTGAGGCGGGTGCGCATCGTGCCTCCCAACGTCGTTGAGGGAAGGGATGGTTGAGCGTACTGGCTGGTAGGTCTCCTGAGCCCCGTACGGACGTGGCCTTCGGCTCCGGTCCTTGACCTCCTTCTTCCGCGGACCGAGGATCATGTGTCATGACGCCCGGACACGGCAGCACGGTTGACGGAGTGCTGCGACGCAGCGCCCGACGCACCCCGGCACGGATCGCGGTGGAGTACGGCGACCGCTCCTGGACCTACGAGGAACTCGACGAGGCGGTGTCCCGCGCGGCGAGCCTCCTGCTCGGCCAGGGCCTGGACCCCGGTGACCGGGTCGGCGCCTACGGCCACAACTCCGACGCCTATCTGATCGGCTTCCTCGCCTGCGCCCGCGCCGGCCTCGTGCACGTGCCCGTCAACCAGAACCTCACCGGCGACGACCTCGCGTACCTCGTCGGTCAGTCCGGCAGCTCCCTGGTCCTCACCGACCCGGATCTGGCCGCACGGCTCCCCGCCGGAGTCCGCACGCTGCCCCTGCGCGACGCCGAGGACTCCCTGCTGGCGCGGCTGGCCACCACACCCGCGTACGACGGTCCCGAAGCGCGCAGCGAGGACCTGGTGCAGCTGCTGTACACCTCCGGGACGACGGCCCTGCCGAAGGGCGCGATGATGACGCACCGCGCCCTGGTGCACGAGTACCTGAGCGCGATCACCGCGCTCGACCTCAGCGCGGGGGACCGGCCGGTGCACTCGCTGCCGCTGTACCACTCGGCGCAGATGCACGTGTTCCTGATGCCGTATCTCGCGGTCGGCGCGACCAACGTCATCCTCGACGCGCCGGACGGCGACCGCCTCTTCGAACTGATCGAGACCGGCCGCGCGGACAGCCTCTTCGCCCCGCCCACGGTGTGGATCGGCCTGACGAACCGTGCGGACTTCCCGGCTCGTGACCTGAGCGGTCTGCGCAAGGCGTACTACGGCGCGTCGATCATGCCGGTGCCCGTGCTGGAGCGGCTGCGTGAACGCCTGCCGAAACTCGCCTTCTACAACTGCTTCGGGCAGAGCGAGATCGGCCCCCTGGCCACCGTCCTCGCGCCCGGCGAGCACAAGGGCCGCATGGACTCCTGCGGCCGGCCCGTCCTCTTCGTGGACGCCCGCGTGGTCGACGAGGACGGCAAGGACGTGCCCGACGGCACGCCCGGCGAGATCGTCTACCGCTCCCCGCAGCTGTGCGAGGGCTACTGGGACAAGCCCGAGGAGACGGCCGCCGCCTTCCGCGACGGCTGGTTCCGCTCCGGCGACCTCGCGGTGCGTGACGCCCACGGCTACTTCACGATCGTCGACCGCGTGAAGGACGTCATCAACTCCGGTGGCGTACTGGTCGCTTCCCGCCAGGTCGAGGACGCCCTGTACACGCACGACGCCGTCGCCGAGGTCGCCGTGGTCGGCCTGCCCGACGAACGGTGGATCGAGGCCGTCACGGCGGTCGTCGTCCGGCGCGGCGAGGTCACGGAGGAGGACCTCATCGCCCACGCCCGCGAGAAGCTTCCCCACTTCAAGGCACCGAAGCGGGTGGTGTTCGTGGACGAGCTTCCGCGCAACGCGAGCGGGAAGATCCTCAAGCGTGAGCTGCGGGACCGGTTCGCGGGTGCCTGACCTCGACGACAGGGCCCAGCGGGGGCGCGGCTCCACTTTCCGGTGGATCCCGACCCCGCGGAACCCTCCCGTGGTGTTCGGGATCGGTGATCCAGGCGGCCGGATGCGGGCAAGGGGACGGCGGCGATCTTCTCGGTGTGCCGGGTCCGCATAATGGGGCGCCATGCCCACCTTCACCGCACCTGACGGGACCCGGCTCGCCCACCACCTCCGAGGCGACGGCGATCCGCTCGTCGTGCTGCCCGGTGGTCCGATGCGGGCCTCCTCCTACCTCGACGACCTGGGCGGGCTCGGCGCCCACCGCCGGCTGGTGCTGCTCGACCTGCGCGGCACCGGCGACTCGGCCGTGCCGGCGGATCCGGCCACCTACCGCTGCGACCGGCTCGTGGACGACGTGGAGGCGTTGCGGCGCCACCTGGGGCTGGAGCGCATGGACGTGCTCGGGCACTCGGCGGGCGGCAGCCTGGCCACGCTGTACGCCGCCCGGTACCCGGAGCGGGTGGGCCGGCTGCTGCTCGTCACCGCCACGCCCTGGGCGCTGGGCATGCCGGCGACGGCCGAGGACCGGTTGGCGGCGGCCCGGCTGCGGCAGGGCGAGCCGTGGTTCGAGGAGGCGTTCGAGGCGTTCGCGGCCTGGGTGGCGGGAACGGGTGACTTCGACCCGGTGTTCGCGCCCTTCTTCCACGGGCGCTGGGACGACGCCGCGCAGGAGCACGAGGCGCGCGGCGTCGAGGAGTGCAACGACCAGGCCGCCGACGTGTACGGCTCCGCGGGCGCCTACGACCCGCCCGCGACCCGGGCCGCCCTGGCCCGGCTGACCGCACCCGTCCTCGTCCTGGCGGGCGAACTCGACGGCGGCCCGTGCCCCGGCCTCGCCCGCCGTGCCGTCGACGCCTACCCGAACGCCGAGTTCACGGTCCAGCCGGGCGCCGGCCACTACCCCTGGCTGGACGACCCCGAGTGGTTCGTACGGCGGGTCCTCGCGTTCCTGGACGGAGACGGCCCCGCTCCGTCCGCGCCGCGGTGAGACGGGTGACCCGGGACGGACGCCGGACCGGCCCTACTTCGCGTACGCCGTCATGAAGCGGTCGCGGAACTTGTCCATGCCCCACTGCGGCGCGTTCTCGGCGGGCTTGAGGCCGTCCGTCCAGCCCCAGTCGGAGATCCGGTCGAGTACCTTCGGGTCCTTGGCGACGATCGTGATCGGCACGTCCCTGTTCGCGCTGCCCCCGGTGACGGTCGGAACCGGCTGGTGGTCGCCGAGGAAGACGAGGACCGTGTTCTCGTCGCCGTAGCGCTCGAGCCACTGGGTGAGGCTGTCCACGGAGTACTGCACGGACTTGCGGTACTCGGTACGCACGCGCTCCCGGCTCTTCCAGACCTCCGTCGGATTGGTGCCCTCCTTCTTGATCTGGTTGAAGACCGTGCCGTCACCGAGGTCGTCCCAGTCGATGGTGCGGGGGATCGGCGACCAGGGGTTGTGGCTGGAGGCCAGGATGATCTCCGCCATGATCGGGTCGCGGTTCTTCTTGCCGTGCTCCAGGCGCTGGAAGGCCTCCATGCTGAACTGGTCCGGCACCGGCGACCAGCTGAAGTAGGGACCCTGGTAGCCGAGGTGCGTGGAGTCGTAGATGTGGTCGAGGCCGAAGTACTCGCCCTCGGGCCAGTTCTTCCGTACGCCGGGGACGATGCCAACCGTGCGCCAGGCGCCGGTCTTCTGGAAGTAGCTGGTGAGCGTCGCGCGGTCGCCGGTGGTCAGGCTCAGGTACCGCTGCTGGTTCTTGATCCACAGACCGGACAGGAAGGTCGAGTGGGCGAGCCAGCTGCCGGCCCCCGCCACGGGCGACCTCAGCCAGCCGCTGCGCGAGTCGAAACCGGACGCCTCGAGCCGGCTCGTGCCCTCCGCGAGGGTCGCGTCCATCTCGGGCGCCATCGCCGGGTCGTCGAGCGCGACCCGGCCGTAGCTCTCGACGAAGGTGAACAGGACGTCCTTGCCGCGCAGTCCGGTCAGCAACTGGTCGGGCGGGGTGTCGGCGAAGGCGTCGGCAGCGGCCTGCTTCTGGAAGACCTTGGCATCCCCGAGGCCGTTGCGGACGTACTCCACACGGTTGGCGAGGACCTCGGAGTTGCCCTTGCTGGCGAAGGGGGATCCGCCGGACTGCACGCCGAGGGTGAAGCAGGCGACCCACGCGGTGCCGAGGACGAGGGTGGTGGGGACCGCCACGGTGCGGTGTCGGTCGACGACGGTCGCCAGCCGGATCACCGCCCACGTGCTCAGCGTGAGCACGGCGACGAGGAGGACGATCACCCCGGTCACCACGAGCACCTGGCCCGATCGCCCGAACGACTCCCTGAGGAAGTCCGTCGCGTCGTTCAACAGGATCCAGTCGAAGACGAGGTCGAACGGCCGGGCCAGGAACTGGTAGAAGCCCATGTCGGTGAGTTTGAGGACGGTGAACAGGCCGAGGAACAGGCCTGAGCCGATCGCCACGAACCGACGGGGTTTGGGCGGCAGTGCGAGCAGGACGACCGCCAGAAGGATCGCCTCGACGGGGAGGCGGAGGAACGAGAAGTAAGTGGTCCGGTCGAGGCGATTGGGCAGGAGCAGCGCGAGCCCCACCAGCACTCCGGCCAGCACGCTCGTCCCCACGGACACGCCACGCGACGCGCGGGGGTAGCGGCGTCGCCAGCCGAACCAGCCGGGGGAGGGGACGACGGGCCGGGGATCGCCGGCGGACTCCTCGTGCTCCGGTGCCTCGCCGTTCTCGGACGACCGGGTCTCCTTCACGACGTCCTCGGCCGCCTCTTCCCCCGCGGCCCCTCCGTCACCCGTATCCGCCTCGCCCCCAGCGGTACCCGGCAGTTGACGAGAGCGAGTGAAGAGTGACACCCGGAGGTCCTTCCGTGCGGTCGTGCGAGGGCATGGCAATCAGGGCTCGAAGGCCCAGCCTGCCATCTCCCAGTACGTCCGCACGGCGCCTGCGGTTCAAGCCGACGGCCCCGGAATTGATCCTTCCGCCGACGTCGCCACCTCCCGGGCCCACCGGTAGTCCGCCTTGCCGCTGGGTGACCGGCGGAGTGTCTGCGCGACCACCAGCCGGCGCGGGATCTTGTAACCGGCGAGCCGGGAACGGCAGTGCGCCTGGATCTCCTCCAGGGACGGCCGTACCGCCCCTTCCCGCACCTGCACCACGGCTGCCACATGGTGGCCCCACTTCGCGTCCGGAACCCCGGCCACCAGCGCGTCGTAGACGTCCGGATGGGACTTGAGCGCCTGCTCGACCTCCTCCGGGTACACCTTCTCGCCGCCCGTGTTGATGCACTGCGAGCCGCGTCCGAGGACGGTGACCACGCCCTCCTCGTCGACGGTGGCCATGTCGCCGAGCAGCACCCACCGCTCGCCGTCCTTCTCGAAGAAGGTCTCGGCACTCTTGCGAGGGTCGTTGTAGTAGCCGAGCGGCACGTGCCCGCACTGCGCGACCCGGCCCACCTCGCCGACGGCGACCGGTTCGCGGGTGGCCGGATCCACCACCTGAGTACGGGAGTTGACGCGGACACGGAAGCCGCGTTCGGGGCCGGAGTCCTCCGTCGCCGTGCCGTTGAAACCGGACTCGGAGGAGCCGAAGTTGTTCAGCAGCATCACGTTCGGGACGAGCGCCTGGAACTGCCTGCGCACCGTGTCCGACATGATCGCCCCCGACGACGACACGCTGAACATCGACGACATGTCGATGCCCTTCATGGGGCCTTCGAGCGCGTCGATCAACGGTCGCAGCATCGCGTCACCCACCAGCGACATGCTGGTGACCTTCTCCCTCTCGATCGTCCGCAGTACCTCCTCGGGCGCGAACTTGCGGTGCAGCACCACCCGTTGGCCGAAGTTGAAGCCGATGAACGCCGTCAGGGTGGACGTGCCGTGCATCAGCGGGGGAGCGGGGAAGAAGGTGATCCCCGATCCGCCGGCCGCGACCCGCCCGGCCAGCTCCTGCGGCTTCGTCACCGGCTCGCCGGTCGGTGCGCCGCCCCCGAGCCCCGAGAAGAACAGGTCCTCCTGGCGCCACATCACGCCCTTGGGCATGCCGGTGGTGCCACCGGTGTAGATGATGAACTGGTCGTCGCCCGAGCGGGTGGGGAACCCGCGCTCCGGGGAGCCGGAGGCTTCCGCCGTCGCGAAATCCACGGCGGCCACCTCGGCCGCCCCCGGTGCCGGCGTCCCGACCCGCACCAGATGCCGCAGCGCGTCCGTGTGCGGCAGCGTCGCCGCGACCCGGTCGGTGAACTCCGCGTCGAAGACCAGCCCCACCAGGTCGGCGTCCCGGTACAGGTAGACCAGCTCGTCCTCCACATAACGGTAGTTGACGTTGACCGGAACGATCCGTGCCTTCAGGCAGCCGAGCACGGCCTGGAGGTACTCGACGCCGTTGTAGAGGTGCAGGCCCACGTGCTCACCGGGCCGTACCCCGCTGTCGGCCAGGTGGTGGCCCATCCGGTTGGCGGCGGCGTCCAGTTCCGCGTACGTCAGCCGGCGCTCCGCGCCCGTACCGGGGTGGTCGATGTACACGAGCGCCTCGCGGTCCGGGACCACGTCGACGACCGACTCGAACAGGTCGGCAAGGTTGTACTCCACCGCTCCTCCTGACCTCGGACGGGCCCTGGCTCTACGACGGTTCGCCGGTCATCTGAGCAAAGGGGGCCGCAACTGTGAAGAGTCCGCGCCGAATAAATCTGACTGTGTGTCAGAAAACCCTTGAAGTGCCCAGGCGCCTCCTGCAACCTGTTCTCGTTCTTTCAGAGGGGAGATGGGCAATGGGTGGGACCGAACACCTCACCGTGCGGCGCCACGGCGCCACACTGGTGCTCACGCTCAACAGGCCCGACGCCAAAAACGCGCTCTCGCTGTCCATGCTCGTCGGCCTGTACGACGGCTGGACCGAGGCCGACGAGGACGACGCGGTGCGCTCGATCGTGCTGACCGGGGCGGGCGGCGCGTTCTGCGCCGGCATGGACCTCAAGGCCCTCGCCGGGCAGGGCATGGAGGGCGAGCAGCACCGGGACCGCCTCAAGGCCGACCCGGACCTGCACTGGAAGGCGATGCTGCGACACCACCGCCCCCGCAAGCCGGTGATCGCCGCCGTCGAGGGGTACTGCGTCGCCGGTGGCACCGAGATCCTCCAGGGCACCGACATCCGGGTCGCGGGCGAGTCGGCGACCTTCGGGCTGTTCGAGGTCAAGCGCGGGCTCTTCCCGATCGGCGGTTCCACCGTCCGGCTGCAACGCCAGATCCCGCGCACCCACGCCCTGGAGATGCTGCTCACCGGCCGCCCCTACACCGCCCGCGAGGCCGCCGGCATCGGTCTGATCGGCCATGTGGTCCCCGACGGCACGGCACTCGACAAGGCCCTGGAGATCGCCGAACAGATCAACGCCTGCGGTCCGCTCGCCGTCGAGGCCGTCAAGGCATCCGTGTACGAGACCGCCGAGATGACCGAGGCCGACGGACTCGCCGCCGAACTCGAACGTGGCTGGCCCGTCTTCGACACGGCCGACGCCAAGGAGGGCGCCCGCGCCTTCGCGGAGAAACGACCGCCCGAGTACAAGCGCGCCTGACCTCGCGTACCGGCGCGTCCGCCCTCCCGCAGAAGGAGACACCCCAGATGCCCGAAGTCCTCAAAGCGCCGCTCGTCGTCGAGTTCCCCTTCACCCGCTCCCTGGGCCCCGTCCAGAGCGCCTTCCTCACCGGCCTGCGCGAACGCGTCGTCCTCGGGGTGAGGACCGCCGACGGCCGCGTTCTCGTTCCGCCCGTCGAGTACGACCCGGTCACCGCCGCGGAGATACGTGACCTCGTCGAGGTGGCCCCCACCGGCACGGTCACCACCTGGGCCTGGAACCACGCCCCCCGCCGCGGCCAGCCCCTGACCACTCCCTTCGCCTGGGCCCTGATCCGCCTCGACGGCGCCGACACCGCCCTCCTGCACGCCCTCGACGTCCCGGGCCCCGACGCCGTCCACACCGGCATGCGCGTCCGTGTCCGCTGGGCCGGCGAACGCGTGGGCGCCATCACGGACATCGCCTGCTTCGAGCCCTACGACGGCGACCGCGCCGGGCCGGCGGGCCACACCGGGGAGTTCGAGGACCCGGTCACCGGCATCGTCGCCCCGGCCCGCCTCGACTACACCTACTCGCCCGGCCGCGCCCAGTCCGCGTACCTCCACGCCCTCGCCGAACAGCGGGTCGTCGGCGAGCGCTGCCCGTCCTGCCGCAAGGTGTACGTCCCGCCGAGGGGCGCGTGCCCCACCTGTGGCGTGGCCACGTCGGAACAGGTCGAGGTGGGTCCGCGCGGCACGGTCACCACCTTCTGCATCGTCAACATCAAGGCGAAGAACCTCGACATCGAGGTCCCGTACGTCTACGCGCACATCGCCCTCGACGGCGCCGACCTCGCCCTGCACGGCCGCATCGCGGGCATCCCCTACGACCGGGTGCGCATGGGCCTGCGCGTCGAACCCGTGTGGAGTGCAGGCGGCGGACACCCCGACCACTACCGGCCGACCGGCGAGCCCGACGCGGACTACGAGACGTACAAGGAGCTGGTGTAGATGCCGCCCCTCAGGGAGGTCGCCGTCGTCGCCTTCGCGCACACCGGCCACCTGCGCAGCGCCGACGAGCTCTCCGAAGTGGAGATGCTCATGCCCGTCCTGCACGACGTGCTCGACCAGACCGGCCTGAAGACCGCGGACATCGACTTCACCTGCTCCGGCTCCTGCGACTACCTCGCCGGCCGGGCCTTCTCCTTCACGCTCGCCCTCGACGGGGTGGGCGCCTGGCCGCCGATCTCCGAGTCCCACGTCGAGATGGACGGCGCGTGGGCGCTGTACGAGGCGTGGACCAAGCTGCTGACCGGCGACGCCGACACCGCACTCGTGTACTCCTACGGCAAGTCCTCACCCGGGTCGGTCCGCGACGTCCTGACCCGCCAGCTCGACCCGTACTACGTGGCACCCCTGTGGCCCGACTCCGTCGCCCTCGCCGCCCTCCAGGCACAGGCACTCATCGACGCGGGCGAGACCGACGAGCCCGCGCTCGCCGCCGTGGCGGACCGCAGCCGCAACGCCCCGCCCGGCACGGCCTCGCGGCGGGACTACGTCGTCCGGCCCCTGCGCACCGGCGACTGCCCGCCCGTCGGCGACGGGGCCGCGGCCGTCGTCCTCGCGGCGGGGGACCGGGCCAGGGAACTGTGCCCCCGGCCCGCCTGGATCCGCGGCATCGACCACCGCATCGAGGCACACGGCCTCGGCGTCCGCGACCTGACCGACTCGCCCTCCGCCCGGCTGGCCGCCGAGAAGGCCGGCGCCTTCGAACGGCCCGTCGACACCGCCGAGTTGCACGCACCCTTCAGCTCGCAGGAGGTCGTCCTGCGCAAGGCGCTCGGGCTGGACGACGACGTGAGGATCAACCCCTCCGGCGGCGCGCTCGCCGCCAACCCGGTCATGGCCGCCGGGCTCATCCGCATCGGCGAGGCCGCCGCCCGCATCCACCGCGGCGCGTCCGACCGGGCCCTCGCCCACGCCACCTCCGGCCCCTGCCTCCAACAGAATCTGGTCGCCGTACTCGAAGGGGATCCGCGATGAGCAAGGAGCCCGTGGCCGTCGTAGGCGTCGGCCAGACCAAGCACGTGGCGGCACGCCGGGACGTGTCCATCGCCGGACTCGTGCGGGAGGCGGCCCGCAGGGCCCTGGACGACGCCGAGCTGGACTGGGCGGACATCGACGCCGTCGTCATCGGCAAGGCGCCCGACTTCTTCGAGGGCGTGATGATGCCGGAGCTGTACCTGGCCGACGCGCTGGGTGCTGTGGGCAAGCCCATGCTGCGGGTGCACACCGCGGGCTCGGTCGGCGGGTCGACGGCGCTCGTCGCCGCGAACCTGGTCGCCGCCCGGGTCCACGCCACCGTGCTCACCCTCGCCTTCGAGAAGCAGTCCGAGTCCAACGCCATGTGGGGGCTGTCCCTGCCCGTCCCCTTCCAGCAGCCACTGCTGGCCGGGGCCGGCGGGTTCTTCGCCCCGCACGTACGCGCGTACATGCGACGCAGCGGCGCGCCCGACACGGTCGGCTCCCTCGTCGCGTACAAGAACCGGCGCAACGCGCTCAAGAACCCGTACGCCCACCTGCACGAGCACGACATCACCCTGGAGAAGGTCCAGGCCGCGCCCATGCTCTGGGACCCGATCCGCTACTCGGAGACCTGCCCCTCCTCCGACGGCGCCTGCGCCATGGTCCTCACCGACCGCGCGGGAGCCGCCCGCTCGCCCCGGCCGCCCGCCTGGATGCACGGCGGCGCGATGCGCAGCGAACCCACCCTCTTCGCCGGCAAGGACTTCGTCTCGCCGCAGGCCGGCAAGGACTGCGCGGCCGACGTGTACCGGCAGGCCGCGATCACCGACCCGCGCCGGGAGATCGACGCCGTCGAGATGTACGTGCCGTTCTCCTGGTACGAGCCCATGTGGCTGGAGAACCTCGGCTTCGCCGACGAGGGCGAGGGCTGGAAGCTCACCGAGTCCGGGGTCACCGAACTGGACGGGGACCTGCCCGTCGACATGTCCGGCGGCGTCCTGTCGACCAATCCCATCGGCGCCTCCGGCATGATCCGCTTCGCGGAGGCCGCGCTCCAGGTCCGCGGGCTGGCCGGGGAACACCAGGTGGAGGGCGCGCGGCGGGTGCTCGGGCACGCCTACGGCGGCGGATCGCAGTTCTTCTCCATGTGGCTCGTGGGGTCCGAGCCACCCGCCTCCTGAAAGGTCCCCCTCACGTGGCCTGTCGGCGTCCGGGACCGATCGCTAGGCTGGCCGCGGACGACGCAATCGGGAGGAGCACGGACGTGGCCGAGACCACCATCCAGCAGCAGCCGCTCATGGGCTGGGACAAGCCCGAGCTGGACCTCAGCACCGCCGACTGGCACTCCAGCAGCCGCGGCCTGGGGGATGTCCAGATCGCCTTTGTCGAGGGATTCATCGCGATGCGCAACAGCGGCCGGCCCGAAAGCCCTTCCCTGATCTTCACGCCCGCGGAGTGGGGCGCGTTCGTGTCGGGCGCGAGGGAAGGGGAGTTCGACCTGACCTGAGCCGACGGGCCGATCCGGCGGTGTTCCGACCGTTTTTCCGGACACGCGACCTCCAGCGCTCTCCTGACGCCGACGCCTGGGCAAGGCTGACCGGCAGGAAACGGAAGGTCGTACTCCGGAAGTGAGGAACACATGGGCACTCTGCCGGTGGTCGCGGCGGTCGACGGTTCGGACGACGGTCTGCGTGCCCTGGACTTCGCCCTCGACGCCGCCCGCCGGCGCGAGGCACCGCTGCGGGTGGCCCATGTGCGGCAGTACGCCGCCTGGGCCCGGCCCGAGGTCCTGGCCGCCGGACCGGCCGACCCGGACGACGACCCGGTGCTCGACCAGGTGCGCGGCCGTCTGGAGGGCCGGGACCTTCCGCCGGCGGTCGAGTACCTCGTCCTGGAGGGCGCCCCCCGCGCGCTGCTGCCCGAACTCGGCTCCACCGCGCAGCTGTTGGTGCTCGGCTCGCGGGGCCGCGGCGGCTTCACCGGCCTGCTCCTCGGCTCCAACGGCATGGCCGCCGCCCGCGACGCCGAGTGCCCCGTCGTCGTGGTGCCCCGGCCCGGGCGAGAGGTGCACGGCAACACACCGGCCGCGCCGGGTCCCCGTGTGGTCGTCGGCCTCCAGGTGGACAGCCCCGACGAGGCCACGCTCGCCTTCGCCTTCACCGAGGCCGCCCTGCGCCACGCTCGCCTCCAGGTCGTCGCCGCCTTCCCGTGGCCGGTCCAGGACTGGGCGGTCCCCGGCG
The DNA here is from genome assembly GCF_055578365.1 of Streptomyces sp. NPDC033131. Lineage (NCBI taxonomy): Bacteria > Bacillati > Actinomycetota > Actinomycetes > Kitasatosporales > Streptomycetaceae > Streptomyces > Streptomyces sp. NPDC033131. Next base: position 49,355 of record NZ_JBVIPA010000022.1, read on the forward strand.
AACTCGCCCCGGTGATGATCGACCAGGACGCCGTCGAGAACGAGACCCGCGTCCTCGCCGAGGGCTTCCTCGCCCCGCACAGCGCCCGCCATCCCGGCGTCCTGGCCGAGCCGTACGTGGCACCGGGCGACGCGGCCGGTCACCTCGTCGCCGCCTCGAAGGACGCCGACCTGGTCGTCGTCGGCCGCCACCGCCGCCGCCTGCTGGCACCCGCCCGGATGATGGGCTCGGTCACCCAGGCCGTCCTGCTGCACGCGGCAAGCCCGGTCGCGGTGGTGCCGCCGGCACCGCCGGAGGACTGAGCCACCCCTCAGCCACCGCCCTCGGCTAATGGATGCGCGTGCACCTGTCATCAGCTCCCTGCGGGCCACGCTCAGCAGGGACGCCCGCCTCGCCCTCGACCTCGCCCTGACCGTCCGGCACGACGGAATCGGCCAGGTCGCCGACGACCTCACCGACCCCGTAGGGCTCACCGCCTGGGTCCGCGCCCGCCCCGACGCCCTGCCGGAGGCCGCCGCCTTCGTCGCCGACGAGGCCGCGTACGCCGCCGTCGGTGACCTGCGTGCCGTCATCCGTGCCCTGTTCGCCCGGGCCGTGCGCCCCGCCGACCCGAGCCACACCGACCCGGCCCGCCTCCTCCCCCTGCCCGAGGCCGTGCGGCGGCTCGACGAGGCCGCCGCCCGCACGCCCACCGTCCCCGTACTGCACTCGGCCGAGGACGCCGAACCCGTCGTACGGCGCGAGGCCGCACAGGGCGGCGGCGAACTCACCGCGGTGCTCGCGCACGCCGCGATCGCCTTTCTCGCCGGTCCCGAGCGAGTGCGGCTGCGGGTCTGCCACGCGCCGCGCTGTGCGCGGTACTTCCTCAAGGAGCACCCGCGTCAGAAGTGGTGCAGCCCGTCCTGCGGCGACCGCGCCCGCGTCACGCGGCATCTCGGACGGCACCGCGACCGCGCCCAGCGGAGAAGAGCCGCCCGCACACCACGCGAGGGGTCCGGGCACGTACCATTGCGGCATGTCGTTCCTCCGCCGCCGTAGCGCCACGCCCGCCGGGCCCGACTTCGACGTACTGGCCATGGACCCGGGCGACTGGCCCGGCAATCTGGGCGCCGGTCTGCTGCCCGCGCCCGACGGCAGCTGCCAGGGCGTCTACCTTCGCTACGACCTCTTCGGCGGCCGCGGCCCCGCGATGATCATCGGCAATCTGCCGGAGGGCTCCCCGGCCCGCGACGTCACCGAGGACGAGATCCCCTTCGAGGTCGGCCAGCTACTCCTGGCGCTGGAGAACGACGAGGAGGTGACCGTCGTCGGCTCCGAGGACATGCCGGTGATGCAGGGCGACAACCTCCTGATCGTGCGCCGCCTCAAGCTGTCGGAGAGCCGGATCTCCTGCGTGCAGTTCGACCGCAGCGACAACGTCCTGGTGACCATCGCCGCCTGGGACCGTCCCATCACCGACGACCTGTACGCCCTGCTGAAGCCGCTCCCCGCGGAGCTTTTCCAGCAGGACTGAGGCGACTACCCGGCCGACCGCTCCACGCGGACGTCCGCCGCCCGCACGAACGCCACCCGGTGGCCGAACTGGATCTCGTAGTACAGGTCCTCGTCGGCCACCACCTGGTGGGAGGCCTCGCCGAACGTCACCGCGTAGTAGTACTCGCCGGGCACCTTGTCCCCGACCACGTACCGCTGGTCCGCCGGCAGCTTGTACGGCAGCGGCGACAGGGCCTGGGCGGGCACTCCCGCCGGGTACGCGGACGCCTCCGGGTAGGCACGCCCGTAGACCGGGATGCTCGCCGACCCGTCCTTGGGCGTCACCACCAGGCCCGTCGCGTTCACCGCGGTCGGGTTCTTCCTCGTGTTCTTGAACCAGGCCTTCTGGCCCAGATACCAGATCGCCGTCCACTCCCCGTCGCGGCCCGCGACCGCGTACTGCTGGCCGGTGGAGACCCGTGAGGACAGGTCGTTCACCCCGGTGCCCGGCGTCGTCCCCAGACCGATGTCCTTGATCAGGGGATAGGACTCGCCGGGCCCGGAGTGGAGCCGCACCGCGCTGGACCCGTGAGCCGCGCACGGCTCGCCCTTGGCGACGCAGCCCGTGTACCCCGGCTGGTTCGTGGCGTAGTCGGGGCGGATCGTCACCAGGCCGCCGTTCTCGCCGGCCGTGGGCTCGAAGGGACGGCCCAGCAGGGCGAAATAGTGCCGCCAGTCCCAGTACGGGCCCGGGTCGGTGTGCATGCCGCCGACGGTCCCCGCGGTCGGACCCGGCACGTTGTCGTGGCCGAGGATGTGCTGCCGGTCCAGCGGGATGCCGTACTTCTTGGCCAGATACGCCACCAGCCGCGCCGACGACCGGTACATCGCCTCCGTGTACCAGGCGTCCGGGCTGGCCAGGAAGCCCTCGTGCTCCAGGCCGACCGACTTGGCGTTGACGTACCAGTTGCCCGCGTGCCACGCCACGTCCCTGGCCTTCACGTGCTGGGCGATGTGGCCGTCCGTGGAGCGCAGCGAGTAGTTCCACGACACATAGGTGGGGTCCTGCACGAGGTTGAGGACGCCTTCCCAGGCGCCCTCCGTGTCATGGATGACGATGTACCTGATGCTCTGGGACACCGGACGGTTCCCGGTGTCGTGGTTGCCGTAGTCGCCCTCGCCGAACTCCTCGTGGGGAGCCGGGATCCACTCGCAGGACACCGTCTTCGGGCACTCTGTGCCGTCCGCGGCCCGTGGCCGCAGGCCGGTCCGCGCCAACTGCGCGGTGTCGGGGGCGAGGGCGGGCTGGGCGACCAGGGCGACCTGCTGACCGGCGTCGGTGGTGCGCTCCCCGCCGGTGCGCAGCACGTCGAACACGTCGTTGGCGTACGCCACCCCCGTCGCGCTGTCGTCCGCGCCGGAGAAGCGGGCCACCGCCCCGTACCAGTCCCCGGGATCCTCGCTGAGTGGTTCGCCGAGGTCCTGCTGCGCGGCGGCGAGGAGCGCGGCGCCGCCGGCCACGTTCGCCGCGGGATCGGTCCGCAACCGCTCGGCGGGCAGGCCGGTGAGCTCGGCCGCCTTCGGCAGGGTCTTGAGACGGGCCGGGAGGGCGGCGTTCTCCGGCACCTTCGCCTCGGGACGCACTGGTGGGCGGGCGCTGTCGCCGCGCGCGTCCTCCGTCCCCTCGCTGTGGTGCGGCGCCGCCTCGGCGAGCGCGGTGCGGGCGTCGGTGAGGTGCATCGGACCATAGCCGCCGGTCACGCTGGGCGCCCCGGCGTGCGCGTCCCAGCGGGACTGCAGGTAGGAGACGGCGAGAAGCACACTCTGCGGTACGTGGTACTCGGCGGCCGCGGCGGCGAACGCCGACTGCAGGCCGGCCGCGGAGGCCCGGGCGTCGGGCGGGGCCGCGCCGAGCAGCGGCAGCAGCAGGGCGGCGCAGCCCACAGCGCCCGCGGTCCTTCGGAAACGTCTGTGCCCGGCTGCTCGGTCGGTGGCGGTGGCGGATTCTCGCAATGCAGCCTCCTGGGACGGTCGAGCGCGATGCGCCGTGCGGGGCCGGGCCCGTCAGTGGTACCGGCTTGCCGACGATCCGTCAATGATGCCCAGGAGCAGGCAATTTCCCTCGTCAGGCCAGGTGGGCGGGGAGTTTCGCGGCGGCGTCCCGCGGGCCTGCGGGGCGTCAGTGGCGTACACCAATGGGCGGTACCGGACGAGCCGTGGATCCGGACATACGACGGTCCGCGGTGCGCCGTCGACGTGGCGCACCGCGGACCGTCGTCCCCTTCAGCGAGTGCCGACCGCCGCGCGCACGGCCCGGCGGGCCAGCTGGCAGTCGTCGTGCAGCCGCCTGAGCAGCAGCCGCTGTTCCTCGCCGGACGGCGCAGCACCCGGGTGGGCCACTCCCGGTGCCGCCGGGGTCGTGTCGTGCATCGAACGCTGCACGGCCATCTCGTAGGTACGGATCTCCCGGGTGAGGACGAGCATCAGGTTCACCAGGAACGAGTCCCGCGACGCCGGGCCCGCCGTCTGGGCGATCTGGCTGATCTGCCGCCGGGCCACCGGCGCGTCGCCGAGGACCGACCACAGCGTCGCCAGGTCGTAGCCCGGCAGGTACCAGCCCGCGTGCTCCCAGTCCACCAGCACTGGACCGGCCGGTGACAGGAGGATGTTCGACAACAGTGCGTCGCCGTGGCAGAACTGGCCCATGCCGTGCCGGCCCGCGGTCGCCGCGATGCCGTGCAGCAGCTTCTGCAGGTCGCCCAGATCCCGGTCGGTGAGCAGCCCCAGCTCGTGGTACCGGTTGATGCGTGTCGCGTAGTCGAGCGGGGCGTCGAAGGTGCCCGCCGGGGGCCGCCAGGCGTTCAGCCGGCAGATCGCGCCGAGTGCCGCCCGGATGTCCGCCCGGGGCGGGGCCTCCGCCGGGTGCCGGAGCAGTGCCGCCACCCGGCCCGGCATCCGCTCGATCACCAGCGTGCAGTTGTCCGGGTCCGCCGCGATCAGTCTCGGTACCCGCACCGGAGGGCGGTGCCGGACGAACGAGCGGTACGCGGCTATCTCGTGACGGATCCGCTCGGCCCACGCGGGGGAGTGGTCCAGTAAACACTTGGCGACCGCGGTGCTGCGTCCCGTCGTACCGACCAGGAGCACGGAGCGTCCGCTGCGGCGCAGCACCTGCACCGGGGCGAACTCCGGGCAGATCCGGTGCACCGACGCGATCGCCGTGCGCAGCTGGGCGCCCTGAGGGCCGGACAAGTCGAGTCTCCCGCTGACGGGTTGGGTGCCGACCCCTGGAACGCGCCGCGTCCTGCCCGCACCGAGCACGGGAGCCGCCGGACGCGCGGGGTCGAGGTAGGGGCCGCCACCACCCGCCGGACGGGGGTGCAGCGACCGGGGCGGGGCGGACACGGAGGACGATGCTGTGTACATGGGCGAAACAGATCCCTTCGTGTGCCTGCGACGACAGTGCGCTGCCCGGCCCGGTCGCCCGGGTGCACCCTGGGGAATGCATCCCTTGTTCCAGAAGGCGACCGGGTCGGGGTGGCGCTTTCCTACCTGACACCCGATGCCCCGTGGCACACCATCTGGCGTGCCCTGGCGAAGCCTGGCGAATAGTCGCCCGGCAACTCTCACCGGGCTACATTCAACTCAGCCGAGTACCTGGGGGCTTGACGTGAGCGGACAACCCAACACCCGTCTGTCGGACCTGTTCGGCCTCGCCGGCTGGTCCAAGGGCGAACTCGCGAGACTGGTCAACCGGCAGGCGGCGGCCATGGGCCACCCCCAGCTCTCGACCGACACCTCACGGGTGCGGCGCTGGATCGACATGGGAGAGATCCCGCGTGATCCCGTACCGCGGGTGCTGGCGGCCCTGTTCACCGAGCGTCTCGGCCGTGTCGTGACCATCGAGGACCTCGGTCTGGTCCGGCACGGGCGTGCGGGGAAACGGCAGGGCGGCGGGAGTGCGGAACATCCCGACGGAGTGCCGTGGGCGCCCGAGCGGACTGCTGCGGTCCTCACCGAATTCACGGGAATGGACCTCATGCTCAACCGACGCGGCTTGGTGGGCGCGGGTGCCGCGCTCGCCGCGGGATCAGCACTCAGCAGCGCCATGCACGACTGGCTGCACACCGATCCGGCCCTGACCGCCGATGCTCCCCAGTTCGACGACCCCCTGCACGCCGATCCGGCCGGGTTCGACCGCTACGAGGCCGCCCCCATCGGATCGCAGGAGATCGAGGAACTGGAGCGCTCCGTCGAGGTGTTCCGGGCCTGGGACGCGGCCCGCGGCGGCGGACTGCAACGCAAGGCGGTCGTGGGCCAGCTCAACGAGGTGGGCGGCATGCTCGCCTACCGACACCCCGACCATCTCCAGCGGCGCCTGTGGGGCGTCGCCGCCAACCTCGCCGTCCTCGCGGGCTGGATGTCGCACGACGTCGGCCTGGAGCCCACGGCCCAGAAGTACTTCGTCATCGCGGCCCATGCGGCAAGAGAGGGCGGCGACCGGCCCCGCGCGGGGGAGGCGCTCTCGCGGGCGGCTCGCCAGATGGTGCACCTGGGCCGGCCCGACGACGCACTCGACCTCATGAAGCTGGCCCAGTCCGGCTCCGGCGACGAGGTGCTGCCCCGTACCAAGGCGATGCTCTACACCATCGAGGCCTGGGCGCAGGCCTCCATGGGCAAGGGCCAGGCCATGCGCCGCACCCTCGGGCAGGCGGAGGACCTCTTCGTCTCCGACCGGGGCGACGTGCCGCCGCCGAGCTGGATGCAGACCTTCAAGGAGGAGGATCTGTACGGCATGCAGGCCCTGGCCTACCGCACACTGGCCGAGCACGAGCCGGGCGCGGCCGTGCACGCCCAGTACTACGCGGAGAAGGCGCTGGCCCTGCGCATCGACGGCCGGGAGCGGTCGAAGATTTTCGATCATCTGTCCATGGCCTCCGCCTGCTTCATCGCGGACGACCCCGAACAGGCGGACCGGTACGCACGGCTGGCCCTGATGGCGATGGGGTCGAACTCCTCGCGCCGCACCTGGGACCGGCTGGGCCAGATGTACCGGCTCACCGCCGAGTACTCCAGCTATCCGAAGATCCACGAGCTGCGGGAGGAGATCAGGCTGGCGCTGCCGAAGACGAGGGGGAAGAGCGGCAGCAGCGCCAAGGCTTAGGAACCGTCACGGCACCGGAACGGGGCGCCGTGCCCCTCCGGTCCTCGGTCCTCGGTCCTCGTCACGCGGTCACCCTGGCGACGAGCACACAGGCGTCGTTCTCGCGCTCGACCTCGCCGAACTCCTCCACGACCATCCGTACGCAGTCCTGTGCGGTGCGCGCCTCGCCGAACCGCGGGGCCAGGTCGAGGAGGCGGTTCACGGCCGCCGTGCCGCTGTGCCCGGGCACCAGCCCGTCGGTGTGCAGCACGAGCAGATCGCCCGGCCGGAGGGTCTCTTCGGTCTGTTCGTACACGGCTCCCGACGTCGCGCCGAGCAGAACGCCGTCCGGCGCGCACAGCCTGCGTCCCGTCCCGTCGCGGAACAGCAGCGGGGCGGGGTGTCCCGCCTGCGCCCACACCAGAGTGCGGGTGTCGGGCCGGTAGCGGCAGCAGACCGCGCTGCCGAGGGCCGGCTGCACGGTGGCGTCGAGCAACTGGTTGAGCAGGGCCATCAGTTGACCCGGCTGGGTGCCGGCCATCGCCATGCCGCGTACGGCGCCCAGCAGGGTCGCCATGCCCGAGGCCACGGCGACTCCGTGGCCGGTGAGGTCGCCGACGCTGAGCAGGGTCTCGCCGTCGGCGAGTTCCAGCGCGTCGTACCAGTCGCCGCCGATCGTCGCGCTCGTCGCCGACGGCAGGTAGCGGGCCGCGAGTTCCAGCGTCTCGGGGCCCTGGTGCGGGAGCCGCAGGGAGCCGCGCCACGGCGGCAGCACGGCTTCCTGCAGCTCGACCGCGAGCCGGTGCTCGGCCTGCGCACGGTGCCGGTGACGCTGTAACGAGTCACGGGTCTCGCTCACCGCCCGCTGGCTGCGGCGCAGTTCACTGACGTCCCGCAGCACCGCCCACATGGACGCGGTGCTTCCGTCGGCGTCGAGCACGGGCTCGCCCATCATGTGCACGGTCCGTACGCCGCCGTCCGGGCGCCGCACGCGGAACTCACCGTCGATGGGCTTGGCGTCGACGAGGCAGTCGGTGACCATCGCCGTCAGCTTCGGCCGGTCCTCGTCCAGTACCAGCGACGGCAGCTCGTCCAGGGTCAGCGGGGGAGCGGCGGGATCCCGGCCCAGAATCTGGTAGAGCTCTCCGGACCAACTGGCCTCGTCCGTCAGCAGGTTCCACTCCGCACTGCCGACCCGGCTGAGCAGCGAGCCGCGCCGGGGAGCGGGCGGCACGGCCCGGACGGCGGGAGCCGCCTCCGGTGACTCGGGAGCGGGCGGCGGGCCGTCCCGCAGTTGTGCCAAGTGCTCGTCCAGGTCGTCGAGTTGGTGCAGCGCGAGGTCGCACAGCGCGCGCTGCCAACGCTCCTGCGGGTCCAGACCGTCACTCTGCGTGTCCCGGCGTACGGCGTCCACGTCGCCCTTGAGCCGGCGCGCCTGCGAGATGAGCGCGTCGACCGACCCGCGTCCTGGCGGTTGGGCGGCTGGGCGGTCCGCAGAGAGATGGGACGGCATGACGCACTCCGATGCGGGGACGGTACGACCAAGGCGGACGGAAGGACCGTTACGACTGTTGCACAGCCCGCGACACCCTGTAAGGGATTCGGCGACACCCGATACGGTGGTGCTTCTGGCATATGCCACAGTCTTCACGGGGCGAGTTCGGCGTACGTCTGACGTACGACACCGGGTGGCTCAAGTCGTAGGCGACGTACGCGACTTGAGGGTCTTCGGGGGGTGGACGTCGTGTTCAGTTGTATGTTCGACGACCCTGTGTTCTAGGGAGTTTGGCATATGGGGAACGCACCCTGCCAGGGGGCGTGCGCGGGGTGAACGGGGCGCGAATGCGGTCTGTGATGCAGGTCACATGAATTGATGTCGGGTTCCGCGTAATGCGAACGGCACCTGCGAGCTCGTAAGAGCATGGACATCACGATCGAGCAGCCCGCCCGCGCCCGCCTGGTCACCGCGACGAGCCATGAACTGCCCGTTCCCGCCACGCTCCGCTACACCTCCGCGGACCCGCTGGCGGTGCACGCCGACTTCCCGCCCGAGGTCGCCCTGGACGGCGAGCGGGTCACGTGGACCTTCGCCCGCGCCCTGCTGGCGGACGGGCTGACCGGCCCGGCCGGGGGCGGCGACGTGCACCTGTGGCCGTGTGGCCGCGGCCGCACCGTCGTCGAGCTGCACTCGCCGTGCGGGCTGGCCCTGCTTCAGTTCGAAAGCGCGGTCCTGCGCCGGTTCCTGCTGCGGACGTACGCCGTGGTGGCCGCCGGCCAGGAGGATCTCGGCGCCGCCGTCGAGCAGGGGCTGGCCTCGCTCTTCGGCGGCGTCTGACGTGCCACGGTGCCGTGACGCGACGGGGTTCAGTACCGCAGGACCCCCGCGATCCCGTCTGCGTCCGCCAATGTGCCGTCCGGCACGAAGCGCACCTCGGCGCCGGTCTCCAGGCACTGCTCGACGATCTCGTCCACGATGTCCTCGCGGGCGTCCAGATCGCCGCTGACGGCCGGGATCAGATGGTCCCCGCCGTCGTCACGGACCGTCACCCGGAAGTTCTCCTCGACGGCCAGCAGCCGTACGCGGCCCTCGCGGGCGCTCTGCCACAGTTCGTCGATCCCGGCCGCGAACGCCCGGTGACCGCGGGCCGATTCGAGCTCCCGCGTCACCGCGTCGGTGTTCTTGCGCGCCTCGGCGGCGACCAGGGGCCGGACCGCCTGCCACACGGCGTCGGGCGTGCCGTGCGCGAGTCCGCCGTGGGGGACGTGGACAGCGCTCTTGGTGACGCTGCCGACCTCGTCCATCAGGGACAGCGCGGCCGTCTCGCCGGTGACGTACAGCGGCCTGGGCGTCTCGCGCAGAACCGCGCTCATCGCGGTGTCCGCCTCACGCAGGAACTGGCGGGTGCCCTCGTCCCGGAAGGTGCTCGGCTGGTCGCCGACCCGTTCCTGGCGTTCGGCGTCGAAGTTCTCGCGGCTCCTGGTCAGCCTGGTCAGCGGGAAACCGCCGGTGTGGTCCTCGCTGACGCGGTCCGTGCCGCCGCTCCACAGCGTGACGTGGTCGGCGGAGACCGAGAGCACCCAGAACGGCTGCTCGGCGGCCTGCGCCGAGACCAGGTTGCGGGTCAGGAAGGTGTCCGAGAGCACCACGCGTTCGGGCACCGGGCGGGCGAGCGACCACACCTGGTGCTCGCCCGGGGCGGCGAAGATCACCAGGCCGTCCTCGGCGTGCGTCAGGTCGATCTCGGTGAGGGCCTGGTCGAGCTGCCGGGCGACGTCCAGGCGCCGGTCCCGGGGGATCGCGGGATCGGCCTCCAGCTGCTTCTTGGCCTCGGCCACGACATTGCGCAGCCGGACCGGATCCTGGGCGTTCTCGGGCTCCCGGCGGTGTGTCGGCGTCAGCACCGACACGGCCGGATAGGGGCGCGGGCGCCGCAGCTCGGTGAGGGTCGTGGGACTGAGTGCGTGCTCCATACCAGCACGATAGGGCTGAATCGCCGATCGGGCATCAGGGGTGATCGAGTCGGGCATTACCGGCAACTCGCCTGCGGCGTCGCTCGAGTCGCCGGACGACGTGGCCGTCAGCCGGACGACGTGGCCGTCAGTCCGAGACCGGCCGGATGACCGTGGCGTACGTCAGTGGCCGTCGCGCTCCGGCCCGCAGGAGCTGCCGTCGGGCGGCAGGGAGCCGTACAGCAGGAACGCGTCGACCTTGCGGTGCACGCACTTGGAGGACGCGTAACCCGTGTGCCCCTCGCCCTTGTTGTCGAGCACCACGGCCGAGTCGCCCAGACGCTCGGCCGTCTCCACGGTCCAGCGGTACGGCGTCGCCGGGTCACCCCGGGTGCCCACGAGGAGCATCTTCGGGGTACGGACGTCGCGGACGCCGTCGCGGATGAAATCGGTGCCCTTGGGGCGGCCGTGGCACATCAGCACCTCGGTGAGCCGGTATCGGCCGAACACCGGCGAGGCCTGCTCGTACTCGGCGCGCAGCCGGCCGAGCTGCTGGGAGATCCGGCGGGCGCTGGGGCGGTCGGGATCGTCCGCGCAGTTGATCGCCATCAGAGCGGCCGGAAGATTGTCGAGCGGAACGTCCTCCTGGTCGACCAGGCCGCCGTCCGTCCCGTCGCCGGCGCGAGGGGCGACGCCGTCGGCGGCACGGACGCCCGAACCGCCGCCGGAGAACCACAGGAGCGGCCGGGTGTCGCCGTCCTCGACCAGTGAGGCGAGCGCCCGCTGCAGGGACGGCCACAACTGCCTGCTGTAGAGGGCCTGGCCCATGGCGCCCACCAGGTCCTGCCCGGTGAACTCCTCGCCGAAGTCGGTCGGCACCGGGTCCTGGTCGAGCGACTCGACGAGACGTTCGACCTCCTCCCGGGCCGTGCGCGCGTCCGTACCGAAGGGACAGGCGATGTCCTCGACGCACCAGTCGACGAAGTCCTCCAGCGCGGTCTGCTGCCCCGCAGCGCCCGCCATGCCCTGCTCGGTGAGTGGTTCGGTGAGGGTGTCCACGCCGTCGAGCACCATCCGGCCCACCTTTTCGGGGAACTGGGCCGCGTACACCGCGCCGAGCCGCGTTCCGTAGGAGAAGCCGAGGTAGTTGAGCTTCTTGTCGCCGACGGCCTGGCGCATCACGTCGAGGTCGCGCGCGGCGTTCACCGTGCCGATGTGGGGCAGGACGGGTCCGGAGTGCTCGGCGCAGGTGCGGGCGGCCTTCCGCAACTGTTCGAGGACGCTCTGCGGATCACCGTCCATGTCCGCGTCCTCGTCCACCGTGACCTCGGCGGAGCCGTTGCCGCACGTCACAGGCGAGGACCGGCCGACGCCGCGGGGATCGAAGGACACCACGTCGTAGCCGTTCGTCAGGCTCATGAACTCCTTGCCGCCGGCGGCGAGTTCGCTGACGCCCGCGCCGCCCGGGCCTCCGAAGTTGAGCAGTACCGAGCCTCGCGACTTGCCCGTCGCGCGATAGCGGGCGAGGGCCAGGTCGAGGGTGCCGGCCCGGGGCCGGGCGTAGTCGAGGGGGACGGTGACCTTCCCGCACTGGAGGTCCTCGGGCATCTCCACGCCGTCGCACTTCGACCAGGCGACCTTCTGGCGGTAGAACCGCGCCAGGCCGGCCTCGGAGTCGTCCGCGGACGTCGCCGGCAGGCCCGCGCCGAGCAGGGCCAGGCCGACGCCGACGGTGATCGCGCACCGCCGGATTGTGGGCCGAGTCGACAGCTTGGCCGGCATGGATGCCTCCAGGGACGCCTGCCGCGGACCGGGTCCGGCGCCCGGTCCGAGCGCCCTCGATCACGATAGGCGCACCTCGCGGGGCCCGCCTCCGGGCGAGCGGGACGGCGGCGGCGGCCCTACCCTGTGCCCCCTCGATGCGCTTACGACGGTTTTGCCGACCGTTCGATGACCGTGACGCTCGATGGGGTGAAAGGCCGATAAGCCATAACTCCGATGGTTCACCGGCCGTTTTATCCGGTGCGGGCGAGTGCCCGCGACCATGTCTGGAAGGCAGGGACCCCATGAGACGGGTTACCCGAAACGGTGTGATCGCCGTCGCCGCCGCGTCCGGCGCGATGGCGGTGACGATGCCCGCGTACGCGGGCTCCGGCGCGGACGGCGCCGCGGCAGGCTCGCCCGGAGTGATCTCCGGCAACACCGTGCAGCTCCCGGTGCACCTCCCGGTGAACGTGTGCGGGAACACCGTGAACGTGGTGGGGCTGCTCAACCCGGCGGCGGGCAACAGCTGCGCCGCCCAGGACGGCGGTGGCGACGCGGCCGGGACGCCCGAAGGAACGTCCACGGACGGCGGGGCGACCGCGAACGGCGGCGGAAAGGATTCACCGGGCGTGCTGTCCGGCAACGGTGTGCAGCTCCCGGTCCACGCTCCGGTCAACGCCGGCGGCAACAGCGTGAACGTCGTCGGCATCGGCAACCCGGCCGTCGGCAACGAGTCCGTGAACACCTCCGGCGACCGGCCCGCGGACCCCCGGACGCCCGGGCAGCCGGCGCCGGAGCAGACTCCGTCGCCCGGGACCGACGCCGGTCCGCAGCCGGCGCCGCCCGCCCCGCGGCCGCACTTCACCGCCGAACTCGCCGAGACGGGCACGGACCAGACCCTGCCCGCCGTCGTGGGGAGCGCGGCGCTGATTCTCGGCGGAGCGGCCGTGTACCGGCGCTCCCGCCCGCGCGTGCCGCGCTGACCGGCCCTCTCGACGGAGGACGGAAGGCCTTGCCGGGCTCGACCGGTGGGGCCTGCGCCTGGCGGCGACGCGGTCGGCCGGCTTGCCGCACCGTCCAGGTGTTCACGCCGCCGACACCGCCGTGAGCAGCACCATCCCCGAGTCCCCGTAGTCGGGCAGGGTGGGGTCGGCGTCGATACGGGTGACGGCCAGCTCCCGGGTCAGCGGCGCGAACACCTCCGTGACGACGTCCGGGTCGACCGGGCAGCCCGGCCAGCGCGAGGCGGGCCCGATGCGGTACGTCGGCATGTTCTCCATGAACGCGGCCACCAGACAGCCACCCGGCGCCACACAGCGCACGAAGAGCCGGCAGAAGTCGGCGAACTCCGCGCGGTCCTCGGTCGCCCCTTCCGCGACGAAATGCATGGACGCCAGGTCGTACCGGCCCGGCGGGAGGTCACGGACGTCGCCGTGGACGACGTCGACGTGGGCCAGCGCCCCGGCCAGGGTCGCGGGCAGGGCCGGGTTCAGCTCGCGGCACAGCGCGTGGAACGGCACCCAGCTGGAGTCGGGCCCGCACAGGATCTGCCGCTCCAGATAGGCGACATTGCCGGCCCCCGCCTCGACGGCGTCGATACGGCGGCTCGCCGCGGCCGCGAGGATCAGCGGGTAGAGGTTCGGGCCGGCCCCCAACTCCACCGAGCGGCCGACGCTGCCCGGCGCGAGCCGCCGGTAGAACGCACAGTGGTGGGCGATGACCGCCGCGTCCGACGGGTGCACCTCGCGGTAGTTCTCGGCGAGATAGTCCGCGACCGGCCAGCTGTCCCAGTCCACGTCGTCGTTGTGCGTCGTGGCGGTTTCACCGGACTTCGAGACTCTCCAGGTCATCGGCGTGGTCCTCTCAGCCCTTGACATGGCCTTCTCGCTCCTTCGACTGAATGGGGAACCGTGCCGCCAGCCGGGTCAGCGTGCCGGTCAGGCGGTCGATGTCCTCGTCGGAGTTGAGAGCCGTGAGCTGGACGCGGAAGCCCACCCGGTCACGCGGTACGAGCGGATACGCGGCCACCGTCACGTAGATGCCCTCCTCCCACAGGAACGCGGCGACCGCGTCCAGGTCGGCCGGGTTCCCCAGCGGGATCTCCACGATGGGAAGCCGGTCCGTGTTCAGGGTGGCGATACCCAGGTCGTCGAGATGGTCGAGCACCCGGACCGTCTTGCGGTACAGGTCGGCGCGCAGAGTGTCGCCGCGGAGGTCGTTGACTTCCAGTCCGGCCATCGCGGTGGCCAGGGACGCGGTGGGGGAGGGGCCCGAGTACAGGTAGGGCGCGGCGGCCGTCTTGAGGCGGTTCTTCAGGTCGGTGGGCAGAGCGAGGAACGCGAGCAGCGACGAGTACGCCTTGGAGAAACCGCCGGCCAGCACGATCCCCTCGTACGACTCGTCGGTGTACCGCACCACGCCGTTGCCGCGCGAGCCGTACGGGGAGAGCTCGGTCGGCCCGCGCTCCCCGATCACGCCGAAACCGTGCGCGTCGTCGACGTACAGCGTCGCGCCCCGGTCGCGGCACAGCGTGGTCAGGGTGGGCAGCTCGGAGACGTTGCCGCTCATGCTGTTGACGCCGTCCAGGCAGACCAGTTTGGGCGCGCTCGCGGGCACCGCGGAGAGCAGGGCCTCCAGTTCCTCGGGCCGTTCGGCGTGGAAGCGGTGCAGGGTGGCACCCTGCCCGCGGGCGACGACGCAGCCGTCGTACACCGTGCGGTGGGCCGTCGCCTCGACGAAGACGTGGCCCGCGTCGGCGAGGACCGGGATCACCGAGGAGTGGATGACGGTCAGTGTCGGCAGCAGCAGTGTGTCCGGCGCGCCCAGCAGGGCGGCGAGCCGCTCCTCGATCTCGGGGTACAGCCGCGGGCTGCCCAGCAGCCGGGACCAGCTCGGGTGGGTGCCCCAGCGCCGTACGGCGGGTTCGATGCGGGCGGCGATCTCCGGGTCCCAGTCGAAACCCAGGTAGTTGCAGGAGGCGAAGTCGATCAGCCAGTGGCCGCGGCTGCGGATGTGCCGGCCGCGCACCTCGTCGATGACCGCGTCGGTCATCGGGCTGGTCCGGCGTAGATGGTCCAGGTCGGCCCAGCGGGTCTCCCGCTTCGACGTTTCGTGGCGTGCCGTCTTGCGCGCGGCACCGTTCGCGGGCGCGCGGCTCATCCCGTCGCGCAGCACACGCTCGCTCTGCTCCACCGTCATCGGCCGCGCGAAGAGGAAGCCCTGCCCGAACCGGCAGCCCATGCCCGCCAGCAGATCGCGCTGCGCCGCGTCCTCGATCCCCTCGGCGATCACCTGGAGTCCCAGCGTGTCGGCGAGGCGCACGATGCCCTCGACGAGCGCGCCCTGCTGCGCGTGGCGCGTGATGTCGTCGATGAACGTCTTGTCGATCTTCAGTACGTCGATGGGGAAGTCCCGCAGATAGCGCAGCGAGGAGAACCCGGTGCCGAAGTCGTCGACCGCGATGCTCACGCCCAGGTCCTTCAGCGCCCGCAGCATGTCCTGGATCTGGCTGTCGTGGCGCAGCAGCACCGTCTCGGTGAGTTCCAGCTGCAGCGATCCCGGCGCCAGTCCCGGCGTCCGCAGCACCTGGTCGACCTGCTCCACGAACCCGACGTCGCGGAACTGGCGGGCGGAGACGTTCACGCTGAGGTAGGGCGGCGCGCCCGGGCCGGGCAGGTGCTGCAGTCCCGTGATGTCCTGCACCGCGTTCTCCAGGACCCACGACCCGAGGGGCCCGATGTGCCCGGTCTCCTCGGCCAGGCTGATGAACTGCTCCGGCGACGCCGGCGGGTGCGGGGCACCCGGCCAGCGCACCAGCGCCTCGAAGCCGACCACCTCGCCCACGGTGATGTCCACGACCGGCTGGTAGCGCAGGGCGAATTCCTGGTCGTTGACCGCCCGGGCGAGCCGGTTCTGCATGTCGTGCCGCTCGACCATCCGGGCCCGCAGCATCGGCTGGAACCGCCGCCACTGTCGCTTGCCCGCCGTCTTCGCCGCGTAGAGCGCCAGGTCGGCGTGGCCGAGCAGTTCCTCCGCGTCCTCACTGTCGCGGGCGGTGGCCACACCCACACTCGCTGACACGGTCACCGATTCCCCGCCGAGCACGAACGGCCTGGTCAGCGTCTGGATCACCTGGGCGGCCAGCAGTTCGGCGTCCAGTGGTTCCCGCGCGTCCTCCATGAGTACGGCGAACTCGTCGCCGCCCAGCCGGGCAGCGGTGTCGGTGCGCCGCAGCGCCCCGGTCAGGCGCCGCCCGACGGCGGTGAGGAGGCGGTCGCCCGCCGAGTGCCCCAGCGTGTCGTTGACGAGCTTGAAGTCGTCCAGATCGACGAAGAGCAGACAGGTCAGGGACGACTCCCGGCGGCCACGCAGGAGCGCGCGCTCGATCCGCTCCAGCAGCAGCGTCCGGTTGGGCAGTCCGGTCAGCGAGTCGTGGAAGGCCCGCTCGGTCAGCTCCTGCTCCAGCCGGCGCTGCTCGGTGACGTCGCGCAGCGTGACCACCAGTCCGGCCACGGTGCGCTCGTCCCGGAAGTCGCTGCATCGCACCTCCACCTCCACCCGCCCGCCCCGGTGCCGTATCCACCAGTGGTCGTGGGTCGTCCGCGGTCCGTCGTCCCGTATCGCGGTCAGCTCCCGGATCGCCCGTTGCCGGTCGCGGGGGTCCAGCAGGTCGGGCAGCGCCGTACCCGCCAGGTCCGCGGTGCCGAAGACGGACGTGGCGGACGGGCTGACGTACCGGATGGTGTTGTCGTCCTCCAGGATGAGGATGACGTCGGAGGTGTTGCGCACGAGTGTGCGGAAGTACGCCTCGCTCTCCCGGCGCACGACCTCCTCGCGGAGCACGACGCGATCCATCGCCAGTCCCGCGTGCGAGGCGAGGATCTCCATGGAGCTCCACGTCTCGGTGAGCCGCCCGGGCGGACCGGCGACCAGCAGGACGCCCCGTCCCTCCGAGGCCGTGGGACGGTCGGGCGGGGTCATGGGGCACACCAGGACCGTCGGCAGGCCGCCCAGTTCGGCGGTGAGGGCGGGATCGAGGTCTTCGGCGGCGACGAACCGGGTGTGGCCAGGGGCCAGGCCCGCCGCCCGTTGGGCCGGCAGCAGCAGGGTCCGGTGGTGGACCGTGGACCCGAGGAGCGCGTCGACGGCCGACTCGCACGACCGCGCCACCTCCTGTTGCCGGACGGCCGACACCAGCGAGGCCGCGGCCGAGCGCAGCGCCTGTTCCCGCGTCACCGCCTTGCGATGCGCCACGACCATCCCTGCCAGACGCAGGATGACCAGCAGGAAGAGGACGCCGGAGAAGGCGGCGATCACGGCGGCGTCGTGCGGCGCGCTGGTGAGGCCTTCGTACAGCAGGAGCCCCGGTGCGATGAGCGTCGCCACGGCGAGCAGGACCAGCCGGCGCGGCGGCGGGAGCAGGGACGCCCGCTGCGGCACGGCCGCGGTCAGTTCCACCATCGACGGGTGCAGCGCGGCCAGGCCCCAGGCGGTGTAGAAGACGATCCACCCGACGTCCAGCACCGTGCCCGCCTGCCACAAGTCGTTGAGCTGCAGGATCCCGTACGCGATGTCGAAGCAGAGCAGCGTCACCGTGCCCACGACCAGCAACTGGAGGGACCGGTTGTGCCCATCCAGCGAATGCGGGGTCAGCAGCCGGGCCAGCAGCGCCAGGACCAGCACGTCGCCGAGGGGGTAGGCGATGCTGATGGCGCGTTGCTGCCAGGTCAGCCCTTCGACCTCGGTGAGCGGCTGGACCAGGTAGACCCACACCGGCAGCGCGAGCCCCGCGGTGAAGATCATCGCGTCGAGGAGGCTGGGCAGGTCGCGGCCCGCCCAGCGGTAGCGGACCAGGCCGAACAGCCCGGCGGCGAACAGCGGGTAGGTGGCCAGGTAGAAGGCGTCCGCGGGGGAGGGGAACGGGTTGGAGGCGTGAAAGTACTCCTCCGCCGCGTTGTAGTACGTGTCGCCCGTGATGAAGGTGAGCAGTCCGGCCGCGAGGATCCACCAGGGCCAGCGGTGCGCGGGCCGGTGCACTTGCGAACCGGTCACCACCGCGGCCACACCGGCGAGGCCGATGACGACCCAGAGGGGAGTACGGGCCGCCGGCACCGTCATGTAGATGCTCGTGGCAACCGCCGCCACCGCGAGATGAGCGGTCATCAGCCGATGTGCCGACAGCAAGGCAAGCGCCTCCCCCCGACGGAGGGAGACCGGGCGGTCCACCTGGCCTGGGTCTTCCTCGATCGTAGGCACCGCAGGACGCCGCCTGCATCTCGGGAGGGTCAGGGCGGTGCCGCGCCGGTCACGGGCCGTGTGGCCGTCAGTGCATGCCGCGATGGAAGCGGCGGTGCAACGCGCGGACCGCATCGGTCAGTTCGGGCACCGGGCCCTCCGCCAGCACGCCCGGCGCGACCTCGTTGACCGGCAGGGTGCGCACCGGCGGCTCGGGCACCCCCAACTCGGCCAGCCAGCCGGCCAGTTGCTCCGACGAGGCGACGTACACGATCCGCCCGAGGCCCACCCAGGCGTGCGCGGCCGCGCACATCGGGCAGTGCTCGCCCGAGGTGTACACGGTCGCGGCCGCCCGCTCCTCGGGGGACAGGCGGGACGCCGACCAGCGTGCCAGCTCGAACTCGGGGTGCCGGGTCCGGTCGCCGGAGGCCACCCGGTTGTGGTCCTCGGCGAGCACTGTGCCGTCCGCCCCCACCAGCACCGACCCGAACGGCTCGTCCCCCACCTCCAGCGCCCGGGCCGCCAGCTCCACACAGCGGCGCAGGTACGGCAGCTCCGTGTCCTTCACGGCCATGGCGAAGAACCCTCCTCGTGACGTGATCTCCGTGCCGCAGCCTACGGCCGCCGGAGCGCGGCCGGAAAGGCAAGGCCGACCGGCGGCGGTGCGGCCACCGACGGGGGACGACCGGTAAAGCTGTTGCCCCGGCAGGGCCCGGGTGCTGCAGTGAGCGCATGGATCATGCCGCGATACTCGCCCTGTACGACCGGGACATGCGGGAAGGCGCTCAGCCGGACGGCCCCGGCGCACGGATCGAGCGGGCGGGGCGTGTGGTCCGTCAGGTCTCCGCCGCGCACGGCTGGAACGGCGTCGTCTGGTCGGACCTGGACGAGGCGGGCGCCGAGACGGCGATCGCCGAGCAGGTCGCCCACTACTGCGGTCTCGGTCTCGACTTCGAGTGGAAGCTCTACGGGCACGACCGGCCCGCGGACCTCGGGCTGAAGCTCGGGGCCGCCGGGTTCACGCCCGAGCCGGAGGAGACGCTGATGGTCGCCGAGGTCGCCGATCTGGCCCTGGACGCCGAAACACCCGAGGGCATCCGCTTCCTTCCGGCCACCGACCGGGCGGGCGTCGACCTCGTGGCGGAGGTCCACGAGAAGGCGTTCGGCACCGACGGCACCCGGCTGCGCCACCAGTTGACGGACCGGCTGACGGACGACCCGGACTCCGTCGTGGCCGTCGTGGCGCTCGCCGGCGACACACCGGTCAGCGCCGCCCGCATGGAACTCGTGCCCGGCACCCGCTTCGCCGGTCTCTGGGGCGGCGGCACCGTCGAAGCCTGGCGTGGCCGCGGCATCTACCGCGCCCTGGTCGCCCAGCGGGCCCGCGCCGCCGCCGACCGCGGCTACCGCTACCTCCAGGTCGACGCCACCGGCCAGAGCAGGCCCATCCTGGAGCGCCTCGGCTTCCACACCCTGACCACGACGACGCCTTACGTGTACGTGCCGTAAGCCTCGTTCCTCCTGCGCGACCGTCAGTGCGGCCCCTCGCGGCTCAGTCGAGGCCGAACGCGTCCGCCAGGGCGTCGACCTGGGCGGTGAGCAGGGTGTCTCCGTCGTGGCCCATGCCCGCGAACTGGCCCGACACCTCCAGGCTGACCGCTCCGTGCAGGTGCGCCCACGCGAGCACCGCTCCGGCCAGCGCCGGGCCCTCGGCCCCGACGGCCACATGCCCGCGCACCCAGGCGGCCACAGCCGGATCGTCGTCCGCCCAGGCCTTCATCTGCGCCACCACCGGCGCCACAGCCGGCGACGGTTCGGACCCCTCGAAGGCCCTCAGGAAGGGCGAGAGCACCGCCCGCGCGCTGTCGAGCGTGTCCGGGGGCGCCGTGTAACCCGGCACCGGCGTGCCCTGGATCAGCAGATAGCGGTGCGGCTGACTCACCGCCCACTCCCGGCAGGCCGCCGCGAGCGCCCGCATCCGCGTGCGCGGTGAGGTGTCCGTGGCCGGCGCCTCCCCGGCTGCCGTCACGGCCGCCGCCAGGTCGGCGTACGCGTCACGGATCAGGTCCGTCAGCAGCGCGTCGCGGCTGTCGAAGTAGCGGTACAGGGCCGGCCCCGAGAGACCGACCTCCTTGGCGATCCGGCTCAGGGCCACGGCCGCCGTGCCCCCCTCGGCCAGCTGCCGGAGCGCGATCTCCTTGATCTCCGTGCGCGTCCGCTCGCGGTAGCGGGCCCTCGGACTCTGCACGTTCCCGGCCATCGGCGGCTCCCTTCTCGATGCGTGTGACACACCTTAATGGCGGCCCGAACCTCCCACTCTTGCTAGTGTTACTCGCAAGAGTTACAGTCTCTAACAGAAGTGATGAGCACTCGCTCGTCTCGGGGAAGGGATCACCATGACTGCCCACGCCAACGCCGTTCGCTCCCTGCACACCGTCCTCGGCTCCGGCCCCGCCGGCACCGCGCTGGCCCGCGAGCTCGTGCGCCGGGGTCACGCCGTGCGCCTGGTCGACCGCACGGGACAGGGGCCGGCCGTCGACGGGGTCGAGCGGTACGCCGCCGACGTCAGCACGGCCGAGGGGGCGCGCGAGGCCATGACCGGGGCCGCCGTCGTGTACCACTGCGTCAACGTCGCCTATCACCTCCAGGCTGAGGTGATGCCCCGCGTCCAGGAAGCCGTTCTCGCGGCCGCCGAAACCGGCGGTGCGCGGCTGGTCGTGCTCGACACCCTCTACCCGTACGGCGAGACCGGGGGAGCGGTGATGACCGAGGACTCCCCGTGGAAGGCGACCAGCCGCAAGGGCAGGATGCGCGCGGAGCTCGGCGAGAAGTACCTCGCCGCGCATCGCGAGGGCCGGGTCGGGGTCGCCCTCGGCCGGTCCGCCGACTTCGTCGGCCCCGGGGTGCTCAACTCGTCGCTCGGCGCGGCCGTGTTCCCGGGCGCGCTCACCGGCGGGCAGGTACTCGGCCTCGGGGACATCGACCTGCCGCACAGCTACACGAGCATCGCGGACGTGGCCCGGGGCCTCGCGACCCTCGGTGAGCGTCCGGAGGGCGACGGCCGTGTCTGGCACCTGCCGACCGCGCCCGCCGTCAGCACACGCGAGATCCTCACCATGATCGAGAAGCGGGTGGGCCGGACCCTGGACGTCGTGATCATGGCGGAGCTCCACCCCTTCGGGCCGTTCGACGAGCAGTTCGTCGCCGAGTACGCGGAGATGTTCTACCAGCACACCGAGCCCCAGATCGTGGACTCCTCCGCGTTCGAGCAGACCTTCGGCGCGACGCCGGCACCGCTCACCGACACCGTCGGCGACACCGTGGCCTGGTACGGCGAGTGGCTCGCGCGGCAGTGACGCGGAGGAGGGCGACGCCGCCGGATGTCACATCCCGGGCGGCCCGATCCGTCGCACGGTCATGGCGACCAACGACACGACCCACCAGAGCCGGAACATCCTCCTCGCCGGCGCGACCGGCGTCCTCGGCCGGCACATCACCCGCGCCCTGACCGAGTCCGGCCACCAGGTCACCGGACTCGGCCGCGGGCCGGCGGCCGGCATCCGCGCCGACCTCATGGACCGCGACGCGCTGCTCCGAGCCGTCGACGGACACCGCTTCGACACGGTGATCCACGCCGCGACCGCCCTGCGCAAGGCCCCCATGCGCCACCGCGACATGAGCGCCACCAACGCCTTGCGCACCGAGGGCACCGCCCACCTCGTCGAGGCCGCGCAGGCCGTCGGCGCCCGCCGCCTCGTCACCGAGTCGATGGTGTTCGGATACGGCTACGGCGACCACGGAGACCACCCGGTCACCGAGGACGACCCCTTCGGCCCGCCCGGCACCACGCCCGAACGGGAAAGGCACCTCGCGGCCATGCGCACCAAGGAACAGCTCACCTTCCACACCCCGGGGCTGGAGGGCATCGCCCTCCGCTTCGGCCTGTTCTACGGCCCCGGCGGAACCGACACCCTCCTGACCCTGCTCCGCAGGCGGCAACTGCCCGTGTCCGACGACCACGGCCGGGTCTTGCCGTGGGTGGAACTCACCGACGCGGCGCGGGCGGTGACGGCTGCCCTCGAACGCGGCCGGCCCGGCCAGGCGTACAACGTCGCCGACCGCACGCCGCTCGGCTTCCGGGCGCATGTGCTGTGCGTGGCCGAGGAGTTCGGACTGCCGAAGCCGATGACCGTACCGCTCTGGCTGATGAAGCCGATGTCGTACGCGCACACGGTGATGTCGACGACTCTGCGCGTCTCCACGGCGAAGGCGGAGCGGGAACTGGGATGGACACCGGTGCATCCGTCGGCCCGGGACGGCCTCGCGGAGATGAGGGGCATGGCGGGCACGGTGGAGAGGGGGCATGAGGGACCCGGATCGGTGAGCGGGCTACGGCGCCATGGCCAGGGGAGCGGTCCGCAGGTCGAGCTGGTACTCCACCGACCGATGCGTCGGTACGTAACCCAGCGCCTCGTTCACCGCACGCATCGGCGCGTTGCTGTCCGCCGTGTCGGTGCACAGCCCGGCGAGTTCAGGGTGCCGCGCCCGGGCCCGGAGGATCGAGGCGGCCTTCATCCAGCGGGCGAGGCCGTGGCCGCGGTGCTCGGGAAGCACCGCCGTACCGTAGTGCCGGCCGTCGCCCCGGCCGTCTCCGGGGACGACCAGCTCGGAGAAGCCGATCACCGAGCCGTCGGACGCGTCCACGGCGGCGACGGTGTGCAGCAGGTCTCCGCGCTTCGCGACCGCCTCGGCCACCGCGATCACCCGTTCCACGTCCCAGACGACCGTGCCGTAGTCGGTGCCTTCCATCGGCATGTCGTCCATGGCCCGCCGCGCGTCGGCGTAGGACTGTGCCAGCTCGGGCGGCACGGTGCCGTCCCACTCCGTCAACCGGTACCCCGGACGCGGGAGTCGGGCGACCTTCCCGATCGCCGCGAGGTCGGCGTCGGCCGGCGGCAGCCGGGCGAACGTCAGTCCCAGCACCCGGCGAAAACCCCGCGCCGCCAGGAAAAAATCGGCGGGGGAGTCCCGCTGGGCCTGCGCGAGCACCGACCGCCGTCCTTCCTCGCGCGCCGCCGTGACGGCGGCCTCCAGCAACTGCGTGCCCACGCCACGCCGCCGTTCCGCGCCGTGCACCGCGATGTCCAGCTCGGCGAGGTGCTCCTGGCCCGCCCTGGTGAACAGCCGGAGAAACGCGGACCCGAGCGGAACGCCCTCGGCTCCGGAGGCCAGCCAGGCCAGACGACGGCTGGAGGCGCCCGCCTCGGGATCGGCGAGCGGGGTGATGCGCGGGGTCAACGGGGCTCCGTCACGGTCGGTTCGGGCGCGAGCGGCCGAAGCCGGCCGTCGCGACGTGCCGTCCGCAACGCCATTCCCGGGCGGGGGCGGGCGGGGCGCCTGGCGCGGTTCGGGCGCGCCCCCGCGGCGCGCGAGAGGTGCACGAGGGCAGGTGAGAGGTGCACGAGGGCAGGTGAGGTGCGCCCTGACTGCGCAGGGCGCGCCTCACCTCGCGTACGCCGCCTGCGACCCGCCGCCAACCGCACGCCTCAGCGGCGGCGTGCCTTCGACCGGTCCAGTGCGCTCACGCCGAGCGCGGCGAGGCCGATCTGGATGAGCCACTCGACCCAGTCCACGCCCTTGGTGTCGGCCACGCCGAACGCGCCGGCGAGCGCGGAACCGATCAGCGCGGCGATGATGCCGACGAGGATCGTCCACAGGATTCCGATGCGCTGGCGCCCGGGGATCACGAGCCGGCCCAGGACACCGATGACGATGCCGATCACGATCGCACTGATGATGCCGTCGATCTCCATCTCCGCCCCTTTCGTCAAGACCCACGCATTTGCGTCAAGACCCCCGCATCAGTGCGTCTGCCCCCTGGAACCGCGGACAGTCCGGTCCTGTACCAAGCATTGGCCAAGGCCGGGACGACGCACGGATACTCCTTGGTGTCGGAGCCGAGCGGTGACAGGAAGGCGGCCGGGGTGGAGGAGACGTCCCTCGAAGGCGGTGCCGTCAGCGAGGCCGTGCGAATCGGCGCGACCGTGCGGCGCACGCCGACGGCACGGTCGCCGTACGTGCGGGAACTGCTCGCGCTGTTCGAGCGGCGGGCGTGGCCGGGGGCGCCGCGCTTCCTGGGGACGGACGAGCGGGGCCGCGAGGTGTTCGGCTACATCGAGGGGCGGTCGGCACTTTCCCCGCGCGACCGGGCCGCCGCCCGCACCGACGCGAGCCTGGTCCGCGTCGCCCGACTGGTCCGCGCCTTCCACGACCTGACACACGGCACCCCGTCCGCCGGTGACCAGGACGTGGTCTGTCACAACGACCTCGCCCCGAAGAACACCGTGTACGCCGTGGACGGCGACGAGTGGCGGCCGCTGGCCTTCGTCGACTGGGATCTCGCGGCTCCCGGCGAACGCGTCCACGACGTCGCCCACCTGTGCTGGCAGTACCTGGGCCTGGGCCCGGAGCTGAGCGACGTGCCGGAGGCGGCGCGCCGCCTCCGTCTCGTGTGCGACGCCTACGGACTCGACGAGCGGGGCGGCCTCGTCGACACGATCCTGTGGTGGCAGGACCGCTGCCGGCGGGGCATCGACGCCGGCGCGGACCGTGGGGAGCCTGCCATGGTCGCCCTGCGTGAGGCCGGGGCCGTCGACGATGTGCGGGGCGCCTGGGAGTGGGTCGCCGGGCACCGTCGCGAGCTGGGCGCCTTGCTGGGCTGACGTCGACGCCGTGCGTCCCCTCACCAGGCGCCCGACGGCCGGTCCGCGCGGGCGCGGGCCGGCCCGGGTGCGCGTCTGTCCTCCGTCGTTGTGGGCGCCTACGCCCTCGGGACGCTCTTCGCCGCCGTAGCGATGCACATCAGCCCCAGGACCACGGCGAGGGCACCGATGATGATGTTGTTCCAGATGACCCCGGCGTCCGGGCTCTCGCCGACGATCCACGGCGAGACGATCATCCACACGCCCAGCGCGCACATGGCCCAGCTCAGGCCGTACATGCGCTCGGGAGCCCGGGTGAACCCGAGGGCCAGCAGGCCGATCGCTATGCCCACGACCAGGTTGTGGGTCACGAGGTCGGGCTGGCTCGTCGTGTAGTGGAGTATCCACGGGGACACGGCACAGTACAGACCGAGCAGGAACACCGGTCCGTCCACGAGTGCCACATCGCGACCGCCGAGCATGCGGGCGTAGCGGTCCCGCATCTCCGGAGCATCAGGGTGGGTGGTGATGTCACCTCGGGTGGGCGAGACGTTGGCCATGACTCGTCTCCTTTGACTTGCTTGGCCTGACCGCGTCGGCGCGGTATGCGGTGTAAACGCCGCGTAAGTGCATTCTGCTCTTATTTCCCCTTTATGTGTAGAGGCGGGCGTCTATGGCGCCTTCTCACTCGCGGCCGCGGGCCTGTCTGAAGCGGGCCAGCCCGTCGGACAGCCCGATGATCGGGTCCGGATAGTCGATCGCCGCCCGGTCCAGGCCTCGGAGATTCCAGGGTTCGTGCACCGACGGTCCGGCGAGGCCCGTCAGTTCGGGAACCCAGCGCCGCACGTACGCCCCGTCGGGGTCGTGCCGCCTTGCCTGGGCGGTCGGGTTGAGGACCCGGTGGGGGCGGGTGTCCGTGCCGGTCCCGGCCACCCACTGCCAGTTGAGCTGGTTGTTCGCGACGTCACCGTCGACCAGCAGGTCGAGGAAGTGCCGGGCGCCGACGCGCCAGTCGACGTACAGCGTCTTCGCCAGGAAGGAGGCGGTCAGCAGGCGTGCCCGGTTGTGCATCCAGCCTTCGTGGCGCAGCTGGCGCATGCCCGCGTCGATCACCGGGTAGCCGGTGCGGCCCTCCCTCCAGGCCTCGATGTCCGCGCGGGCCGTGCGGTCGGACCGCCAACGGTCGTGCTTGGTGCGGTAGTCGGCGGTGGCGACGCCCGGCCGCGCCGCGAGGACCTGCCGGTGGAAGTCGCGCCAGGCCAGCTGACGTACGAAGGCCTCCGCGCCGGGGCCGCCCGTCCGGCGCGCCCGGTGGACCAGCTCGACAGGGGAGAGGGTGCCGAAGTGCAGGTGCGGCGACAGGCGTGAGGTGGCGTCACCGGCGAGGTCGTCGTGCCGGTCCTCGTACGTGGCGACGCCGTCCCTCAGCCATGCCGACAGGCGTTTCCTGCCTTCCTGCTCGCCACCCCGGGCCAGGCCCCCGGACACTCCGGAGAGACCGTCGCGGGTGGGGAGTTCCTCGGAGCCGATGCCGTCCGGCACCCGTACGGCACGGGGTGCGGTGAGAGTGTCGCGCAGGTGCCGGCCGGACCACTGGCGGAAGTACGGGGTGAACACGGCGAAGTGGTCGGAGGAGGCAGGAGTGACCGCACCCGGCGCGAGGGCCGTGGTCACGGTTTCGTGCACGTGCAGCCGGCGCCCCTGCGCCGCCAGGGCGAGACGCAGGCGTTCCTCGCGCCGGTGCGCGTAAGCGCTGACGTCGGCCGCCAGGTGCACCTCGTCGGCGTCCGCCTCGGCGGCCACCTTGCACACCTGGTCGACCACGTCCCCGGAACGGACGACGAGCCGGCCGCCCCTCTCGCGCAGACCGGTGTCCAGTTCCCGCAGGCAGTCGGCCAGGAACGCCAGCCGGTTGGCGGCGGCGAAGCCGGCCCTGTCCACGGCCCGGTCGCGTACGAACAGGGGCACCACCTGGCGGTTCCCGTCTGCTGCCGCCCGCAGGGGAGGGTGGTCGTGCAGCCGCAGGTCGGCGGTGAACAGGACGACCGAGACGTTCATGACGCGTGCTCCGGGGACGAGGGGAAGGTGCCGGTGGTCTGTTTCCCGGGTGGCCGCCTTCGTGGATGCGATGGTCAACGAGCGGGCGTCCGGTCGGGCGCGGGAGTGAGCGGCGCGCGGGCCGCGGCCTTCGCGATGTTGCGCGCCATGCCGCCGAACACCAGGGCGTGGAAGGGGGAGACGGCCCACCAATAGGCGTGCCCCAGCAGTCCGCGGGGGTGGAAGAGGGCCCGCTGGCGGTAGCGTGTGCGGCCCTCGCGGTGCGCCGTGCCGCCACTCGCGAAGTCGGTCCCGCCCTCCTCCTCGCCCTCCGTCTCGGCGTACATCTCCAGCCAGGCCAGACCGGGCAGTCGCATCTCCGCCCGCAGCCGCAGCAGCCGGCCCGGCACGATCTCCTCGACGCGCCAGAAGTCCAGCGAGTCGCCCGCCCGCAGCCGGGCCGCGTCCCGCCGTCCCCGGCGCAGACCGACCCCGCCGAACAGCCGGTCCAGCCGGCCCCGCACCGCCCAGGCGAGCGGGAACGAGTACCAGCCGTTGTCCCCTCCGATCCCCTCGATCACCCGCCACAGTGCCTCGCGGGAGGCGTCCACCGACAGCTCCCGGTCGTCCGTGTACAGGCTGCCGCCGGCCCAGTCGGGGTCGGTGGGCAGCGGATCGCTCGGGGCGCCGGGAACGGAGGCGGACGACCAGCGGGTCGCCACCTGGGCGTCCCGGACGCGCCGCAACGCCAGCCGTACGGCTTCGTCGAAGCCGACGGGATGGCCGGGCGGATCGGGAACGTACCGGGCGATGTCGTGTTCGTGGCACACCACCTCGTGCCGCAGCGACTCGGTGAGCGGCCGTGCGATCGCCGCGGGGACCGGGGTCACCAGCCCGACCCAGTGGCTGGAGAGGCCGGGGGTCAGAACGGGGACGGGGACGATGACGCGGCGCGGAAGCCCGGCGACGGCGGCGTACCTGTTCATCATGTCCCGGTAGGTCAGGATGTCCGGCCCGCCGAGGTCGAAGGCCCGGTTCACGTCGTCCGGCATGCGCGCGCTGCCGACGAGCGCGCGCAGCACGTCCCGTACCGCCACGGGCTGGATCCGGGTGCGTACCCAGCTCGGGGTGACCATCACCGGCAGCCGCTCGGTGAGGTAGCGCAGCATCTCGAAGGAGGCCGAGCCGGAGCCGATGACCACCGCGGCCCGCAGCACGGCCGTCGGAACGCCCGAGCCCAGCAGGACGCGGCCCACCTCGGCGCGGGAACGCAGGTGCGGCGACAGTTCCTGCTCGGGCACACCCGTGGGAGTGAGGGCGCCGAGGTAGACGATGCGACGCACCCCGGCGGCGCGCGCCCGCTCGCCGAAGATGC
The DNA here is from genome assembly GCF_055578365.1 of Streptomyces sp. NPDC033131. Classification (NCBI taxonomy): domain Bacteria; kingdom Bacillati; phylum Actinomycetota; class Actinomycetes; order Kitasatosporales; family Streptomycetaceae; genus Streptomyces; species Streptomyces sp. NPDC033131. Next base: position 77,532 of record NZ_JBVIPA010000022.1, read on the forward strand.
GCGCCGCCTCGCGGTCGGTCTCCTCGAAGCGGCTGCCGGTGCCCAGGGCGTGCACCAGGTAGTAGGCGACGTCGACGCCCCGCAGCGCCCCGGCGACGGACGCGGCGTCGGTGACGTCCCCGCGCACCACCTCCACGTCGTCCGCCCATGGATGGTCGCGCAGCTTTCCGGGGGAGCGGGCCAGACAGCGCACCCGATGCCCCTCGGCAAGCAGCTCAGGCACGAGCCGGCCGCCGATGTACCCCGTGGCGCCGGTCACCAGGCAGCGCAGCCCCGGCCCCGGGTCGTCCGTTCTCATCACGCCTCGCTCCCTCGGTATCGGTGTTCCCGTCATCCCTTCCACCGATCGGGCCGAATCGGACGCGGAGATCCGCGTGGGATTCGACGGAGGTATCCGGTGGGTTGCGCGGAGCGACACATGCCCGGGCCGTTCGCGGGCAGGCGAATCGTACGAGAGTGGTGGTTCTGGAAGTCGAGAGTCGAGCTGGAGGTGGCTGCCGCTATGGGCGCGAAGGTGTTGGAGCGGTTTCCTGCGGGGGCTCCGCGCGGATCGTGGCCGGCGGAGGAGTACGCGGCGGCGCGCCGCGCCGCGGGCGAACCTGCAAAGGTCGTGATGGACCTGAAGTCGGACGCGTTCCTCGTGGTGGTACCGGCGCACGAAGAGGACCAGGGCGCCTGACCGGCTGATCACGTCGCGGGACAGCCGCGGCGCCTCGTCGACGCAGACCGGCGTGCCGGCCCCCGCGTCTGCGGCATGATCCGCCGGACAGACCCTGGCCGAGGACGGGTTCCGGGGCCTGGCCGGAGCGGGCGGGCTCAGCGCCCGCCGAGCGTTCCGCCCAGGTCCCGGGCCCGGCGTACGAACACCTCGTGCAGGTCCTGCGCCGCCCGCGGCACCGATTCGGCCTTGCGGCGCTGGAGCATCAGCAGGACCCGGGTCGTGTCGCCCTCGATCGGCCGGTAGGTGATCGTGCCGAGCCGTTCCAGAGGATCCCCGGCCACGCTGAAGTCCGGCAGGACCGTCGCCCCGAGCCCTTCGGCGACCATCAGCTTGCCCATCTCGGCACCGTCGGTGGAGTACGAGAAGGACGCGGCGCGGCCGTCCAGGAGCCGGTGGACATAGCGGTGCATGACACAGCCGGAGCGCATCGCGATCAGCGGCTCGGCGAGCAGTTCGTCCACCGTCACCGCGGGCCGTGAGGCGAGCGGGCTGTCGGGGCGCACGCACACGACCGGCCGGCCGTGCAGCAACTGGGTCGACTCGACGCCGGCGGGCACGTCGTCGCCGTCCAGGTGGTTGACCAGGCCGAGGTCGAACCCGCCCTCCGACAGGGCCCGGTGGATCTCCGTCTGCTGTGCGCCGACCACCTCGATCTGGGTGACCGGATGCGCCGCGCGGAAGTCGCGGACCACCGGGACGAGCAGCGGCACGGTCGCGGCGTTCACCGTGCCGACGCGCACCATACGGCTGATGCGGTGCTGCTCGCCGGCCGCCACCCGCAGCCGGTCCACCGCCTCCAGCACCTGCACGATGTACGGCAGCAGCTCCCGGCCCTCCGCGCTCATCGTCGCCCCGGACCGTTTGCGCTCCAGGAGGTCGACTCCCAGCTCGCGTTCCAGGTTTCTGACGGTCTCGCTCAACCCGGGCTGCGACAGGCGCAGTTCCTCCGCCGCTCGGCGCAGGGAACCGAGCCGTGTCACCGCCGCGATGTATTCCAGCTGTTCGGTCCGCACCCCGGCAGAATGCGGGTGATTTCACGGGCCGTTCGAGGGTTTCCCTGTCACACGTTCGTGAAATTCAACGGTCCGCGATACGAGACCGGTCGGGTTTTCCTTGACGGCCCTCGCGCCGACTGCGACGATCGACGGCATGAAGATGCGACTGGGCCTCACGCGGCGACGCCATGTCGACCTCGCGCGCGTCTCCAGCGCCTCCTGTTGCTGCGCGGCCTGATCCCTCCGATCCGCCGCCGTCCCCTTTCCACGCCGCACCCGCATCCACGCCTGTCGTTCGGACAGGCATGTGCCGCGTTTTCACTTCACCGCCTGAATTCGGCGCACGCGTGCCTTTCGAATTCGGCGTGACTCCCCGTTCCGCAACAGGAGTTCCGCATGCCCGCAGCACCCCTCCAATTCGCCTACTGGGTCCCCAACGTCAGCGGCGGCCTCGTCACCAGCAAGATCGAGCAGCGCACCGACTGGGGCTACGACTACAACCGCGAACTCGCCGTTCTCGCCGAGAACAACGGCTTCGACTACGCCCTCAGCCAGGTCCGTTACATGGCCGGCTACGGCGCCGAGTACCAGCACGAGTCGACCAGCTTCAGCCTCGCCCTGCTGCTCGCCACCGAGCGCCTGAAGGTCATCGCCGCCGTCCACCCCGGCCTGTGGCACCCCGGAGTCCTCGCCAAACTCGGCGCCACCGCCGACCACCTGTCCAAGGGCCGCTTCGCCGTCAACGTCGTCTCCGGCTGGTTCAAGGGCGAGTTCACCGCCCTCGGCGAGCCCTGGCTGGAGCACGACGAGCGCTACCGCCGCTCCGAGGAGTTCATCCAGGCCCTGCGCCAGATCTGGACCGAGGACCACACCGAACTCGCCGGTGACTTCTACCGGTTGCGCGACTTCTCCCTCAAGCCCAAACCGCTCAACACCCCCGAGCGCCCGCACCCGGAGATCTTCCAGGGCGGCAACTCCACCGCCGCCCGCGCCATGGCCGGCCGCGTCTCCGACTGGTACTTCTCCAACGGCAAGGACTTCGACGGGGTCGTCGAACAGATCGAGGACGTCCGCAAGTCGGCCGCCGAAGTCGGCCGCCGCCCACCGAAGTTCGGGCTCAACGGCTTCCTCATCGCCCGCGACACCGAGGCCGAGGCCCGCGACACCCTTCGGGAGATCGTCGCGCAGGCCGACACCGAGGCCGTCGAGGGCTTCGGAGCCGCCGTGAAACAGGCGGGACAGTCCGCCGCCGACGGCAAGGGCATGTGGCAGGACTCCACCTTCGCCGATCTGGTGCAGTACAACGACGGGTTCCGCACCGGACTGATCGGCACGCCGGAGCAGATCGCCGAGCGCATCGTCGCCTACAAGAAGCTCGGCGTCGACCTCTTCCTCCTGGGCTTCCTGCACTACCACGAGGAGGTCGAGTACTTCGGCCGCCGGGTGCTGCCCCTCGTACGCGAGCTGGAGGCCCGGCTCCCGGACACCGAGTCCGCGTCCGTCCACGCCCACGCCTGACCGCCCCCCACAGCTTCCGCACCGCACTGCGAGAGAGGTCACCCCCGCATGAGCACCGTCACGCCCACCGACTGGCAGCAGAGCCCCGCCCCGCGGACCGCCGAGGACTGGATCGCCCGCGCCGCCGAGGTCGCCGCCGTCCTCGCCACCGACGCCGTCGCACGCGACCGGGCCGGCGCCACCCCGTACGCCGAGGTCCGGCTCCTCAAGGACTCCGGCCTGGTCACCCTGCTCGGCCCCACCGAGCACGGCGGCGCGGGCCAGGACTGGCCGACCGCCTACCGGGTGGTCCGCGAGGTCGCCAAGGCCGACGGCTCCATCGGCCAGCTCCTCGGCTACCACTACCTGTGGAACTGGGCGGCCCGCCTGGTCGCCACCCGCGAACAGTGGGAGCACGTCGAAGCGGAGGCCGCCAAGAACCGCTGGTTCTTCGGCGGGGCCGTCAACCCCCGCGACAAGGACGTGACCGTCACCGAGGACGGCGACGACCTCGTCTTCACCGGCCGCAAGTCCTTCTCCACCGGCAGCAAGGTCTCCGACGTCACCGTCCTCGAAGGCGTCCTGGAAGGCACCGACAGCCACGTCTTCGCGATCGTGCCCTCCGACTCCGAGGGCCTGACCTTCCACGACGACTGGGACAACATCGGCCAGCGCCTCACCGAGAGCGGCGGCGTCACCCTCGACGGCGTGCGCACGCCGTGGTCCTCGGCGGCCGGCTACGTCGACAGGGTGTTCCAGCCGCGGACCTACAACACCCTCAACGTCCCCACCATCCAGCTGGTCTTCGTCAACTTCTACCTCGGTATCGCGGGCGGCGCGCTGGAGACGGCCGCCACCTACACCCGCACCAAGGCGCGGTCCTGGCTGCACGGCGGCCACGAGCGGGCGGTCGACGAGCCCTACGTCATCGACACCTACGGCGACCTCACCGCGAAGCTCTGGGCGGTCGAGGCCCTCGCCGACACCGTCGCCGCCGAGGGCCAGAAGCTGCACGACGACCCAGACGCGGTCACCGAACAGACCCGCGGCGACTTCGAGGTCCGGGTCGCCGCGGTCAAGGCCCGCGCCACCGACGTCGCCCTGGAGATCTCGAACCGCATCTTCGAGGTCACCGGCGCCCGCTCCACGGCCACCGCGGAAGGCCTCGACCGCTTCTGGCGCAACGTCCGCACCCACACCCTCCACGACCCCGTCGCCTACAAGCGGCGCGAGGTCGGCCGCTGGGTCCTCGAAGGCGAACTGCCCGAACCCACCTGGTACTCCTGACCACCGGGGGCGCCTCCCGTGCGGAGGCGCCCCTCCTCCCCGAAAGAGGCCCCATGGCCACCGTCCTGTCCGTCTCAGGCAGCCCCTCCGCCTCCTCCCGCACCGCGAAGCTCCTGCGCCACCTCGACGGCCGCCTCGCCGCACAGGGACACGAGGTGATCCCGCTCGACGTCCGCACCATCCCGGCCGAGGCCCTGCTCGGCGCCGACTTCCGGCACCCCGCGATCGTCGAGGCCACCGAGCTCTTCGAACGTGCCGACGGTCTCGTCATCGGCACCCCCGTCTACAAGGCGGCCTACTCCGGCGTCCTCAAGGCGCTCCTCGACCTGCTGCCGCAGTACGCCCTCGCCGGCAAGACCGTCCTGCCCCTGGCCACGGGCGGTTCGACCGCCCACGTGCTGGCCATCGACTACGCCCTGCGGCCGGTGCTGAGCTCCATGGGCGCGGGGCACATCGTGCAGGGCTGGTTCACACTCGACAAGGACATCACCGCCCACGAGGACGGCACCCTCACGGTCGCCCCCACCGCGAGCGAGTCCCTGACCCACGTGCTCGACCAGTTCTCGACCGCCCTCGGCCGTACGCCCCTGCTGGCCGCGGCGGGCTGACCCGTGACCGCGAAAGTCGTCGCCGACGACCTGGAGGCCCTGACCGTCGCCCGCGCTCTCGCCGACGAGTTCCACGCCACCGCGTCCGAGCGGGACGCCGAACGCCGTCTGCCCCGGAAGGAGCTGGACCGCCTCACCGCCTCCGGCCTCCTCGCGGTCACCGTGCCCGCCGAGCACGGGGGAGCGGACGTACGCCAGGAGACCCTCGCCGAGATCTTCCGGCTGCTCGCCTCGGCCGACGCGAGCCTCGCGCAGATCCCGCAGAGCCACTTCGTGTACGTCAATGTGATCCGCCGTCAGGGCACGTCGGAGCAGAGGAAGTTCTTCTTCGGCGAGGTCCTCGCCGGGCGACGTTTCGGCAACGCCCAGTCGGAGGCGGGCACGCGACACGTCCAGGACATCCGCACCCGCCTGGAACCCCGCCCCGACGGCTCGTACACGCTGACCGGCGTCAAGCACTACTCCACCGGCGCCCTCTTCGCCGACTGGATCCCGGTGCTCGCCCGCGCCGAGGACGACCACCTGCACGTGGCGTACGTACCCAGGGACGCCCCGGGGCTCACGGTGATCGACGACTGGGAGGGCATGGGCCAGCGGACGACCGCCAGCGGCACCGTACGCCTGGAGGCGGTGCCGGTACCCGCCGACCGGGTCCTGCCGCACCACCTCACCTTTCAAGGGCCCCAACTCCACGGAGCGGTCGCTCAGTTGCTGCACGCCGCCATCGACGCCGGCATCGCGGGCGGAGCGCTGGCCGAGGCCGCCGAGTTCGTCCGCACCAGGAGCCGCCCCTGGTTCGAGAGCGGAGTCGAGACGGCCGCCGAGGACCCGCTGCTGATCCAGCGGTTCGGCGAACTCGCCATCCAGGTACGCGCGTCCGAGGCGCTTTTGCGGGAGGCCGCCCGTGCCGTGGACTCGGCCCGCGCGGACCTCACCGACGACTCCGCGGCCGAGGCGTCCGTCGCGGTCGCCGCGGCCAAGGCGCACGCCGCGCAGACCGCCGTGGAGGTCGGGAGCGCCGTGTTCGAGGTGTCCGGCACCCGTTCCGCGCTCGACTCCCTCAACCTGCACCGCCACTGGCGCGACGCGCGCACCCACACCCTGCACGACCCGGCCCGCTGGAAGGTCCAGCACATCGGCAGGTACGTGCTCACCGGCACGCGGCCGCCGCGCCACGGCCTCCTTTAAGAGATCTTCCGGAACGGAGACCCCACGTGTCCCTCACCTTCCACTGGTTCCTCCCCACCAACGGCGACAGCCGCCATGTCGTCGGCGGCGGCCACGGCACCCCGGCCACCGCCTCCGGACGGGACCGGCCCCCGACGGTCGCCTACCTGAGCCAGATCGCCCGCGCCGCCGAGGACCTGGGCTTCGTGGGTGCGCTCACCCCCACCGGCGCCTGGTGCGAGGACGCGTGGCTGACCACCGCGATGGTCGCCCAGCAGAGCGAACGCCTCAAGTTCCTGGTCGCCTTCCGCCCCGGCTTCGTCTCACCGACGCTCGCCGCGCAGATGGCCTCCACCTTCCAGCGGCAGACCGGCGGACGACTCCTGCTCAACGTCGTCACCGGCGGTGAGAGCCACGAGCAGCGGGCCTACGGCGACTTCCTCGACAAGGACGCGCGGTACCGGCGCACCGGCGAGTTCCTCGAGATCGTCCGGGGGCTGTGGGAGGGCAAGACCGTCGACCTGCACGGCGAGCACCTTCAGGTCGAGGACGCGAAGCTGGCGCGTGTGCCGGACCCGGTGCCCCAGGTGTACTTCGGCGGGTCCTCGCCGATCGCCGGCGAGGTCGCCGCGAAGTACGTCGACGTCTACCTCACCTGGGGCGAACCGCCGGCCCAGGTCGCCGAGAAGATCGCCTGGGTCAGGGGGCTCGCGGCGAAGGAAGGGCGGACGGTGCGGTTCGGTGTCCGGCTGCACGTCATCACCCGGGACACCTCCGAAGAGGCCTGGGCAGAGGCGCATCGGCTGCTCGACGGGTTCGACGCGGAGACCGTGAAGTCCGTCCAGGCCGGGCTGGCACGCAGCGAGTCCCAGGGGCAGCAGCGGATGCTCGCGCTGCACGGCGGCAGCCGGGACGGACTGGAGATCCATCCGAACCTGTGGGCCGGTATCGGGCTGGTGCGCGGGGGTGCGGGGACCGCGCTGGTGGGCAGCCACGAGGAGGTCGCCGAGCGGATCAAGGAGTATGCGGCGCTCGGTATCGAGGAGTTCGTGCTGTCCGGGTATCCGCATCTGGAGGAGGCCTACTGGTTCGGCGAAGGAGTGCTGCCGCGGCTGGCGGCGCAAGGCGTGTGGCGCCATCCGTTCCGCACGGGGAGTGCCCCCGTGGCGCAGGTGCCTTTCGCGAGCTGAAAAGGTACCCGGAACGGCCCGACGGCCCGAATTCAATGAATATTCAACTGGCCGTTGTTCGCGGGTATTTCCCGTCTTTCCCCAAGTCGAACTATTCCCGATCCGTCACTAGCATGGACGTATGAACGGCACACCTGAGTTCTACGTGGTAAGGGAGGGCGACACGCTCTCCGACATCGCGGCCAGGCATCACGTGTCACTGGCCCAGATCCTGAAGTGGAATCCTCAGATCAAGAACAAGAACGTCATTCACCCGAAGGACCGGATTCGTGTGGTCGCGCCCATCGCGGGGCACGGCGGCGGGGACGAGCCCTTTCCGGGCAGGGACTTCTTCCGGCCGTCCGTGAGCAGCCCGATCATCCAGGCCATGGGCTGGCGCCTCATCGAGGAGGAGTGCTCGGCGTATCCCGACGAGCCCGACTTCCGGTGGAGCGAGGCGGACCGGCAGTCCTATGCCAAGTTCCAACGGAAACTGGGCTTCACGGGCAGCGACGCCGACGGAATCCCGGGACGGGTGTCGTGGGAGAGACTTCATGTGCCCGCCCTCCACATGAGTGAATAGCCCGCCTACCGGAAGGGCCCGCCGCACGGTGAACCGGGCCACGGCCGGCCGGCCTCAGCCGGTCAGAGCGGCGAGGTGAGCCGTGCGTGACTCCCGCGTCTGACCCTGCACCAGCAGGAACAGCGCCTCGCGGGCCAGGCGTTGGGCCCGGCTCGTCAGCAGCATCGAGCGGCCTCCCGCGCTCACCACGGCTGCCGTGGTGGCCGCCTGCAGCACCTCGTACGCCTGTGTCCTGAGCGCGAGGCGTTCCGCGACCCGCTCATGGGGCGCCGCGTCCGCGGCCAGGGCGTAGGCACGGCCGCGCACTTCGCTCAGCCGGGCGCGCAGGGGGGCCGCCGTCTCCTCGTCCAGGAAGGGCAGGGCCGCCTCCGCGACGCCGAAGACCGCCGGGTTGGCGTTCACCGTCTTGAGACGGTCCGCCGCCGCCCAGCGGTCGTACGGGGTGTGCAGGACCACCGCCTCCTCCGGCAGCCACAGGCCGTCCAGCTCCAGCGAGACCGTGCGGGACGCGGTGAGGGCCGCCAGCCGCATCGGCTCCGACGCCCGCAGGCCCGGCTGCTCCCTCGCCTCCGTGAAGGCGAACAGGGCCTCCTCCGCGTCGGTCACTCCGGCGAGCATCATGACGTCGTTCAGCCCCCACCCGGTGTACCAGGGCACCGACCCGTCGAACCGCCAGCCGCCCCGGTCCCGGGTGACCCGGACGGGCGTGCGCGGGTAGGCCCGCAGATGGGCGTACGCCACCCCCGACAGCAGCTCGCCGCTCGCCAGCCGGGCCAGCAGGCGCTCGCGCACCGGGCCCTCGCTCTTCGCGAGCGTCAGGACCGGCGTGTGGTGCTGCGTCTGCACGAACCAGGTCGAGCAGCACGCCCCGGCCAGGATCTCCGCCGTTTCACGTACCACCGCACCGGGCGCCGCGGCCCCGCCGTACTCCCGCGGCGCGTTCAGGCCGAGCAGACCCGAGCGCCTGATCTCGGCGAGATGGCTTACGGGCACCTGAGTCTGGTCGACCCGTTCGGCGTGCGGTGCGAGCAGGTCGTCCGCGAGCCGGCGGGCGCGGACGACGAGGGGATGCGGGTATGCGGCGATGGTCATGGAGGAAATCTTCCCGTGGCCTTCGTGCGCGGTGCCGGTTCCGTGCGGGGTCTGCCGTTCGGGCGGCACCTCACACGAGCCGCCACCGCGTCACACGCTCAACGCCTCCCGCACGGACCGCTCGGCATCCTGGCCGCCCTCGCCGGAGGAGGTGACCCGGCCGGCCTCCAGGACGTAGTACCGCTGTGCCGCCCGCATCGCGAAGCCCACGTGCTGCTCGACCAGGAGCACCGACAGCCCGCCGCGCGCCGCCAGGGTCAGGATCGTGTCCTCGATCTCGGCGACCACCGACGGCTGGATGCCCTCGGTCGGCTCGTCCAGAAGCAGGATCCGAGGCTCCGTCACCAGAGCGCGGGCGATGGCGAGTTGCTGCCGCTGCCCGCCGGACAGCAGCCCCGCCCGGCGGTGGGACAGCGCCCGCAGCGCCGGGAACAGGTCCAGCGCCTCGCCGATCGCCGCCCTGCCGCGTCTGCGGCCGTCCGCGACGAGCTGGAGGTTCTCCGCCGTGGTCAGGTGCGGGAACGCCTGCTGGCCCTGCGGGACGTACGCCATCCCGCGCGCCACCCGCTCGTGCGGCCTGCGCCGGGTGATGTCCTCGCCGTCGAGGCGGACCGTGCCGCTGCTCGGCGTGAGCAGTCCGACGGCGGCCCGCAGCAGGGTGCTCTTGCCGGCGCCGTTGTGCCCGAGCACGGCGGCCACCCCGTCCTTCGGCACCTCGACGGTGACCCCGTGCAGCACGCTGCTGCGGTGGTAGCCGACCCGGACGTCCTCGATCTGCAGCATCACGCCTCCTGTACGACCGCGGTGTCCGAGGCGCCCTCGGCGGCTGACGCGTCCGCCGCGTGCCCGAGGTACACCTCCTGCACCTTCGGATCGGCCTGGACCTCGGCCACCGTGCCCTCGCTGAGCACCTTGCCCGCGTGCAGCACACTGACGCTGCGCGCGAAGGACCGCATGAAGTCCATGTCGTGCTCGATGACGACCACGGTCCGTTCCTCGCTGATCCGCTGGAGCAGTTCGCCGGTCGCCTGGCGCTCGTCGTGGCTCATGCCGGCGACCGGCTCGTCGAGCAGCAGCAGCCGTACGTCCTGCACGAGCAGCATGCCGATCTCCAGCCACTGCTTCTGGCCGTGCGCGAGCGTCCCGGCGAGGGAGCCGGCGAGCTCGGTGAGCCCGACCGTCTCCAGCGCCCTGGCGACCGGCTCCGGAACGTCCTTGCGGCGCCGGAGCATGGTCCACATGCTCCGGCCGGCGCCCGCCGCGATGTCCAGGTTCTGCAGGACCGTCAACTCCTCGAAGACGGTGGCCGTCTGGAAGGTACGGCCGATCCCGGACCGGGCGATCCTGTGGACACTGCGTCCGAGCAGCTCGTCGTCGCCGAAGCGCACCGAGCCCGTCGCCCGCGCCAGTCCGGTGACCGCGTCGACCAGGGTGGTCTTGCCCGCGCCGTTCGGCCCGATGAGGAAGCGCAGGTCGCCGGGGCGGACGTCGAGGTCCACCCCGTCGACGGCGGTGAAACCGTCGAAGGACACCCGCAGTTGCCGTATCTCGAGACCCGAGAGCTCACTCATGCCGCTTCTCCCACCGGTACGACGGGCGCCTTCTGCTCCGGCGCCTTCGGGGCTCTGCGCCGGCGTACCAGCACCGCCAGGGAGGCCAGACCGCCGGGCAGGAACGCCAGGGCGACGATGAACAGCAGCCCCTGGAAGTACGTCCAGGCCGCCGGGAACTCCTCCGACAGGGCCGTCTTGGCCCAGGCGACCGCGACCGCGCCGAGTACCGCGCCGGCCAGGATCGCCCGGCCGCCCACGGCGGCACCGATGACGAACTCGATGGACGGCACGATGCCGATCAGGGCGGGCGAGATGATGCCGACCGCCGGGACGAACAGCGCGCCCGCGAGGCCGGCCATACCCGCCGCGACGACGTACGCGACCAGCTTGACGTTCGCCGGGTCGTAGCCGAGGAAGCGCACCCGCTCCTCGGAGTCCCTCACGGCGACCAGGAGTTCGCCGTAGCGGCTCTGGATCAGCTGACGTGCCAGGGCGATCAGGAGCAGCAGGACGGCGGCGATGACGAAGTACACCATCCGCTGGTTGACCGGGTCGTCGAGGGAGTAGCCGAAGAAGCCCTGGATGTCGGTGAGACCGTTGGTGCCGCCGGTCGTGGCCTGCTGGCCGATCAGCCAGATCGCGAAGGCGGCGGCGAGGGCCTGGCTGAGGATCGCGAAGTAGGCGCCCTTGACCCGGCGCCGGAAGACGAACAGGCCGAGCAGCGCGGCGACCGCCATCGGCAGCAGCACGGTCGCGGCGATCGCGAACAGCGGGTTCGCGAACGGCCGCCACCACCAGGGCAGTTCGGTGGCGGTGCCGTACAGCTGCATGAAGTCGGGGAGGTTGCCGGGCCCGGCGTCGGCGATCTTCAGGTGCATCGCCATGGCGTAGCCGCCGAGCCCGAAGAACACGCCCTGGCCGAGCGTCAGCAGACCGCCGCGGCCCCAGGCGAGGCAGATGCCGACGGCGACGATCGCGGTGCACAGGTACTTGGCGAGCAGCCCGAGCCGGAAGTCGGACAGCACGAGCGGGGCGAGGGCGAACAGCGCGACGGCGGCAGCCGCGAAGCCTGCCGCGGCCCGCGCGGAACGGCCTTTCAGCGGGTTCATACGAGACTCCTGGTCCGCAGCGTGTACAGCCCCTGGGGCCGCCACTGGAGGAACGCGACGATGGCGACGAGCACCAGGACCTTGGCGACGCTGACGGTGGTGGAGTACTCGAGGACCGACTGCAGCGCACCCAGCACGAAGGCGACGATGACCGTGCCCTTGAGCTGCCCGATGCCGCCGACCACGATCACCAGGAAGGCGTCGATGATGATGTTGGTGCCCATCGTCGGCCCGATCGGGCCGACCAGTGTCAGCGCGACCCCGGCGACGCCCGCGAGCCCGGATCCGAGGAAGAACGCGGTGCGGTCGACCCGGCTCGTGGAGATGCCCGACACCTCGGCGAGGTCCCGGTTCTGCACCACGGCCCGCACCCGGCGGCCCAGCGGCGTCAGCCGCAGCGTCAGGGACAGCGCGACCACCGCCGTGACCGCCAGGCTCAGGATGAACAGCCGGCTGTTGGCGAAGGTGAGCGGGTCGTCGCCGCCGATCACCGTGATGTTCCCGGTGAGCCAGTCGGGCGCCCGGGTCTGCACATTCGGAGCACCGAAAATGTCCCGGGCGAGTTGCTGGAGCATCAGCGAGACACCCCACGTGACGAGAAGCGTGTCAAGTGGCCGGAGATACAGGCGCCGTATCAGCAGCCATTCGAGCAGCGCGCCCAGAGCACCCGAGACGACAAAGGCGACGGGCAGTGCGACGAGAAGGGAGATTCCCGCGCTGGAAATGGACTTCTGGAGGACGTACGTGGTGTAGGCGCCGGCCATGATGAACTCGCCGTGGGCCATGTTGATGACGTTCATCTGGCCGAAGGTGAGGGAGAGACCGAGCGCGATGAGCAGCAGGACGGCACCGATGCTGATGCCGGTGAAGGTCTGACCGAGGATCACGGTCATGCGGCGGCTCCCGGGAGGAGTGCGGGCGGGCGCGGGGGCCCCGGCGGTGCGAGGCCCCCGTGCGACGAGCGGTCAGGACAGGCCGGAGGCCCAGGGGTAGCCCTTGAGGTACGGGTCCGGCTTGATGGGCTTGCCGGAGTCCCACACCTGCTCGATCAGACCGTCGCTGCCGATCTTGCCGATCCGGGCGGTCTTGTAGATGTGCTGCGAGGCACCGTCCACGGTGACCAGGCCCTCGGGCGCGTCGAAGGTGATGCCGTCGGAGGCGGCCTTCACCTTCTCCGGGTCGAAGGACTTCGCCTTCTCGACCATCGCCTTCCACAGGTAGACCGAGGTGTACGCGGCCTCCATCGGGTCACTGGTCGGCTTGTCCGCGCCGTACTTGGCCTTGTACGCCTTCACGAACGTGGTGTTCGCCGCGCCCGGAGTGGTCTGGTAGTAGTTCCAGGCCGTCAACTGCCCTTCCAGGTACTGCGTTCCGATCGACTTGACCTCCTCCTCGGCGATCGACACCGAGACGACCGGCATGGTCGCGGCGCTCAGGCCGGCGGACTTGTACTCCTTGAAGAAGGCCACGTTCGAGTCGCCGTTGAGGGTGTTGAAGACGGCGTCCGCCTTCGACGCCTTCACCTTGTTGGCGATCGTGCTGAACTCCGTCGAGCCCAGCGGCGCGTAGTCCTCGCCGAGGATCGTCATGCCGTTGGCCTTCGCGTACGCCTTGATCTCCTTGTTGGCGGTCCGCGGGAAGACGTAGTCGCTGCCGACCAGGTAGAGCTTCTTCTTGCCCTGGCTCTTGAGGTAGTCGAGGGCCGGGATGATCTGCTGGTTCGTCGTGGCACCCGTGTAGAAGATGTACGGCGACTCCTCCAGGCCCTCGTACTGCACGGGGTAGAAGAGCAGCGACTTGTTCTTCTCGAACACCGGCTTGACGGCCTTGCGGCTGGCGGAGGTCCAGCAGCCGAAGGTGGCCGCGACGTTGTCCTCCTTGATCAGCTTGGTGGCCTTCTCGGCGAAGGTCGGCCAGTCGGAGGCGCCGTCCTCGCTGATCGGCTTGATCGTCTTGCCGAGGACACCGCCCTTGGCGTTGATCTCCGCGATGGCGAGCTGCAGCGAGTTGCGTACGGTCACCTCGCTGATCGCCATCGTGCCGGAGAGCGAGTTGAGCAGGCCGACCTTGACCGTGTCGCCGCTGGTGTCGATCTTCGCGGCCTTGTCGGACGAGCCTGCCGCGTCGGTCTTCGCGCCGCACGCGGAGAGGGCGACGACGGCGGCGAGCGCCGCGGTTCCGGCCAGAAGCCGACGCCGGTGAATGCTGGGAACGCTGGACAAAAGAACCTCCTTGTCCCCTGGAGGACACCTGAAAGGGAAGGAAAGAACAGCTCTTCAGGCGCGGTGGTGGCGCGAGCGTCCAGCTTTCCCTTGTTGGTGTACCGGCTGGTTCCCTGAAGTGCGGTCCACAGCCTCAAGTCAGCCTGTTTCCGAAGCGTTTCGCGATACTTAACCGGCTGTATCTTCCGACTCTCGGCGGGAGGCGAAACGGGAAACAAAAAAACCTCGGGACGAACTCCTCACCGGAATTCACACGACGCCCGAGGCATTCTCTTTACTTCCTGCGTGAAGTATCGAGGCGAGGTCGGTACATGTCAAGGGCGGGCCGGGTCGAGGTCCAGCTGGGTCAGCACGTCGAAGTCCACCCCGTCCGCACGCGCCAGGTAGATCCGCTGCCGTACGTGGCTGTCCCGCAGCCGCAGCAGCCCCCGTGGCCCCTCGTACGACACCGACTCGGCCGCCCTGCCGATCGCCGTCACGTCCAGGGTCCGCGCGCCGGCGATGAGCGCCGCGAGCAGCAGCACGCCTTCGTAGCAGGATTCGCCGAGGCTGCCCGCGGCCGGTGCCTCGACGCCGAACCGTCCCGCGTACCGCCCGTGGAAGTCCAGGGTGTCCTGGTTCGCCAGCGAGGCGAAGAACCCGGCGGTGCTGTACAGGTCCCCCGTGGCCGTGGGGCCGCTGGCCATCAGCATGTTCTCGTCCATGAGCGTGCTCAGCCTCAGACACCGCTGGTCGAGTCCGGCGGCGGCGAACGCGCGGTTGAAGCGCACGGCGTCACTGCCCACCAGAAGCATCAGGACGGCATCCGCCCGCGACTCCTCGATGCGGCGCAGCACCGCGTCGAACTCATGGGTGCCGAGCGGGAGATAGGCCTGGCCGCAGATGCCGCCCCCGGACTCGTGCGCGTAGGCGCGGGCGGCCCGCGCGGTGCGGCGCGGCCACACGTAGTCGTTGCCGACGACGAACCAGCGGCGCACCCCGCGCTCGCCCGCCAACAGCCTTAGCGCCGGGCGAAGTTGGGCGTCGGGCGTCTCGCTGGTCAGGAAGACGCCCGTGGTGTGCTCGCCGCCCTCGTACAGCGCGGTGTAGACGTACGGCACGTGGTGCGCGATCCGCGGCGCCAGTGCCTGGCGCACCGAGGAGATGTGCCAGCCGGTGACGCCCTGGACGACGCCCAGCCGCACCAGCGCTTCGACCCGGTCGGCGATCTCCTCCGGCTCGCCGCCGCCGTCGACCGGCAGCAGCCGCAGCTCCCTGCCGAGCACCCCGCCCGCCTGGTTGACCTCCTCCATGGCCAGGCGCGCACACAGCTCGCAGGCCGGCCCGAAGATCCCCGCCGCGCCCTGCATCGGGAAAACGAGCGCCACGCCGATCGTGGAGTCGTCGACTGTGAACCAGTCGAGCGGGTGGGGATCGAGCTCGAACATGTGGTCATGATTCCGGGTCCGCCCGGTGAACTCCAGCGCGTCTCGTGGACCGGGCGGCGGGGGAGTGCGGCGCGGGCGCGAGCGGGGAGACGATCCGTTGCGGAAGCGGGCACTTGTACGATGTCCGCACCCCGGGACCGAGGAGAAGGATGCCCACCCCACCTCCGCGCCAGCCCCAGGATCTGATGCAGCTGTTGACGCGGGCCGAACGACTGGCCGCGCGGAGGCTCCAGACCGTCCTCGACGAGGACGGCTGCTCGCTCGATTCCTGGCGGGTGCTCGCCCTGCTCGCCGACGGCGAGGGGCACAACATGACGGCGGTGGCCGAAGCGGTGTTCCTGCCGCCGCCGACGCTCACCAAACTGGTCGACCACCTCGTCGACCAGAATCTCGTCCACCGGCGGGTGGACCCCCTGGACCGCCGCCGGATACTCGCCCACCTCACCCCGCGCGGCCTGACCTACTGGCGGCGCATCAGCCGTGAGGTCCGCGAACGCTGGCCGGTCCTGAACGAGGGCGACGACGAACTGCTGCGCGCCCTGCTGGGGCGGCTCGTCGGCACCCTCGAAGGGACGTCGGCGGAGTTTTCCGGCTGATCACGGCCTGTTCGGCCAAGATCGCGCACGGTGTTTTTCGTGTATCCGGAATTATTTCCGCACCGTAATGGTTGGCCTATACATCTGATAGGGAACGACCATGACCGACCAGCACCGAGCAGCGAGGCACCGTGAACCAGCCCACCCCCGAGCAGCCCGCCGACATCGTGGCCCGCCTGCGCGCCACCTTCCGCACCGGCCGCACCAAGCCCGTCGAGTGGCGAGGCGCCCAACTGCGCCGCCTGCGCGAGATGCTCACGGAGAACGGCGCCGACCTGGCCGCCGCCCTCCATGCCGACCTGGGCAAGAGTGCCACCGAGGCCCACCGCACCGAGATCGGCTTCACCGTCCGCGAGATCGACCACACCCTCGACCACCTCGCCGACTGGCTGCGCCCCGAACCGGCCCCGGTCCCCGCGCACCTCGGCGCCGACGCCACGGCCTGGACGCAGTACGACCCCCTCGGTGTCGTCCTCGTCATCGCCCCCTGGAACTATCCCGCCCAGCTCCTGCTCGCCCCGGTGGTCGGCGCCCTCGCCGCCGGCAACGCGGTGGTGGCCAAGCCGAGCGAAATGGCCCCCGCCACCTCCGCCGCGCTGGCCCGGCTGCTGCCCGCCTACCTCGACACCGACGCGGTCGCCGTGGTCGAGGGCGGCATCCCCGAGACCACGGCCCTGCTGGCCGAGCGCTTCGACCACGTCTTCTACACCGGCAACGGCACGGTCGGCCGCATCGTGATGCGCGCCGCCGCCGAACACCTCACCCCGGTCACCCTCGAACTCGGCGGCAAGTCCCCGGCGTTCGTCGACCGCGGCACCGACCTCGACGTCGTCGCCGACCGGCTGGTCCGCGGCAAGTTCCTCAACGCCGGCCAGACCTGCGTCGCCCCCGACTACGTCCTGACCGACCCGGCCACCGCCGCCGCCCTGGAGCCGGCGCTCGCCCGGGCCGTCGAGACCCTGTACGGCACCGACCCCGCGGCCTCCGGCGAGTACGGCCGCATCGTCAACGAACGGCACTTCGACCGTCTGTCCGGCCTGCTCGACTCGGGCCGCGTGGTCGTCGGCGGTGTCGGCGACCGTACGGCGAAGTACCTCGCGCCGACCGTGCTCGCCGACGTCGACCCCAAGTCGCCCGTGATGCGGGAGGAGATCTTCGGTCCGATTCTGCCGATCGTCACGGTCTCCGGCCTCGACGAGGCGATCGACTTCATCAACGACCGCGACAAGCCCCTGGCGCTGTACGTCTTCTCGGAGGCCGGCGAGACGCGGCGCCGGATCGCCGAGGAGACCTCGTCCGGCGGTCTCGGGTACGGCCTGCCGCTCGCCCATCTCACCGTCTCGGACCTGCCGTTCGGCGGCGTGGGGGAAAGCGGGATGGGCAACTACCACGGCCGCTACTCGATCGAGACGTTCAGCCACCGCAAGGCGGTGCTGCGCAAGCCGTTGCGCTGACCCGGTCCCGTTGACACGAGTGAACTGGTCTATACCCTTGACTGGTACATACCAAAGCGGTTGAGTGTGGCTCCACACCCCCCACCCACGGCCGCCCCCACGCCGTGGCCGGTCCTTCCGGCACGTGCGCACAAGGGTCCGCCTCGCGCTGCCCTTGTCAGGGAGCGGCCGTGCTCCGCAGAGGAGTTGACCTCGTGTCGAGACGCCGCACAGCCGCAGTCGTGACCGCACTCGTCCTCGGCAGCATCGCGCCGATCACCCTGCCCGCCACCAGCGCCACCGCCGCCGCCTGCTCCAGCTACCCGAGCTGGGCGGCCGGACGGTCGTACGCCGCCGGGGACATCGTCCGCTACACCGACGGCAAGGCGTACATCGCCGAACACGCCAACCCGGGCTACGACCCGACGATCAGCACCTGGTACTGGGAGCCCTACGCCTGCGACAGCGGCCCCGGCACGCCCGTCGGCACCTTCGTGGTGAGCGAGGCGCAGTTCAACCAGATGTTCCCGAGCCGGAATTCCTTCTACACCTACCGCGGCCTGACCGCTGCCCTCAGCGCCTACCCCGGCTTCGCCAACACCGGCGGTGACACGGTGAAGAAGCAGGAGGCCGCCGCGTTCCTCGCCAACGCCGGCCACGAGACCGGCGGGCTGGTGCACGTGGTCGAGCAGAACACCGCCAACTATCCGCACTACTGCGACTGGAGCCGGCCGTACGGCTGTCCGGCGGGGCAGGCGGCGTACTACGGCCGCGGCCCGATCCAGCTGAGCTGGAACTTCAACTACAAGGCCGCGGGCGACGCGCTCGGCATCGACCTCCTGGGCAACCCGTGGCTGGTGCAGAACGACGCGGCCGTCGCCTGGAAGACCGCCCTGTGGTACTGGAACACCCAGAGCGGCCCCGGCACCATGACCCCGCACAACGCCATGGTCAACGGCGCCGGCTTCGGCCAGACGATCCGCAGCATCAACGGCTCCCTGGAGTGCGACGGCAAGAACCCGGCGCAGGTGCAGAGCCGGGTGACCAAGTACCAGCAGTTCTCCCAGATCCTCGGGGTCTCGCCGGGCGGCAACCTCTACTGCTGAGGTGCCGTGAAGGAGTTCGCACCGTGCGTACGGCGGTGAACCGCCCGTATGCCAGACTCCGCCGATGACCTCCGAAACGATCACCGCGGACGCCGCGGGAACCTGGAAACTCGGCGACCTCACCGTCAACCGCATCGGTCTCGGCGCGATGCGGTTGACGGGCAGCGCGGCCTTCCACCACGGGACACCCAGCGACCGGGAACGCTCGATCGCCGTCCTGCACAAGGCGGTCGAACTCGGCGTGAACCACATCGACACGGCCGCCTTCTACTTCTCCGCCCTGCGCTCCGCCAACGAACTCATCAACAGCGCGCTGTCGCCGTACGCCGATGACCTGATCGTCGTGACCAAGGTCGGCCCGTACCGCGACTACTCGGGGCAGTGGGGTACGTCGGCCCGCCCCGACGACCTGCGCGGCCATGTCGAGGAGAACCTGCGCCAGCTCGGGCGCGACCACCTCGACGTCGTCAACCTCCGCCGCATGCGCCAGGACTCGATCGCCGAGCACTTCGGGGCCCTGGCCGAACTGCGCGAGGCGGGCCTGATACGGCACCTCGGGATCTCCGGCGTCGAACCCCGCCACCTCGCCGAGGCGCAGGCCATCGCGCCGGTGGTGTGCGTGCAGAACCGGTTCGCGCTCGACACCTACGACCCCGCCACCGACGAGGTCCTGCGGCTGTGCGGCGAGCAGGGCATCGCCTTCGTGCCGTTCTTCGCCGTCGCGGGCGACGCCGGTGCCAAGGGCGCGACCGCCCATCACGACGACGAGGTGACCGCGGTCGCCCGGGCCCACGGCGTGAGCCCCGCCCAGGTCAGGATCGCCTGGACCCTCCACCAGGGTCCGCACGTCCTGGCCATCCCGGGCACCGGCAACCCGGACCACCTCGCCGAGAACGTGGCCGCGGGCGCCGTCCGCCTCACCGACGAGGAGCTGGCCACGCTCAACAGGCTGCATCACCAGACCGGTTGAGCGCAGGCGCGGGCGCCCTCGGGCGCACCTCACGGGCAGGGCCCGGGGTGCACCTCACGCGCACCTCACACGACCCACGCCCCGTCCCTCATCAGATGCCGCCCGCGCATTTCGTGCTCCCCGTGCCAGGCCTGCACGGCGCGCGGCCGGACCTGGAAGAAGGCGTACGACGCGCTGTCCTGCCTCGGATCCCAGCCCGTCTTCGCCACGAACGCACCGACCGCCGAGTCCGGCACGGCCCGCCCCTCGAACGTCCGCACCTCCCCGTCGAGCAGCACGACGTCCTGGGTGTCCCCGAACGCGAGCCGGGCCCGGCCGCCCTCGCGCAGATTGCGGCCCGTGGGGCTGGTCAGCCGCGTGCACATCCACGCGGCCTCCCCGTCCCACATGAACCACAGCGGCACCAGGCACGGCAGCCCGTCGGTGTCGGCCGTGGCCACCCAGACGTCCAACTCCCCTTCCAGGCGGGCCAGTACGTCCTGCTTGCGCTGCTCGGCGGTGCGGGCCGGCTCGGTGATCTTCATAACGGGGACGCTACCCCCCGGGCGCCGATGCGAAAGTGTGAAGGCCCGCATCCATCACGGAAAGAGAGCCGCCGGAATGGCCGTCATCCACCACACCACCCTGAAGCCGACCAAGCTCGAACTGCTCACCGCCTGGCTGCCCACCCGCCCCTGGTACTCCGGAGGTCCGGACGCACCCGAACTGGCGAAGGCCGGCGGCTTCCGGCTGGACGATCCGGCGGGTGAGGTCGGCATCGAGTTCATGGCCGTCACCGACACGTCCGGCGCCCGGCCTGCCACCTACCTGGTGCCGCTGACCTACCGCGGGGCCCCTTTGGACGGGGCGGAGGACGCCCTCGTCGGCACCATGGAGCACGGAGTGCTGGGACACCGCTGGGCCTACGACGGCTGCCACGATCCGGTGCTGGTGGCCGAGTTGCTCGCCCTGATCGCGGGCCGCGCGGAGGCCCAGGCACAGAGCGTCGACCACACCCCCGACCGGGACGTCACCCGCTCCTGCGCGGGCGAGGTGCCCGCCCCTTCCGCCGCTCTCACGGTCACCGACGACGAGGAGGGCACCCGACTGTCCCTCCCGCAGGGTGCGACCCTCCGCCTGCACCGTGTCCTGCGCCCCGCCCCCGGCGGCACCCCCCTCCTGCCACAGGGCGCCATCGGCCACGTCGCCGCCCCTTGGAGCGCGCCGGACGGCACCCGCGCACAGGGCCTGTTCGCCGTCCTGCGTCCCGGTTCCGGGGGCTAGGGCCGGTTCAGCCCAACTGCTCGTGCAGGAAGGGCACGGTGCTCTGCCAGGCGCGGGCGGCCGACTCGGCGTGGTAGACCGGGCGGCCGTCGTTGAAGAAGGCGTGGCCGGCCGGGTAGTGGCGGAAGTCGGGGACCATCCCCGACTCCTGCTGAATGGCGTCGGCCAGCCGCTCGACCGTCTCGGCCGGGATGCTGTCGTCGAGTTCGCCGAAGTGCCCCAGGATCTGCGCCTTGAGCCCCGAGAAGTCGGGCATCTCCCCCTGGATGACGCCGTAGAACGGCACGGCGGCGCTCACCCGTGCGTCGGCCGCGGCCAGGTACAGCACGAAGCCGCCGCCCATGCAGAAGCCGACCGCGCCGACGGTGTCCGAGGTGACCTCGGGCAGCGACAGCAGGTGGTCGACGGCGCCGGAGAGCAGTTCGACACCGCGCGGGACGGGGAGGGCCTGCATCATCCGCAGGGCCTCCTGGCTCTCGTGGGCCACGTTGCCGCCGTAGAGGTCGGGGGCGAGGGCGACGAAACCCTCCCGTGCGAGCCGGTCGGCCACGTCGGCGATGTGGTCGGTCAGGCCCCACCACTCCTGGATGACGATGACTCCCGGTCCGCGCCCGGAGGGCGGCAGCGCCAGGTAGCCGTGCGCGGTGGTCCCGTCACTGGGGAAGGTGACGTTCTGACGGGCCGGGGCACCGGTCGACTTCGGCAGTTCGGTCATGGCACTCGACTCCTGTACGGCAGTACGTGGTGGGGGCGCGGCCCCCGGACGTGATCTCCACCCTGTCACGCAGGCGACGGCCTCCCTCACGGCCCCCTCGGGACGGACTGGCGCACCACAGGTTTTACGTATAACCTCTCCCGTCAATCACCCCTCCCGGAAGGCCCCGATGAGACGCATCGCCCTGGTCACCCTCGTCGTCGACGACTACGACGAGGCGATCCGCTTCTACACCGAGGCCCTCGGTTTCCGGCTTGCCGAGGACACCCCGCGCCCCGACGGCTCCCGCTGGGTCGTCGTACGGCCGAGCGCGGAGCCGGGCTCCGATCTGCTGCTGGCCCGTGCGAAGGGCGACTCGCAGCAGAGCCGGGTGGGCGACCAGACCGGCGGGCGCGTCGGCTTCTTCCTGCACACCGACGACTTCGCCCGCGACCACGCCCGCATGCTCGCCGCGGGCGTGACCTTCCTGGAGGAGCCGCGCCACGAGCCGTACGGCTCGGTCGCCGTCTTCCAGGACCTGTACGGAAACCGCTGGGACCTGCTCCAGCCGGCCACCGACCTCCAGCCCGCCACCGACTGAGAACCACTGCCGAGGAACACGCACATGACCGCGCCCCGCATCGACACCGAAACCCTCCGCCGGCTGCCCAAGGCCGTGCTGCACGACCACCTCGACGGCGGTCTGCGCCCCGCCACCGTGGTGGAGCTCGCGGACGCGGTCGGCCACACCCTGCCGACCACCGACCCCGACGCGCTGGCCGCCTGGTACTTCGAGGCCGCCAACTCCGGTGACCTGGTCCGCTACATAGCCACCTTCGAGCACACCCTCGCCGTGATGCAGTCCCGCGAGGGCCTGCTGCGCACCGCCGAGGAGTACGTCCTCGACCTGGCCGCGGACGGGGTCGTCTACGCCGAGGTGCGCTACGCCCCCGAGCTGATGGTCAACGGCGGGCTGGCCCTGCCCGAGGTCGTCGAGTCCGTCCAGGAGGGCCTGGCCGCGGGCATGGCGAAGGCGGCGGCCGCGGGCACCCCGGTGCGGGTCGGCACCCTGCTGTGCGGCATGCGGATGTTCGACCGCACCAAGGAGACCGCCGACCTGGCCGTCGCCTTCCGCGACGCGGGCGTCGTCGGCTTCGACATCGCCGGCGCCGAGGACGGCTTCCCGCCCGCCGACCACCTGGCCGCCTTCGAGCACCTGCGCCGGGAGAACGTGCCCTTCACCATCCACGCCGGCGAGGCGCACGGCCTGCCCAGCATCCACCAGGCCCTCCAGGTGTGCGGCGCCCAGCGCATCGGCCACGGCGTCCGCATCACCGACGACATCGTGGACGGCAAGCTCGGGCGGCTGGCCGGCTGGGTGCGCGACCGCCGCATCGCCCTGGAGATGTGCCCGACGTCCAACCTCCAGACCGGCGCGGCCACCTCGATCGCCGAGCACCCGATCACCGAGCTGAAGGACCTGGGCTTCCGCGTCACCCTCAACACCGACAACCGTCTGGTGTCCGGCACGACCATGACCCGTGAGATGTCCCTGCTGGTCCAGGAGGCCGGCTGGAGCGTCGAGGACCTGCGCACGGTCACGGTGAACGCCCTGAAGAGCGCGTTCGTCCCGTTCGACGAGCGCTGGGCCCTCATCGAGGACGTCGTGCTGCCGGGCTACGCGTCCGCGCTCTGAAGCAGACCGCGGACGTAGGCGGCCTGTCCGACGTGCTGGAGATCGTCGGACAGGACGCTGACCAGGCGAACGGCCAGGGTGACCGGCGG
Source organism: Streptomyces sp. NPDC033131 (assembly GCF_055578365.1). Lineage (NCBI taxonomy): Bacteria > Bacillati > Actinomycetota > Actinomycetes > Kitasatosporales > Streptomycetaceae > Streptomyces > Streptomyces sp. NPDC033131. Next base: position 100,809 of record NZ_JBVIPA010000022.1, read on the forward strand.
ATCCCAGCGCTCGTCCACGACGCGCTCGAAGTCCTTGGCGGTCAGCCCGCGCAGGTACCCGAGGGTCTGTTCGTGCACGGCGTCGTAGTAGCCGGTCAGCAGGTCGCCGGAGTCGACCCGCACCTTGGCGACCTTCGCCGAGGTGTGCCCGTACCCGGTGTCCCGGCCAGGGAGGTCGAGCCCGAAGCGCTTCTCCCAGCCCTGCGACAACCAGACCTGGTCCAGCCCTGAGGCGTCGGCCACATGGTCGTCCTGGACCCGGGTGAGATGCCAGACCAGCCACGCGAGGGAGTTCGCGTCGGCGGCGGGACGGGCGTTCAGGCCGTCCGGGCCGAGGCCCTCGACCGCGGCATGGACCTCTTCCCGGATGCGGCTGTACGCGTCGATGAGGATGTCCTTGGCATGCATACGCTCCACCATCGCGCATCAGCGTCCGTCACGCGCCCTCTGTCCCCAGAAGCGTCATCAGCGCCCGCGCCGCCGGGCTGGCCGCCTCCGGGGGCGGCAGCAGCGCGACCGTCTCGTACGCCGCCTCGTCGGTGCCCTTCAGCGGGAGGGCGGTGAGGGCCTCCCGCTTGTGCCGGAAGTGCCTCGGTACGACGGCGATGCCGAGGTTCTCGTCCACCAGGTCGAGCAGGCTGTGCACGTCGTTCACCTCCAGGGAGACAGTCCGCCGTACGCCGGCGGCCGCGAACGCGGCGTCGGTGATGCGGCGCGGCCCCCAGTCGGGGTGGAAGTCGACGAAGACCTCGCCGCCGATCTCGTCCGGCGTCACCGCCGCGCCGCCGGTCGCGAGCCGGTGACCGGAATGGCACAGCACGGTCATCGGCTCACTGGTCAGCGGTACGGAACGCAGCTGGTCGGAGTCCGCCTGGGTACGGACCGCGAACGCGAGGTCGAGCCGGCCCGCGGCGACCTCCTCGGCGAGAGCGCCCGCGCCCGCCTGCCGCAGCCGGATCTCCACGTCCGGATGGAGCCGCCGGAACGCGGCCAGCAGCCTCGCCACGTGCACGCCCGCGACGCACTGCTCGGTGCCCAGTGCCAGCGTGCCGCGCAGCACGCCCTGCACGGCGGCGACAGCCTCGTGTGCCGAGCGCACCTGCGCCAGGATCCGCTCGGCCTCACCCAGCAGCGCCCGCCCGGCCTCGGTGAGCGTCACCCGCCGGGTGGTGCGGACGAACAGCGGGGTCCCCAGCTCCCGCTCCAGGGCGCGAATGGAGGCGGACAGGCCGGACTGGGACACCAGCAGCCGTTCGGCGGCCCGGGTGAAATGCTGGTCCTCGGCGACCGCCACGAAGTGCTGAAGATGGCGCAGTTCCATGATTGAGAAGCCTATCCGCTGAATTCCATCGGATTCTCCTGTTGGACCACTGCCCCCAGGCCGCGAAAGAGTGGGCACCGGTTCTCAGGGAACCTGGTTCCACCGTGCCAACCCTTCTGGAGTCGCGTTGTACACCGCACACCCCGACCGCTACGCGGACATGCCCTACCGGCGCACCGGACGCAGTGGCCTGAAGCTGCCCGCGCTGTCGCTCGGCCTGTGGCACAACTTCGGCCCGGACCGCTCGGTGGAGACCCAGCGCGCGATCCTGCGCCGCGCATTCGATCTCGGCATCACCCACTTCGACCTGGCCAACAACTACGGCCCGCCCCCCGGCGCCGCCGAGTCCGCCTTCGGCGAGGCGCTGAAGGACGACTTCGCGCCGTACCGCGACGAGCTGGTGATCTCCACCAAGGCCGGTTACCTGATGTGGCCCGGCCCGTACGGCGAGTGGGGTTCGCGCAAGTACGTCCTGTCCTCGCTCGACCAGAGCCTGAAGCGGATGGGCCTCGACTACGTCGACATCTTCTATTCGCACCGCCCCGACCCGGAGACTCCCCTCGAGGAGACGATGGGCGCCCTGCACTCGGCGGTCCAGCAGGGCAAGGCGCTCTACGTCGGCGTCTCCAACTACTCCGCGGAGCAGACCCGTCAGGCCGCCCGCATCCTGGGCGAGCTGGGCACCCCCCTGCTCATCCACCAGCCCCGCTACTCGATGCTCGACCGCCGCCCCGAGGACGAGGGCCTGCTGGACGCGCTGGACGAGCTCCAGGTCGGCTCCATCGTCTTCTCCCCGCTGGAGCAGGGCCTGCTGACCGGCCGCTACCTGGACGGCATCCCCGAGGGCTCGCGGGCGGCCAGTGACAGCCCCTTCCTGAACTCGGACGCGGTGACCGAGGACCTGGTGGGCCGGTTGCGCGACCTGGACGACATCGCCAAGTCCCGCGGGCAGACCCTGGCCCAGCTGGCGCTGGCCTGGGTGCTGCGCGGCGGCCGGGTGACCTCGGCCCTGGTCGGCGCGAGCAGCGCGCGGCAGCTGGAGGACAGCGTCGGAGCCCTCGGCAACCTGGACTTCGACGCGGACGAGCTGGCCCGGATCGACGCGGTGATCAAGCCGTAATCCGCTCCTCGAGCCGCACGGTCACGGTGTCGCCCTCCTCCTTCCCGATCGCCTTGCGCACCTCGGCCTTCACGGGCAGCTTGTGGGTGCCGTCGCCCAGGGCCATGAAGGAGCTGCGGAAGGGGTGCCCGTCGATCGTGCCGCGCACCTTGACCAGTCCTCGGGTGCCGAAGAACGCGACGGAGTCGGGCCACAGGAGGTAGGTCCAGCCGCCCTCCTGCGGGCTTTTGCGCAGGACGGCGGTGAATTCGGTGTCCAGTTTCGCGGTCGTACCCATGATGTTCTCTCCGCTCCCGGTGGTCTCTGTCTCAGGAGACCGCCGGGAGTGCGGAAACTCATCGCCGGACCGGTCCTCAGTCTCCGGCGGGTATCCGGTCCAGGAAGCCGAGCACGTTCCTGATCCGCCCGCCGGAGTCCAGCGTGATCACGTCGGAGCCGGCCACGGGCGCAGAGCCGTCGCTCTCGTTCACGAGCTCCCAGGAGAAGCGGGCCGTGTGGTGGTGGCCGTCCACCGTGCCGGTGAGCCGGAAGGCGAAGCCCGGGAACTGCACGTGCGTCGCCGCGATGACGGCCGCGATCTGTTCGTGGCCGTCGACATCGCTGAACGGGTCGGTGTAGGTGCCGTCCGCGGCCCAGGCGGCCGCGACCGCCTTGACCCGGGCCTCGGTCTCCCGGGCGTTCCAGGCCTCGAAATAGCGGGCGACGGCACTGTCGTACCGGTCGGTGTTCGCGGGCATGGGCGATCAGCCTCCATCGAGGTCGTTTCCGCTGGTCGGGACCGGGTTCCGTGTGTCGGCGACCCGGTACCGCAACCATGCCCCGACCGCGGCGGACGGTCGATTACCCCCCAGGTAATGACGGCATCGCCATGTACTCGCCATTTTTCGGCCATGAGAGGCCGTGAATATGCCAGGAGAGTGGCCAAAAAGTCGTGGTGACAGTGTTTCAGTAGTGAACATACTCGACTGTTAGGGCTTCACATCCAGCGAAGCCCCAGTCACGCACAGCACATGAGCCGCAGGGAAAGCGAGGCCCGGCCGACAGGCTAGCGAAGCAGCGGGGGAGTGGATCGTGCACGACGAATTCCTGTGCCATGTCACGGGGTACGGCACTTGCGGCGGCCGACGCATCGGTGTGCCCCTCGGAACCTACCGGGCCCCCACCCTCGCGCTCGCGCTGTGGTGGCTGCGTGACCGCGCCGCCTGGATCGCCGAGCGCCTCGACCCTCAGCCGGAGGCCGAGCACTTACCGGCCGGCGCGCTCGTCCCGGTCGCCGCCACGGTGCCCGACGTACCCGCCGTGCTCCGGACCTGGTGCGGGGATCCGGCCCAACAGGAGTTCGTCGCCGACGAGTTGGCAGCGGGGCGGCTGGTGCGGATCGCCGCCGTCGACGACACCACCGAGTACGAGCTGCTGGCGGAGTCCGTGGACGCCCTGCGCATGCAGCGCACCGCCTCGATGCTGTTCACGCCCGTGGCCTGACGGGCGACACCGGGCGCGGATCGGTACCAATCGGTAGAATTCAGGTATGGCGAAGCGGCCGGTGGCACCCACGGCGCCCGAACTCGTGGTGGAGACCGAAACCGGCTCCACGGTGATGAGTCCGGGCCACGACTACCACGTCGGCCGCGATCCGTTGTGCGACATCGTCATCGACGACGCCCGGGTCTCGTGGCACCACGCGGTGCTGCGGCCCGAGGCCGACCACTGGATGCTCGAGGACGAGAACAGCACCAACGGCACCTACGCCGACGGCCGCCGGGTCCACGAGTGGGGCGTCGGCCCCGGCAGCGTCATCCGCTTCGGCAGCCCGGCGGCCGACGGCCCGTGCGCCGTCCTCGCCGGCCTCCCGCCCCCGGAACCGGAGCGCCCCTCCGCGGTCTCGATGCCCGCCCTGACCAGCACCTTCCGACAGCCCACGACCGTACGGCCGCTGCCCACCCGCACCGTCCGCATCGGCCGCGCCGAGGACAACGACCTGGTCATCGACGACCTGGGCGTCTCCCGCCGGCACGCCGAACTGCGCGCCCTGCCGGACGGGACGTACGAGATCGTCGACCTCGGCAGCCACAACGGCACCTTCCTCAACGGCCTGGCCGTCACCCGCGCCCTCATCGGCCCCGGCGACATCGTCGGCATCGGCCACTCGGCGTTCAGCCTGGTCGGCGACCAGCTGCAGGAATACGTCGACACCGGCGAGGTCTCCCTCGACGTGCAGGACCTCACCGTCGCCGTCGACCACGGCCGCAAGACCCTCCTGGACCACGTGTCGTTCCCGGTCGGCGAGAAGTGCCTGCTCGCCGTCGTCGGCCCGAGCGGTGCCGGGAAGTCCACGCTCCTCAACGCCCTGACCGGACAGCGCCCCGCCGACCACGGCACGGTCCTGTACGACGGCCGTGACCTCTACCGCGACTACGCCGAACTGCGCCAGCGCATCGGCCTGGTCCCGCAGGACGACATCCTGCACTCCCAGCTGACCGTCCGCAGCGCCCTGTCCTACGCCGCCGAACTGCGCTTCCCGCAGGACACCGCGAAGGCCGAGCGCCGCGCCAGGGTCGACGAGGTCATCAGGGAACTCGGCCTTCAGGAGCGGGCACGGCAGCCCGTGCACAGCCTGTCCGGCGGCCAGCGCAAGCGCGTCAGCGTGGCCCTCGAGCTGCTGACCAAGCCGTCCCTGCTGTTCCTCGACGAACCGACCTCGGGCCTGGACCCCGGCATGGACCGCTCGGTGATGCACATGCTGCGCGGTCTCGCCGACGACGGCCGCACGGTCATCGTCGTCACCCACAGCGTCCTCAGCCTCGACGTCTGCGACCGGCTCCTCGTCCTCGCGCCCGGCGGGAAGATCGCCTACTACGGCCCGCCCGAGGACGCCCTCGCCTACTTCGGCTTCACTCAGTGGCCGGAGGCCTTCGAGGCCTTCGAACGGGACCGCGACCGCGACTGGGCGGGGGACTTCCACACCTCGCCGTCCCGGCGCCGGTACGTCCAGGACGCGAGCGCGCAGCCCCGGCGGCCCCGCGAGGGCCCCGTCCTCATCACACCCCCCGCCAGGCCCCGCAGCCGCGGTGCCCAGCTCGGCACCCTCGTGCGCCGGTACGCGGCCGCGCTCAGCGCCGACCGCACCTTCCTCGCCATCATGATCGCCCTGCCGTTCGTGATGGGCGCCATGGGCAGAGCCCTGGCCGGCAGCAAGCTGACCCAGGAAACAGCCATGAACGCCCTGCTGATCCTGTGCGTCGGCGGAGTCCTCACCGGCGCGGCCAACGCCGTGCGCGAACTCGTCAAGGAACGCGTGATCTACCAGCGCGAGCGGGCCGTGGGCCTGTCCAGATCCGCGTACCTGATGTCCAAGGTCGTCGTCCTCGGCACGATCACCGTCCTGCAGGCCGTCGTACTGACCCTGGTCGCCCTGCTCGGCGTCGACCTCAACGCGCCCGGAGGCGAAGGCGTGTTGATGCCGCCCCTTGCCGAAATCACCGTCGCCGTCGCCCTGCTGGCGTTCACCGCGATGATGCTCGGCCTGCTGGTCTCCGCGATGGTGCGCAAGGAGGAGGTGACGATGCCGCTGCTCGTGCTGCTCGCCATCGTCCAAGTGGTCTTCTGCGGCGCCCTGCTGAAGCTGGACGGCGTGCCCGGGCTGGAACAACTGGCGTGGCTGGTGCCCTCACGATGGGCGCTCGGCGCGATGGCCGGCACCGTCGGCCTGGCCCGGATCGTGCCCGGCGAGCTGACCGGCGACCCGCTGTTCGAGCACTCGGCCGGGGTGTGGCTGCTCAACGTGGCCATGCTGGTCGTCCTGTCGGCGGCCTTCGGGTTCCTCGTCTCCCGGCTGTTGCGCCGGCACGAGCCCGCCGTGATGCGGAAGTAGCGGCGCGCGATGACGGCCCCCGGATTCCGGCCCACCCACGTCGTGCCCCAGAACGGCATGCCCGCCTGGGAGGCCCCCGACCCCGCCCGGCCCACCGTGCCCCTCGACGCGCTGCTGCCGGTCCAGCTCGTCGAGCGACGCGGCGACTGGGCGTACGTCCTGTGCGCCAACGGCTGGTCGGCCTGGGTCGACGGCCGCCACCTGGTCGCCGTACCCCAGGACCCCCCGCTCGCCGACGGTCCGCTCGGACATACCGCCGACCCCCGCCCCCTGCTCACCCGCGCCGAACAGGCACTGGCCCGCTACCGGGCCGCGGTCGAGGAACTGACGGCCGGCGCGCTGGAGGGGGAGGCCTTTCGCGTGCGGACGCGAGGACTGCGGCTCGGGGTCGTCGTGGACGGGGAGTCGATGTGGCTCTACGACGACGAACGCGGGCGGTGGGCGTACGCGGACGGGGCCCGGCTCAGCACCTACGCCACGGACGACGGGCCCCGTGCCGCCGCCGCGGAGCCCGGACACGCCCCCACCCAGGTCGTGACACCCGATGGACCATGAAGCGAGCCTCTTCTCAGGGCGGCCCTCCGAGCTGATCGGCAAGCAGGTCGCCGGCTACCGCATCGAGCGCGAGATCGGACGCGGCGGCATGGCCGTCGTCTACCGTGCCCGGGACCTGCGCCTGGACCGGACCGTCGCCCTCAAACTGCTCGCCCCCGAACTCGCCCGCAACGACACCTTCCGCCGCCGCTTCACCCACGAGTCCCACGTGGCCGCCGCGATCGACCACCCGAACATCGTGCCGGTCTTCGAGGCGGGCGAGACGGACGGCGTCCTGTACATCGCGATGCGCTACGTCCCCGGCAGCGACCTGCGCCACCTCCTGGACCGCGACGGACCCCTGCCGCTCCCGACCGCGATCCGGATCGCCGCCCAGGTCGGTTCCGCGCTGGACGCGGCCCACGAGCACGGCCTGGTCCACCGGGACGTGAAGCCCGGCAACATCCTGGTGGCCCGCGGCACCGACAGCGACCACCCCGAGCACGTCTACCTCACCGACTTCGGCCTGACGAAGAAGTCCCTGTCCCTGACCGGCTTCACCACGGTCGGCCAGTTCGTCGGCACGCTCGACTACGTGGCCCCGGAGCAGATCTCCGGACGCCCCGTCGACGGCCGCTGCGACGTCTACGGCTTCGCCTGCGTCGTCTATGAGACCCTCGCGGGCCGCCCGCCCTTCCGCCGCGACGACGACATGGCCCTCCTGTGGGCCCACCAGTACGACGAACCGGCACCCCTGACCGAGGCCCGCCCCGAGCTCGCCCCCCACCTCGACACCGTCTTCGCCAAGGCCCTGGCCAAGAGTCCCGACGACCGATACGACTCCTGCCTCACCTTCGTGGCCGCCCTGCGCGGCGCCCCGGCGGGCGGCCACCCGCCGACCGAGGTCGCCCGGGGCGTCGTGGCCCCGGCACCCGACCGGCCGAAACCGCCGCCACGGTGGGCCGAACCGGTCATCGGGCAGCCGGGCCGTCAGCCCTGACCGGGCCCACCCAGGTCCTGCACCGCCTGGATCGATGTGCGAGTGGGTTGACCTCGGCTCATCATGGAGATGTAAGCGAACCGGCCCCGCCTGTCATCAGAGATACGCGGGAGGCCTGCGACCGTGCGGGTCTTCCGGGAACGGGGTGGCGATGGCCACCGTCCTGGAATTGCAGATCTGCCCACTTCATCCGGACGATTGCGAGTATGAGGTCCGGGTGGTGAAGGCGGCCGCGGGCGGAGAGCCCCGGGCCTCGATGACGCTCGACGTCGACGAGTTGCTGTCGCACCGCGGTGAGCTGGAGGACAAGGTCCTCGCCTCCGCGGCTGCGACTCGTCGGGTGGTGCCGATGAGTGAGCAGGCCGTGCAAGACGTAGGCCGTCAACTGTTCGAAGCGCTGTTCGCCGGCCCGGTCTCCGGAACGTACCGAGCGAGCCTGGGCGTGGCACGGGAGCGACAGGAGCGGCTGCAGATCGTACTGCGGATGGAGGCACCGAAGCTGGACCTGCTTCCCTGGGAGGCACTCTTCGACTCGCACGACGGGACCTATCCGTGCCGACGATGGCCGATCGTCCGACACCTCCCCGCCTCGTACACACCCAAGCCCCTGGCTGTGGAACTGCCGTTGCGGATCCTCGTAGTGATCGCCTCGCCGCGGGGGCTTCCCATGCTGGACACCGACGCCGAACGTGAACGACTGCAGCAGGCCCTCTCGGCACAAGTCCGCGACGAGGAGGTGGAGTTGGTCTGGGTGACGCAAGCGAGCTGGACAAGTCTGCAGTCCCGCCTGCTGAGTGGCCGGTGGCACGTACTCCACTTCATCGGCCACGGGTACTACGACACCCTCTCCGACGAGGGCCAGATCGCGCTCGTGAGTGAGGGCGGGGGCGGCGGCGCTCAGATGGTGGACGCTTCCAGTCTGGCGGACCTGTTGGGGGAGGCGGATCCACCTCCACGACTGGTGGTGCTGAATTCCTGCTCGTCCGCCCAGGGTGGGGTGGACGACAGGTTCTCCAGCGTGGGAGCAGCCCTCGTGCGAGGTGGTATCAGCGCGGTGGCGGCGATGCAGTTCGCGGTCAGCGACCAGGCCTCAGTGCACTTTGCCCAGGGGTTCTACACCGCGTTGGCCCATGGCCGTCGCATCGACGATGCCGTCAGGAGCGGAAGAATCTCCATACTCGGTGGCAGCAAGTCCCTGGAATGGATCACTCCAGTGCTGTACGTGCGTGGCGAGGCTGACAGCCTCTTCGACGTGGCCGCATCGCCGCCCGGGCGGCACGTCCCCGAACACACTGCATCGCATCCGCCGCACGCTGACCCGCAGCCATCCGTCGACCTCAACAAACGCCACGCGCAGTTGCGCACGCTTCACGCCATGGCCGGCGCACAGTTGCGCATGGGCCATCCCGGCGAAGCCATCAAGCTGCTTGACGACCTGCTCATCCTGGACCCGAAAGACGCCGACGCGGCCATGCTTCGGCAAAAGGCTGCCGACCAGCAGCAGATCGTCGAGCTCCGTCATCGAGCGACAGAGGCGGAGGAATCTGAGGACTGGCCCAGTGCGATCGACATCTATGATCAAATTCTGCGGAAACAGCCGGAGGACCAAGACGCTGCCGGACGACGGGACTTCTGTCGTGATCGCCGCCGTATCACGCATCTCCAGGAGGAATTGCGCATCCACGCGGACGCGGGCCGGTGGCAGCCAGTCCTGGACGTGAGTGAAGAGATCGGCCGACTGGATCCGAGTGCCGCCGATCCCGACCGGCTGGCCACGAGGGCCCGCGAGGCGATGAAAGAGGCGCAGCGGGCAGCCCGGCTGGTGCGATTGCGCGCCCAGGGTGCGGCAGCTGAGGAAGCGGGAGACTGGTCCACCGCGATCGACACCTACGAGCAGATCCTGCAGCTCGATCCGGAGTCCCGAGATGCCGCCACGCGAAGCGAGTTCTGTCGCGACCGTCGACGCATCGCTGCTCTCCGGGAAGAACTGTGCCGTCATGCGGGCGGAAACCGATGGCAGGCAGTTCTGGACATCAGTGAAGAGATCAGTCAGTTGGATCAGGACGCCGCTGATCCCGACGGGCTGGCCACAAGGGCCCGTCAGGCGGTGAAGGAGGCACAGCGCGCAACCCGTCTGGACCATATGTACGTCCGAGCCCTCGCGGCCGAGGAGGTGGAGGACTGGTCCACCGCGATAAAGATCTATGATTCCCTTTCGCATGACGGCGATGGGTACCGGGACAGCGTACGGCGTCGCGACCTCTGCATACAGCGTCAGAGGGAGGGCGAGCTGACGGCCGATTCCCGAGATGACTCGACTGCGCCCCCTGTTTGGTCAGTCGAGCTGGCCGCCCCTTGTGGAGCCCTCGCGTGGAACCCGAGTTGGCAGATAATAGCCGTCAATATTCGATCCGACGCACGCATTCGCCTGTACGACCTCAGTGGTGAAGAACAACTGGATTTCAAAACCGGAGACAAGTGGGGTCCTTATGCCGTAGCTTTCAGTCCGGACGGCACGCGCCTTGTCGGGAATTTCAGGCAAGGTTGCAAGATATGGGACACCCAGACAGGAGAAAAATACCGTCAGATCCGCTTCCCGGCGGGGATGACCTCAGCGGATTTCAGTCCGGACGGCGCGCGGCTCGCTACCGGCCTCTACGGCTACGCCTTTGTTTGGGATGTCGAGACGGGAAAGCAAGTGTTCCAGTCTCGCCAGCGAGCAGCAACCTCGGTCGCCTACAGCCCGGATGGCACTCGATTGGCCATCGCTGATCAAGGTGGGCTGAGTGTGTTTGACACAAGCAGCGGCCGAGAAATCGGAAAAGATCACAGAGGATTCTTGAATGCCGTGGCCTTCAGCCCGGACAGTACATATCTCGCCACCGCCAGTGAAGACTGCCTAGTACGCATCTGGGACGTCAGTGCTCGCGTGCGCGAGGCCTGCGAAATAGCCCACGACTACCCGGTCGGTACAGTGGATTTCTGCCCGGACGGCACTCATCTCGCCATGGGAGGTGAAGACCAGGTGGCTCGTGTCTGGGACATCTTCGACGGGGTCACGGTATTCGAAATAACTCACGAACACCCTGTTCTGTCGGTGCGCTTCAGCCCGGACGGTGCCCGTCTTGCCACCGGCACCCTGAACGCCGTCACTGTGTGGGAGTTTCAATAGCCGGCAAGGGGCGCCTGGGAAAAGGAGAAGCATTCATGGGACGACTTGTCGAATTCCCTGCGGAGGATGGCGGTACCGTACTGGTCGAGGTGAGCGGCCAGCCAGTGGGGACAGTGACACGGGGAATTTACGGCCCTTCGATCTCCGAGCGGGCGCAGCAGACCTTCGAGGACGCAGTCCACCACGTGCAGCCCGCCATGCGGGCGATCGTTTCCCATATCCAGTCCGCAGCGCAGTCTCCCGACGAGATCCAAGTCGAGTTCGGCCTCAACATGCACGCCCAGGCAGGCGCCTTCATCGCCGCCGCCGGCGCCACCGCCAATTTCACCGTCACCCTCACCTGGCGCCGGAACGGATCGCCATCCTGAGTTCGATCTTCAGGACGCCATCTCATGTGGCGTCAGGGCTTCCTGGCGTTCACCGCCGCACCCCGCCGCCGCACCGGTCCGGCCAGCAGGCCGCCGAGAAACCCGGTGACCAGCCCCCACAGCAGGGCCAGGCCGATCGCCGACCACAGCTCGGGCTTCAGGAACAGGTCTCCGCCCAGATCCCCGCCCAGGTCCCCGATGCCGAGCACCGACAGGCCGTAGTTCGCGGAAATCCGGCCGACCAGGCAGATCATCAGCACGGTCAGGGCTAGGGCGACCGCCATGTGCACGGCGTGCTGCCAGGGACGCATCCGGGCCGGGGAGCGGGCCGCCATGACGAAGGCGGCGGCCGACAGCAGCACCGCGTTCACGGCCACGAGCCACCACACCCTGCCGTCGTGCTCGGCGAGCGCGCCCAGGTTCAGCGTGGCGGTGTCGGAGGAGCGCAGCACCTCGTCGAGGACCTGCGGCATCGGCAGCCCGAAGGGTCCTTCCACCCGGCCGTTCCAGGTGGCGCCGAGGCCGATGGTGAGGGTGAGCCAGACCAGGTTCGGCATGCCGAGCAGGATCACCGCGAAGGTCTCGGCCGCGTGGCCCCGGGTCACCGCGACGACCAGGGCGATGACGATGCCCAGGGCGACGTACGCGAGCAGCAGCACGACCATGGCGTACGCGGCCGGCCGCACCGATGCCTGGAACCGCAGCAGCCGGGGCGGCAGCGGTGCCCCGCGTGAGACGAGAACGGCCAGCACCAGGACCCCGACCAGCCACAGCAGGCCGAAGAACAGGGTCGGCGGCACGTCCGTGGTGAAGCCGACCTTCGGCGACACGCCGAACAGGTCCCCGAGATCGCCCAGCGTTTCGTCGCCGAGGGAGAGCTGGAAGGTCTGGCGGGCCGCCAGGGCGAGGCCGATCAGCGCGAGCAGCCACAGTACGGCGATCCGTGCCGCCCACCCGGCCAGTTCCCCCGCCCCCGCGACCGCCCGGTGCCGCAGCGGCCGAAGGAAGCCCGCACCGAGGACCAGTGCCCCGACGAGCGTGACGGAGAGCGGGATCACGGTGAGCCCCGCCTTCGTGTCGGCGAGCGGACCGGCGTTCCCCGACAGCTCGATGGTGCCGCCGACGGCCGTCACCACGGTCGCCGCCACCACCCGGGGGAACGCGTTTTCCGGAAGGTCCGCCGCACCGGCCGCCCACAGGCCCAGCCCGGCGACCACCACCATGGCGATCAGCGCGGCCAGGACCGTAACCATCGCCTGCACCCAGCCGTGGCGGGCGACGACAGCCTCGTCGGAGCGGGTTCGGACACTCACGCTGCCACGCTAAACAGCACCCGGGCGGCGCGCCCGCCGGGAGGGCCGTCCGCGTCGGCTTGCGGGCAGCACGGGAGCGGAGCACACAATGGGTATGTTCCGCAAAACAAGCGGCAAAGCATTCAAAGTGCAGACAAAGACGCTGGAATCCCTCGTCGGGAAGAAGAGCTCGTGAGCGTCGAACCGCCGTCCTCCGGCCGCCCCACAGGACCCCCCTCCGGCCCGCTGTCCGGCCCCTCCCAGCCGCCCTCGGGGCCGCCCTCGCAGCCCCCCGGCAGCGGCGGGGCGCACGCGCCGGAACCGGGCCGCCCCTGGTGGCGGTCGGTCCCACGTGTCGCGGTCCTGGCCACCCTGGTGGTGGCCGCCGTGCTCCTCGCCGTCGTCTTCACCCGGCCCGACGGCGGTGGCGGTGGCGGCGGCTCCGCCAAGGGCGGCGAGGTCTTCCTCCAGGCCGCGGGCAAGACCGGCCCCGACCCCTTCACCGAATCCACGGCGACCGACAGCTCCGCCCCGCCGCTCTCGGTCTCCCCGACCACCGGGTCCGCCCCTGCCAACGCGGTACGGGGCGTCGACGGCGGGGCCCCCGGCCTCTACGGCGGCACCCGCAACGTCTCCAGCTGCGATGTGGAGAAGCAGATCACCGCCCTCCAGGCGGCCCCGCCGAAGAACAGTGCGTTCGCCGCCGTCGCCGGCGTGGCCCCCTCCGAGGTCCCCGCCTACCTGCGCTCCCTCACGCCTCTGCAACTGCGCATGGACACCCGCGTCACCAACCACGGCTACCGCGACGGATCCGCCACCGGCTACCAGGCCGTACTGCAGTCCGGCACCGCCGTCCTCGTCGACAACCGCGGAGTGCCCCGGGTCCGCTGCGCCTGCGGCAACCCGCTCACCCCGCCCGTCGCCCAGCAGACCACGCCCCGGTACACCGGCGACTCCTGGCCGTCGTACAACCCGTCGAACGTGGTCGTGGTCGCGCCCGCCGCGCAGGTCGTCAACGTCTTCGTGATCTACGACCCCGACCGCGGCGACTGGTTCGCCCGGCACCGCGGCGACACCGGCGGCAAGGACAAGAAGACCGACCCGCCCACCCACCGTCCGACCCCCTCGGTGAGCCTGTCCACGCCGACGTCACCCGGCTCCTCGTCGCCGCACACCTCCACCGCCCCGTCCTCGCCGAGCTCGGAGTCGTCGTCCTCCGCGCCCTCCTCCCCGGCCACCCTCGACCCGGATCCGAGCAAGCCGGAGTCATCCGTTTCCTCGCCGCCACAGCCCCCGCTGGCGCCCGACACGACGCCACAGTCCGCGTCCGTCGAGTTGCCGCCGGCGTCCCCCGAGTCGTAAGGCCGTAAGACCCCCGCTGTTCGGTCAGGGCGTAAGCGCCGTCACGGCGAATCGGGGACTGGGGTGCGCGGCTCGGGGTACGAGGACTGGTGCAGCAGCGTCCGGCCAGTCCGGCTTCCGAGAGAGAAACGCATGATCGAGCATCTGGACGGGGCAGTGATACCGACTGGTTTCGACGTGCCCGTGGAACCGCTACGGCGGGCGGCGCACTACACGGGCGAACCGGGATGCATAGCGCAGGCGAGGTCCTTCGCCGCGGCGTTCCTCGAGCAGCTCAGGACCGAATGGTGCGCCGACGTGGCGAACCGGGCCGAGGACGCGGTGCTCCTGGTGGTGAGCGAACTGGTCACCAACGCCGACCGGCACAGCAACGGGCCGTACATCCTGGAGCTGGAGGGCACGGACGCCGAGGTGGCGGTGATCGTCTACGACAGCAGCGCCGCCCTGCCCCGGCGTTTCCCCAAGGATCCCGAGCGCATCGGCTGCCACGGCCTGGAGATCGTCCACGTGCTGGCGGCCGACCTCGACGTCGAACGGGTTCCGGTCGGCAAGCGCGTACGCGCCGTGGTGGGCATCGGCGGAGAGTGAATCCTCGATCCGCGATCAGCCCGGTCGATCGATGTTCCTGTGATCGATGTTCCTGTGCCCGGTCGCGGGTGCCGCCCCCGTACCTGCATCCGGGGCGGCACCCGCTCTCGGTCTGTCCGGATCAGGCGCAGCCCAGCTCGCCCAGCATGCCCTCGCGCAGGCGCAGGATGATCCGCTTGATCAGCCGCGACACGTGCATCTGGGAGCAGCCGAGGCGTTCGCCGATCTCCGCCTGCGTGGCCTCCTCCACGAACCGCATATGGATGATCTGACGGTCGCGCTCGCTCAGTTCGGCCATGAGCGGGATCAGCGACTGGAAGTCCTCCACCAGCCGCAGGCCGTTTTCCTCCACGCCGATGAAGTCGGCGAGAACGGCCTCGCCGCCCTCGGGACCGTCGCCCGTGAGCGCGGCGTCCAGAGAAGAGGAGTTGTAGCCGTTGGAGGCGATCTGCGCCTCGACGACCTCGTTCTCGGGGATGTTCATCAGCGTGGCGAGCTCGGCCACGGTCGGCTCGCGGTCGAGACGGCTGGCGAGCTCCTCACGGGCCTTGGCCAGCTCCACACGAAGCTCCTGGAGCCTGCGCGGCACATGGACCGCCCAGGTGGTGTCACGGAAGAACCGCTTGATCTCACCCACGATGTAGGGGAGGGCGAACGACGTGAACTCGACCTCGCGCGTGAGGTCGAAACGGTCGATGGCCTTGATCAGGCCGATCATGCCGGTCTGGACGATGTCCTCCATGTCGTCGCCGCGACCGCGGAACCGGCCGGCCGCGAAACGCACCAGGGACATGTTCATCTCGATGAGCGTGTTGCGCGCGTACTGGTACTCGTGGGTGCCTTCCTCGAGTTCCGTCAGGCGCTGGAAGAACTGACGGGACAGCTCTCGCGCATCACGCGGAGCCACGGTCCGCGGATTCTCGACTCCCGGCAGCGGTCCGTCACCCGTCGTCCGGGTCCTGGCGGTCTCTTCGACGACCTGTGCCTCCGACCGGATCACGGCGGTGTCCATTACCTCTCCCACGAAAGTCACGGCTCGACGTCTGCCTCTTCGGCCTCGGTTGCCATTGGGTCTGGATACGAGTATCGGGCTGCGAGTACCCACACAGCGGCGACGTATGCACGCCGGCCGCCGAGCGGTTCCTCTTCGTAGCGCGTACCCGGGCTGTGACGACACATGCTTCTTCTGTGGCGCCGCGGCGGAAATTCGGTGGCGAGGCGCATCGCGGGCGCCGATACGGGCCGGTATGGGCTAATTGGCGGCACCGGGACCGAGGAGTGTGGCGCCGCTCAGGTGCGGGTGGCGACGATCAGCTCGTGCAGGTAGCGCTTGGTGACGCTGCCGCCGTGCCGGCTCTCGATCAGTTCCCGGATGCAGGCGAGCAGCCCTTCCCGGGACGCCTCGTCGAGCGCGCGGTGGCCCGAATACGTGAGCAGTACGTCGATGTACTGGTCGGCGCTGTACGTGATGTCCTGGAGGTACCGGGTCGCCACGACGTTCTCGAAGCGCCCGCCCCGCTCCAGCTCGCCGGTGTCGCCGGCGATGTCCGACTGGTCCTGCAGACGCAGCCCGGGCGGTGTGGCCGGATCCCAGCGTTCGTAGCAGCGCTGGGCCCGTGCGAAGAAGTCCGTGCTGCCGCCCGCCACATGTTCGGTGGTGACGACCGCGAGCCGGCCTCCGGGGCGCAGCGCGTCCGCCGGCTTCCGTACGCGCAGGGCCGGGTCGAGCCAGTGGAACGCGGTGGCGCAGACCACCAGGTCGTACGGCTCACGCGGCAGCCGCCACTGGTCGAAGTCCGCCACCTCCACGTCCACCAGGGGAAACCCCTGGAGCCGCCGTCGGGCCACGGCCGCCATGGCGGGCCCCAGCTCCACGGCCGTGATCCGGCAGCCGAACGCGGCGAGCGGAACAGTGAGTTGGCCGGTCCCCGGCGCCACCTCCAGGACCCGGCTGCCCGGTCCGAGGCCCGCGACCCGCGCCAACTCGTCCACCAGGGCTCGGGGATAGCGGGGACGCGCCCGGTCGTACAACTCCGCGACCTCGTTGAACGTGTCCCGCAGCACCCACCCACGCCCTTTCGCCGTCGCGATTCCACCCAGGGCGGAATGCCGATGTCTTCCCCTGAGGCGCGGGAAACCTAACCTGAGAAGGTGAGCAGCCAAGCGCCGAACCAAGCCCGCGTGATCCCCCTGCGCCCGCCCTCCGCGCGCCCCGGGACCGCCCGCCCCGTGTCCGAACGTCCCGCCGCCGCCCCGCCGGAGCCCGCAGCCAGGGAACCCCTCTGGCGTGACCTGGTCGGCGATGTCCTGCGTCGCGAGCGCCTGGCGCAGGAGCGCACGCTCAAGGATGTCGCCGACGCGGCCCGGATCTCCATGCCGTACCTCTCGGAGGTGGAGCGCGGCCGCAAGGAGGCCTCCTCGGAGGTCCTCGCGGCCGCCGCCCACGCCCTCGGCTTCGGCCTCGGCGACCTGCTGTCGCTGGCGCAGGGCGAGCTCACCCGGCGGGCCCGGCCCGCCAGGAGCCACGGCCGCTCGACCGCGCCGTACAACGGGCTCTGCCTGGCCGCCTGACGGCCCCGCCGGCCGGCGCCTCAGACCGCCACGAGGCGCCGGCTCACCACTTCGTCGGCCAGCCCGTACGCCACAGCCTCCTCGGCGGTGAACACCTTGTCGCGGTCCATGTCCGCGCGCAGCGTCGCGACGTCGTGGTGTGTGTGGCGGGCCAGGACCTCCTCCACCTGGGAGCGGATCCGCACCATCTCCTTGGCCTGGAGGGCGAGATCGGTCACGGTGCCCTGCCGTCCCCCGCTGGCCGGCTGCCCGAGCAGCACCCGCGCGTGCTCGAGGACGAACCGCCGCCCGGGGTCCCCTCCGGCCAGCAGGACGGCCGCCGTGGAGGCCGCCTGTCCGACACAGAACGTCGAGATCGGCGCCTGTACGTACGTCATGGTGTCGTAGATCGCCATCAGTGAAGTGAACGATCCGCCGGGGGAGTTGATGTAGATCGCGATCTCGTTGTCGGGGGCCGCCGACTCCAGGTGGAGGAGTTGGGCGATGACGACGTTGGCGACGCCGTCGTCGATCTCGGTGCCGAGGAAGATGATCCGCTCCGACAGCAGCCGGCTGAACACGTCGTACGACCGCTCGCCCTGCGGGGTCCGCTCGACGACGTTCGGAATCGTGTAGCTCCCCATGGTCACAGCCCCATCCGTCGCTTCGAGGCCGCCGGGCGGACGTCCGCGAGGGACTCCACGACCCGGTCGACCATGCCGTACTCCCTGGCCTGTTCGGCCGTGAACCAGCGGTCGCGGTCACCGTCCCGCGAGATCGTCTCCGGGCTCTGTCCGGTGTGCTCGGCGGTGATCTGCTCGATGGTCCGCTTGGTGTGCTCCAGGTTCTCCGCCTGGATCTCGATGTCCGCGGTGGTGCCGCCGATGCCGGCCGACGGCTGGTGCATCATGATCCGCGCGTTGGGGAGCGCGTAGCGCTTGCCGGGCGCGCCCACACTGAGCAGGAACTGGCCCATGCTCGCGGCGAAGCCCATCGCGAGCGTGGAGACGTCGTTCGGGATGAGCCGCATGGTGTCGTAGATGGCGAGGCCCGCGTGCACGGACCCGCCCGGGCTGTTGACGTACAGGCTGATGTCGGTGCGCGGGTCCTCCGCGGACAGGATCAGCAGCTGGGCGCAGATCCGGTTCGCGGAGACCTCGTCGACCTGGGTGCCCAGCAGGACGATGCGCTGTCCGAGCAGTTGGGCGGCGAGGTGGTCGTCGAAGCGGGAGGGAGGGGTGTCGCCCTCCCCGGCCCGGGGCGCGAGCGCGGTGAGTGGAGTCATCGGTTCTCCTCGTGGTGGCGGGGATGCCGGCGACTCCACTCTTGACCGCGGACGGTGCCGGGACGCTGATTCTCTGCCCGTGGCAGATTCGCTGCGAGCAGAGGGCCGGAGCGGGCGGTCAGCCCTCCCGCGTCAGCCCACACCCTTCTCGCGCATTTGCCGGAAGAAGCCGCGCACATCGTCCACCAGCAAGTCGGGCTCCTCCATGGCCGCGAAGTGTCCGCCCCGGTCGAGCTCCGTCCATCGCACGATGTTCTCCGTCAGCTCCGCCTTGTGGCGCAGCGGGATCTGCGGGTCGCCAGGGAAGGACGCCACCGCGGTCGGAGCGGTCGAGGGTTCGCCCGGAGCGGCGATCCGCTCCCCTCGGGCGTGCGCCCGCTCGTAGTAGACCCGGGCGGACGAACCCGCCGTCCCCGTCAGCCAGTACAGCATCACGTTCGTCAGCATCAGGTCCCGGTCGACGGCCTCCTCGGGAAGCTCCTCGGAGTCCGTCCACTCCCGGAACTTCTCGACGATCCAGGCGAGTTGGCCGACCGGCGAGTCCGCCAGCGCGTACGAGAGGGTCTGTGGCCGGGTGGACTGCACGTGGAAGTAGCCCGTCCCGTCCCGGAACCACTCGGCCCACCGGCGCCACGAGGTGAGCGTGCGCTCCCGTTCCCCGGGGCTCAGCGCCGCCAGCTCCTCGGAGGTCGGCTCGGTGGCCGCCTGTGCGCCGGGCAGCAGGTTGAGGTGGATGCCGATGACGCGGTCCGGGTGCGCGCGGCCCAGCTCGCGGGAGACGGCGGCCCCCCAGTCGCCGCCCTGCGCCCCGAAGCGTTCGTAGCCGAGGCGGGTCATCAGCTCGACCCAGGCGTCGGCGATCCGACGCGCCTCCCAGCCGGTCTCCCGGGTGGGCCCGGAGAACCCGAAGCCGGGAATGCTCGGGAGCACGAGGTGGAAGGCGTCGGCGGGGTCACCGCCGTGTGCGGCCGGGTCCGTCAGCGGCCCGGCGATGTCGAGGAATTCGACGATCGAACCCGGCCAGCCGTGCGTGATGACGAGCGGGGTGGCGTCGGGCTCGGGGGAGCGGATGTGCGCGAAGTGGACGTGCGCGCCGTCGATCTCGGTGGTGAACTGCGGCCACGCGTTCAGCCGCGCCTCGGCCGCCCGCCAGTCGTACTCGTGCCGCCAGTGGCGCACCAGCTCACGCAGGTAGTCCGACGGGACGCCGTACGCCCAGCCCACCCCCGGCAGCTCGTCCGGCCAGCGGGTGCGGTCGAGACGGTCGTGCAGATCGTCGAGATCGCTCTGCGGGATGTCGATGCGGAAGGGCTGGATGCCTCTGGGGTCGGGCGATGACGTCATGGCCGCGATGCTAGTTCCGAACGGTGTAGAGGCCACCTGGATTAGTGGGGCCTGCGACCGATGAGTTCCGGGGCGAGGGTCGGTCGATACAGGTGACCGTGTTCCACGCGCCCAGGAGGTACGCATGACCACCGACGGACTCACCACGTGTCTCTGGTTCGACGGCCAGGCCGAAGAGGCCGCCCACTACTACGTCTCGGTCTTCAAGAACTCCAGCGTCGGCAAGATCGCGCGCTACCCCGAGGGCGCGCCCCAGCCTGCCGGCAGCGTCCTGACCGTCGAGTTCACGGCCAACGGCCACAAGTTCCTCGCGCTCAACGGCGGCCCCCAGTTCACGTTCACCGAGGCGATCTCCTTCGTGATCTTCTGCCAGACCCAGGAGGAGGTCGACCACTACTGGACCAAACTCACCGAGGGCGGCGGCGAGCCCGGCCCCTGCGGCTGGCTGAAAGACAGGTACGGCCTGTCCTGGCAGGTCGTCCCCGACCGCCTCATCGAGCTGACCACCGACCCGGACCGGGAGAAGGCGGCCCGCGCCACCCAGGCCATGATGGAGATGGGCAAGATCGACATCGCGGCCCTGGAGAAGGCGGCCGCGGGCGGGTGACCCCTATTCGCGGAGGCTCTCGCCGACCACCCGCGTGATCTCCCGGGCGATGCGCAGGATGCCGGGGGAGCGGACCGGGCAGGGCTTCGGCGTGGCCGTCGTGGGGGCCAGGCAGAAGTGCAGGGGGTCCTTGTCGAGGTGGAGGGCGGTGCGGTCCCGGCCGGGCTGGGTGCAGTAGTCCGGGTGGTCGTGCTCGTAGGCGGTGCACGGCAGGTACTGGACCCAGGTCTGGCGGGCACCGGCGGGGCTGACCGTCCTGCCGGCGTCGGCGACGAGGTCGCCCGAGGCGGCGGCCCGCTCCTGGTAGATGCCGTTCACGCGCCGGACCCGGTCGGGGGTCATCGGGTCCGGGCCCTGCAGCACCCACACGATCCTCGGCCGCTTCGGTCCGCCGGCCGCCGCGATCTGCTCGGTGAGCCGCTTCACGTCGGCCGTGTACCGCTCGAAGTACTCGGTGGGTGAGGCGTTGTGCGTGATGCCGTCCATGCACCAGGTGTAGCCCCAGGCGTTGCCCCAGAACTGCAGGACCACGATGTCCGGGCGCAGCGACCGCACCAGGACGGCCGCCTTGTCCCGGTCCGGTACGAGCGACCGCGCCTTCGTGCCCTCCAGGTAGTCGCACACCGTGGTTCCCGAATAGGGGGCACTCGTGTACTTCGCGTCCAGGTCACGTTCCAGTTCCTGCCCGAGCACCCGCTGGTTCTCCATCGCGAGGGAGTCGCCGAGGTACAGCACGGTGGGCGCCTTGGCCGGGGCACGCGGCGAGGCGGCCGGCCGCCGGTACTCGGTGGACGGGGACGAGGCCGGTACGTCGGGGGAGGGCAAAGCGTCCTCCGGACCGGACGACGGATCCGTGCACGCACCGAGCAGCAGCCCGACGAGCAGTACCCCCACGACCCACACCCTGCGCATGCGACAACTCCCGCCCCGGCCGGCGAAACGGCTCCCCAGGCAAGCACAGCCGGGCTCGGGGCGGAAGACCTGGGACCGGCCAAGACCACGACCGTGGACGACGCCGCCGTGCACGCGGCCTGACCGAAGCCGGTCCTCCTTGACGCTGCGAAGGGGACCGGACCGTTCGACGCGCGGCCGGGCGGACAGATGGCTAGCGTGAGGAAGCGGACCACCGGAAACGGACCACCCACCGAGTCGGAGAGGGCCGCGGACATGGCCGTACAACCTGAGGGAACACCCTGTTGGGCCGATGCGATGTTCAGCGACGTCGAGGGAGCCAAGAGCTTCTACGGCGACGTCCTGGGCTGGACCTTCGGCGAGACGTCGTCGGAGTACGGCAACTACACCCAGGCCTATGTGGACGGCAAGGCCGTCGCCGCCGTCGTACCGCCGATGCCCGGCCAGGAGGGGCAGTCGCAGTGGTGCCTGTACTTCGCGTCGCCGGACGCCGCGGCCACCGCCGGCAAGATCCGTGAGAACGGCGGCGAGGTGGTGATGGAGCCGATGCAGGTCGGTGACTTCGGCACCATGTGCCTGGGCCGCGACCCGAGCGGAGTCGTCTTCGGCGTGTGGCAGGCCGGCGTCCACGAGGGGTTCGAGGCGCCGCCCGAGCAGGCCGGCGCGTTCTGCTGGGCCGAGATCTTCACACGTGAGTCCGAGAAGTCGGACGTGTTCTTCCCGGCCGTCTTCCCGTACACCGCGAAGCAGATGCAGGACGACGGGGTCGACTTCCGCCTGTTCGAGGTCGACGGCAACACCGTCCTCGGCCGCATGAAGATGACGGACGAGTTCCCGCCCGAGGTGCCGCCGTACATCAACGTCTACTTCTCCGTCGAGGACTGTGACGACGCCGTCGCCAAAGCCACCAAGCTCGGCGGCGTTCTCCGGTTCGGCCCGATGGACAGCCCGTTCGGGCGTTTCGCCGCCCTCAGCGACCCGCAGGGCGCGAACTTCTCGGTGATCGACGTCACGACCACTTCGGGAGAGATGCCCCAGGTCTCGGACGTGTCCTGAACGGCGTCCGGACGCCCCGCGCGGCCATGGCATGATCGAGCGCATGCGTGAACGTGTGGTGGCCGCGTGCGACGGGGCTTCGAAGGGAAATCCGGGACCGGCGGCCTGGGCGTGGGTGGTCGCGGACGATGCGGAGTCCCCGGCCCGCTGGGAGGCGGGGCCGCTCGGCAAGGCCACCAACAACGTCGCCGAACTGACCGCCCTGGAACGCCTGTTGGCCTCGACGGACCCGAACGTACCGATCGAGATCCGGATGGACTCGCAGTACGCGATGAAAGCCGTCACCACCTGGCTGCCCGGCTGGAAGCGCAACGGCTGGAAGACCTCCGCCGGCAAACCGGTCGCCAACCAGGACCTCGTCGTTCGTATCGACGAACTGCTGGAGGGCCGCTCGGTCGAGTTCCGCTATGTGCCGGCTCACCAGGTCGACGGCGACCCGCTCAACGACTTCGCCGACCGCGCCGCGAGCCAGGTGGCGATCGTGCAGGAGCCCGCGGGCAGTGGTCTCGGTTCGCCGGAGCCGCCGCCCGCGCCGGACGCGCCTGCGGCCCGCACTCCGCGCAAGCGGTCAGGCGGTACCAAGGCGTCCGGCGGGAGCGGCGGCTCGGCACGGACCATCAAGGCGAAGTTCCCCGGCCGCTGCGTCTGCGGACGCTCGTACGCGGCCGGGGAACCCATCGCCAAGAACGATCAGGGCTGGGGCCATCCGGAGTGCCGCACGGCGGCAGCCGGATAGCGCCCGGCGGCGGTCACAGCACCGCGCCGCGCCATTCCCCGGTCTCCTGTCCGCGCTCCTCGATGAACTTCTTGAAGCGCTCCAGGTCACCCTTGGTCTGCCGCTTCACGAACCCGAGCTTGTCGCCGACCTTCTCGGTGAGGCTGTCCGGATGGAAGTCCATCTGGAGCATCACCCTGGTGTGCTGGTCGTCGAGCCGGTGGAACGTCACCGCACCGGCCTGCTTGGCCTCGCCGCCGATCGTGGTCCAGGCGACCCGCTCGTCCGGGATCTGCTCGGTGATCTCCGCGTCGAACTCCCGGTTCACGCCGTTCACGCTGGTCACCCAGTGCGTGAGCGTGTCCGTGCGCTGCTCGATGCGCTCCACACCGTTCATGAACTCGGGGAACGTCTCGAACTGGGTCCACTGGTTGTAGGCCGTGTGCACGGGGACACCGACCTCGATGGATTCCTCGACCTGCGACACAGGTCATCGCCTCCTTCGTCTCGTCGGGTTGAAGGGCGCGAGTACCCGTGACCTGCGGAGCAAACCCCGCACGTCGGCGTCAGCCGGTGCCGGACCCGTGACCTGCTACTCTGCGTTGCCCATTGACAACTTTGGGTAATTTCTAGGGGTGTGTGTGAAGGTCGCCTGCGTCGGCGGCGGGCCCGCCGGCCTGTATCTCTCGATCCTGCTGAAACGACGGGACCCGTCCCACGACATCACCGTCCACGAACGCGACCCGGAGGGCTCGACCTACGGCTGGGGCGTGACCTATTGGCGTGGGCTGCTGGACAGACTCCAGGAGTGCGACCCCGAGTCGGCCCGCGCCCTGGAGGAGCACTCGGTCCGCTGGAGCGAAGGCGTCGCCCACGTACGGGATCTGGCGACCCGGCACAAGGGCGACGAGGCCTTCGGCATCGGCCGCCACCGCCTGCTGGAGATCCTCGCCGACCGCGCCCGTTCCCTGGGGGTCCGGCTGGAGTTCGAACGCGAGATCACCGAGGACAACCTCCCCGACGCCGACCTGGTGGTGGCGGCCGACGGTGTGCACAGCGCGCTCCGCACCGGTCATGCCGACCACTTCGGTTCACAGGTCAGCACCGGCCGCAACAGGTACATCTGGCTCGGCACCACCAAGGTCTTCGACGCCTTCACCTTCGCGTTCGTCGAGACCGACCACGGCTGGATCTGGTGTTACGGCTACGCCTTCGGCCCCGAGCACAGCACCTGTGTCGTCGAGTGCGGACCCGAGACCTGGACCGGTCTCGGCCTCGACGAGGCGGACGAGTCCGACGGCGTGGCCCTCCTGGAAAAGCTCTTCGCCCACGTACTGGACGGCCACCCCCTGATCGGGCGCTCCGCGGGCGGGGCCGGCGCCCGGTGGCTGAACTTCCGCACCCTGACCCACCGCACCTGGCACCGCGACAACGTCGTCCTGCTCGGCGACGCGGCCCACAGCACGCACTACTCCGTCGGCGCCGGCACCACCCTCGCCCTGGAGGACGCCGTCGCCCTGGCCGACGCCCTCGGCGGCCACTCGTCTCTCCCGCACGCCCTCACCCACTACGAGCGGCGACGCAAGTCCGAGCTCCTGTCCGTCCAGAGCGCGGCCCGCTACAGCGCCCGGTGGTACGAGAACCTGCCGCGCTACATCCATCTGCCCCCGGACCAGATGTTCGCCCTGCTCGGCCAGCGCCACTCGCCCCTGCTGCCGTACGTCCCGCCCCAGCTGTACTACCGGATCGACAGGGCCGCCGGACAACTGGAGGCACTGCGCCGGTTCAAGCGCTGGCTCGGCCCCAAGGTGGCGCGGACCGTGCACGCGAGGGCGCTGGCGTCGCGCGAGTGACCCCGCCGCGGAGCCTCATCGGAACAGCCGGTCGAGGAAGCCGTTCCCGAAGACGCGGTGCGGGTCGAGCCGGTCCAGAGTGCCGGCCGCCTGCCCCCAGACGCTCTCGCCGAACGAGGCGGGCACGACCGACCCCAGCACCTCCTCGTCGCTCCACACGGCCTCGTCCGTGTACGCCCACCCCTTGGACCACTCGACCCGGGTGAGAGCGTGCCCGCCGTCATAGGTGGCCAGCAGGAACCGTTCGAGCTCGCGCAGGAACATCTCGGCGTACGGCGTGCCCGGCAGCGTCAGCACGTCCAGCCAGACGGCCGTGTCCCATTCGGGATGCTCCTCGCTCGGCCGCAGCGCCGACAGCAGCGGGGCACGGGCACCGTCCAGTTCGGCCTCGACCGGGTCGTCGAGACCGGTCACCCGGATCTCGACGGTGCCGTTCACGGGATAGCGGCCACGGGCCGCGTACGCCGTCAGCCGCTCCCGGTAGTAGGAGGTGAACTCGGCGACGACACGCTGCACCTGGTCCCGGGAGGTGAGCACCGCGTACCCGTTCGCGGTCACCCGGAGCGTGGTGGGCTTCAGATACAGCAGCGTGTTCTTGCTGGGTCCCCAGATGTCGGCGGACAGTGTGGCCACAAGCCCGAGCGCCGCCGCGTCGTACTGCGCGTTGCCGAGCACCGGCGCCAGATACCAGGCCGCGTCCGAGACCATCCGCCCGGCCAGGTCCGCCACGGGCCTTGGGACGTTGTCGGAGAACGGGTAGTTGTACGGCGACGTCACGCGCCGCGAGGTGAGCGGTCTGGTGGGGGAGACGCTCCACACCTTCAGCCACGGGAACTCCGTGAAGGCGAACCAGATCGCCTCCACCCGCCCGGACTCCTCCAGGAAGCTCGCGAACGTCCGGCCGTCCTGCCCGGGTGCCGCGAACAGCTCGCCCGCCGGGATGTCCACCCGGCTCACACACCGCAAATTGGTGTTCGCCCCCACCCGCAGCACCACCTCGGTGACCAGGGCCCGCCCGAGATGGGTGAGGAGCGCGGCGCAGTCGTCCTCGTCGCGGCGGAACGTCCGCAGCACGTAGGCACCGCTGTCCTCGTCCCACACCACCGCCGTCAGCGACAGCACCCGATTGCTCAGCGAGCCGTAGGTCTGCCCGGGCAGCCGCCGTTCGCCCTCGGCCGGTACGGCGGTGCCGTGCGCGTCGACGGCCAGCGCTCCGCCGAGCGTGAGGTCGCCGGGAGCGGGCGCGGCCGTGACACCGAGGCCGTGCCCCTCCAGGTAGGTGAGCAGCGCCTCCAGCGTGACGCCCGTACCGGCCCGGACGGAGGAGGCGGACTCCAGGGCCAGGCCGGTGAGATGGGAGGCGGTGTCGACGAGAAGGACCCGTGCGTCCGTCGCCGTCCCCTCCGTGACGGTCAGCGGCGACCAGCCGTGCGAGGAACCCCGGGCGCGTACCGTCCAGCCGTGCAGCCGGGCCCAGTTGACGACGGCGACCGCCTGCCGGCCGTCCTCCGGCGCGCAGGCCCACAGTCCGTCGGCGGTGATCTCGCCGACCCAGTTCCGGTACGCCGAGCGGTAGAGGGCGACGCCGGCCGGGAAGTCCGGCAACTCCTCGGCCGCGACCGCCGGATCGGCGGCCACCAGGACGGGTACGGCGGCCAGGGCGGCGGCGGAGCGGAGGAAGCCGCGCCGGGTCCAGGACGAGTCTTGCGATGAGCAGTTGCCTACTGAACGATCAGTCACATGGTCACGCTAGGCGCCGGTTGACACGTGCATGCCTTCCATCTGATTCAATCACTCGTTCGGGTGAAAGATGCACGGGTGGCGGGCCGGAGCGGCCGGTTCCGCGCGGGGTGGCCGCGGGTGACAGACTGACGCCATGGACGAGCGCACATTCGACAGGTCGCAGCAGCACGCATCCGTCATCGGTCTCGGCACCTGGCAGCTGGGTGCGGACTGGGGTGACGTCGACGACAAGGAAGCCCTCACGGTTCTGGAGGCGGCGGCAGAGTCGGGGGTCACCTTCTTCGACACGGCCGACGTGTACGGCGACGGGCGCAGCGAGCAGACCATCGCCGCCTTCCTGAGCGGCCGGCCTGACCTGCACGTGCTGGTCGCGACGAAGATGGGCCGCCGCGTCGACCAGATCCCGGAGAACTACGTCCTGGACAACTTCCGGGCGTGGAACGACCGTTCCCGGCGCAACCTCGGCGTCGACCGCCTCGACCTGGTCCAGCTGCACTGCCCGCCCACGCCCGTCTACTCCACGGACGAGGTGTTCGACGCCCTGGACACCCTGGTCGAGGAGGAGCGTGTCGCCGCCTACGGCGTCAGCGTCGAGACCTGCCAGGAGGCGCTGACCGCGATCGCCCGGCCGGGCGTGGCCAGCGTCCAGATCATCCTGAACCCGTTGCGCATGAAGCCCCTCGTCGAGGTGCTGCCCGCGGCCCGGGAGGCCGGCGTCGGCATCATCGCCCGCGTCCCGCTCGCCTCGGGCCTGCTGTCCGGCAAGTACACCAAGGACACCGTCTTCCCCGAGAACGACCACCGCACCTACAACCGGCACGGCGAGTCCTTCGACCAGGGCGAGACCTTCTCCGGCGTGGACTACGCGACCGGCGTCGAGGCGGCCGCCGAGTTCGCCGCGCTCACCCCCGAGGGGTACACCCCGGCCCAGTTGGCGCTGCGCTGGATCGTGCAGCAGCCCGGCGTGACCAGCGTGATCCCCGGCGCCCGCTCGCCCGAGCAGGCCCGCGCCAACGCGGCCGCCGCGAAGCTGCCCGAGCTGCCGGAGCCGACGCTCACCGCGATCCGCGAACTGTACGACCGGCGGATCAAGGACCAGGTGGAAGGCCGCTGGTAGGTTCCCCGCCGCCGGTCCGGTCAGGGGGTGAGGAGCAGCTGGCGTTCCTGCTCCTGGTCGCCCGACGAGATTCCCTGGTCCTGCGCGGAGAAGGCGCGGGCCAGGGTGTCGCTCGCCTTCTCGACGGCTTCCGGCGTGCCCTGCACGGTGACCGTGACCGGCGCGGACAGATGTCCGACGCTCCCCTGAGAGGGCCCTGCCCCGCCGGCGGCGAACGTGGCCGTGTGGACCGTGGCGTTCGTGTCGGTCGGCAGCTCGTCGGGGGCGCCGAAAGCGGGCTCCAGGGCGCGTACGACCTTCTGCGCGTCGTCGGCGCTCCCGCCGGAGAGTGTGACAGTGAGTTCGGTGCCGGGCGTGGTCAACGGGACTCCTCGAATGGTCGGCGTCGGGGGCGGACGGGACGGCTGATGCGGGTGCACCGCGCGTCCGCGGGCCGCTCGTGCTCCGTGTAACCGCCCGGTGATCGCTGAAACGGCCCCTGCCGCGGCCGCCCCGACACAGGCAGAAGGGCTCCCCTTCGAGAAGGGCGGGCCCTCGGAGGGCGCCGTTCCTCGGCCGGGCGGCCTTCAGGCGCGTGCTGCCGGCGCCCGATGCGGGTGCCGGGCAGGCGGGTGACCGGCCTGCAGCTGTGGTCATCCTCCCAAGGCGTCACCGACGCCGAGAGGAGACGCACCTCAGGGGGCCCGGTCGTCTCCGGAGTGGAGCCGTCCGCAGCGGAGACGATCTCCAGGCGGAGCACCTTGAGGGGGTGCTGCTCCTTCGGGGTGCGGCCCTTCGGGGGGTGCTGCTCCTTCGGGGTGCGGCCCTTCGGGGGGTGCTGCTCCTTCGGGGTGCGGCCCATCGGGGGGTGCTGCTCCTTCGGGGTGCGGCCCTTCGGGGGGTGCTGCTCCTTCGGGGTGCGGCCCTTCGGGGGGTGACTGCTTCTCCGGGGTGCGGCCCTTCGGGGGGTGCTGCTCCTTCGGGGTGCGGCCCTTCGGGGGGTGCTGCTCCTTCGGGGTGCGGCCCTTCGGGGGGTGTTGCTCCTCCGGGGTGCGGCCCATCGGGAAGAGCCGGCCGTGAAGGGGGCGGCCCTCCGAGAGAGCCGCCCCCTCACAGACGCGGCTCAGATGCGGCCGCCGGTCAGGCGGGTGACCGGACCGTAGGTGTGGCGCTCCGCCCGGCGGCCCGCCGCGAAGGACGCGGCGCCCAGTGCGGTCAGGCCGGCACCGAGACCCGCTGCGACCAGCTTGCGGTGGCTGAGCACCGTCCATGCCGTCTTCGCGCCGGCCGCGACCTGTCCCGACGCCGAGACGATCGCCTGGCGGCTCACTTCGACGCTCTTGGCCGCGGTGTGTGCGGCCGCGCTCGTCGCGTCGGCCGCCCGCTGCGCGCCGCCCTTCGCGGCCGACGCCGCCTCGTCGGTCTTCGTGGCCGCGGCCCGGGCGGTCCCCGTGGCCGGGGCCGTCGCCTTGTCCGCGGTCTGCCGGGCCTTGGAGGCGGCGGCCGAAGCGGTTGCTGTCTTCTTGCTCGTGTCCTTGTCCGATTCCGTCATGGGATCCGCATTGCCGTTCGACTCCATCGCAAACACGTTCCGTCACGTCCCGTTTCTCTCGATACCCGCCACAGGCGGACGGTCGGTCAGAAACGCGCGAAACAGGGAACACGGTGCTCAGGACGTAGCGCGGTTCGATCGGCGGGGAGGAAGCTTGTCGGGCACCGAAGGTGAAACAGCCAGGCACAAGACGGGACGCAACGAGACCGAGGAGGAGAGAGCCGACAGGAAGTGGGCGGAACTCATCCAGGAAGTCAGGGTCGCCCAGACGGGCGTGCAGATCCTGTTCGGCTTCCTGCTCACCGTCGTGTTCACCCCGAAGTACGCGGATCTGACGGACACGGACAAGACCATCTACATCGTGACCGTCGTCCTGGGCGCCGCCGCCACCGGCGCCCTCATCGGCCCGGTCTCCCTGCACCGCCTGGTGTCCGGGCGCAGGGTCAAGCCGCAGGCGGTCGAGGCGGCCTCCCGGCTGACGTTCGTCGGCCTGGTGCTGCTGCTCGCCACCATGACGGCCGCGCTCCTGCTGATCCTGCGGGTCGCGACCCACGACGGGTACGTCCCCTGGCTGGTCGCGGGCGTGGTCGCCTGGTACCTGGTGTGCTGGTTCGTCGTACCGCTGCTGACCCGGCGCCGCCACACGACGCAGTGAACGCCGGCCGACCCGTACGCCCGAGCGGCACCGGCCGACTCGGGCGCACGGGTCAGCCGCCCGCGATGACCTCCTGCAGGAAGTCGTCGATCCGGACCTCTTCCCGTCCCGGCGCCACGACCTCGCGGGTCTCCCGCAGGAAGGTCGCGATGGCCGGGGCCCACGCGAAGACCACCGCACGCTGGCGGCCCCCGTCGGGCCGGGCGTCCCCGAGGAACTCCATGCACAGCTCCTCCCACACCCCGGTCGAGACGGGACCCATGCGGACGTCGCCCACCCCGACCTGGCGGCTCAGTCCGGCCATGAGCATCTCCCGGTCCAGCCGCCACCGCGCCAGGACCCGGCCGTCATGGCTGAACACCACGGTGACGGCGAACGGATCCGTCGTGTCGTAACTCAGATGGGCGAGCACGGGGAAACGCTCCGTGCCGCCCGTCTGGAGCTGCACGACGAGGGTCTTGTGCACGAAGGAGTTCACGAGGGGGCCTCCGGAAGGAACAGTCGTAGAGCCCTCTAGTACCCCCGTCCCGCACAAGATGCTCAGCCTTCCGGGTGATTCCCCCGGGCCCCGCGAAGGGCCGTGATGGCCGTGGCGATGGCGTTCTGGAGATCCTCCAGCCGCTGGACCATGTCGTCCTCGTAGAAGTCCTGGGCGTCGTCGAAGGTGAGTTCCTCGAACACCCGGGTGGCCTTCTGCAGGCTGCTGTAGAACTTCGTCCGCCGTTCCTGGACGCGCAGTTCGGGGTCGGCCTCCACGGCCTCGACGACGAGCGACTTCATGGTGTCGTACGCCTCGGTCGCCCACTCGCCGGTGTCCTCGTCCTCCTCCAGTTCGTCCAGGAGGGACAGATGCCGCTCGGCCTCCTGGCGCAGGTCGACGGGCGCGTCGATGGTCTGCCCGGCGGGGGTCTTGACCTGCCCGGACTCGGCGATCTGGCGCACGTACCCGATCCGGTCGGCGGACCGGCTCTCGGTGGCGACGGCCTTCTTGAGGTCGTCGGTGCGGACGACGTCACGCGCCAACTCGGCCTGCAGTTCGGGGTCTTCCCGCATCCGGTCGAGGAGTGCGCTGCGGGCCGCGCGGGCGGTGGAGGGGTCGGCGAGGATCGCGGCCCGCAGCGCGGTCGGGTTCTCGGCGACCTCCAGCGCCTTGGTCGGGCGGATGCCCTCGGCCTCGGCGGCCTCCGCGATGGCCGTACCGCGCTCGGAGGTCGCGCTGCTGCGGGAGACGTAGTAGCCGAGCCACACGTCCGCGTCCGGCAGGTCCACCTCCTGGCCCGGTGCCAGCGCCTCGAAATGCGGGACGAGGCCGTCGTCGGCGGCCCGGTCCCACGCCTTGTAGTAGCGCATGACGCGCTCGGGCGAGCAGCCCGCGAGTTCGGCGAACTCCTTCGCCGACACCTTCGGCGTCTCGTCCGCGCCCTGGCCGCCGGGCCGGACGCTGCGCGCCACCATCAGACCGAAGGCCCAGCCTCCCGTCCGCGCGTAGACGCCGAACTCGCGCGCGTCCCGCGCCACTAGGTCGGACAGGGGCACGGGGGACGTCTCGGACGGGACGATCGCAAGGGTCACGGGTCATTCTCCTGGGCAGGCTGGTCGGACCGCACACGGTGCAGGTCGGAAGCCTATGGCACCGGCGGGCGCCGCCGGGGCGGCCCGGGCCCGCTCAGTCGAACGCGTCGTGCAGCGCCGGCAGCAGGGTCTTCTCCGCCCAGTCGAGATACGCGGGCTGCGAGTCCCCGCCGATCTGCACCAGCGCGATCTCGGTGAAACCGGCCTCGGCGTACGGCCGTACCGCCTCGACGAAGTCCTCCGGGTCGTCGCCGCACGGGATGGAGGCGGCGACGTCGTCGGGCTTGACGAACTGCGTGGCCGACTCGAAGGCATCGGGGTGCGGCAGCTCGGAGTTGACCTTCCAGCCGTTGCCGAACCAGCGGAACTGGGCGTGGGCGCGCTTGACCGCCGTGTCCCGGTCGGGGTCGTAGCAGACCGGCAGTTGGCCCACGCGCGGCTTTCCGGCGCCGCCGTGCTGGTCGAAGGCGTCGAGGAGCCCCGCCTTGGGCTCGGTGGCGATGACCAGGTCGGCCAGCCGGCCCGCGAGGGAGCAGGACCGCTCGCCGGAGACGGCGATGCCGATCGGCGGCGGCTGGTCGGGCAGGTCCCACAGCCGGGCCGACTCGACGTCGAAATGCGTTCCGCGATGGTTCACATGGCCGCCCTTGAAGAGCGCGCGGATGATCTCCACCGCTTCTTCGAGCATCTCGTGCCGTACGTCGACGGCCGGCCAACCGCCGCCGACCACGTGTTCGTTGAGGTTCTCGCCCGAGCCGAGACCCAGCCGGAACCGGCCCTGTGACAGCAGTTGCATCGTCGCCGCCTTCTGCGCGACGACCGCCGGGTGGTACCGGACGGTGGGACAGGTGACGTACGTCATCAAGGGGATGCGTGAGGTCGCCTGGGCGGCCGCGCCCAGCACACTCCACGCGTACGGGGAGTGCCCCTGCGAGCGCAGCCACGGGAAGTAGTGGTCCGAGGTCACCGAGAAGTCGTAACCCACCTCCTCGGCCCGTACCACGTGGTCGACGAGCTCACGGGGGCCGGCCTGCTCGGTCATCATCGTGTATCCGATTTGCACCATAAGGGCCGGGTCCCCTGTGAGGGGCAGGGGAAACGGGCCGATGGGCCCTCTCGATCACGGCCGCGGACCGGGAGAGGATGCCGGTATGAGTACGCGCCGTCTGCCTGTCCGCCCCTTGTCCACGAGCACCCCCGCCGCCCAGGGGGTCGACGCGTCGGGTGTCCACGCCTTCCTCGACGCCGTCGAGGCAGCCCCGGGCATCGAGCCGCACAGCCTGATGATCCTGCGGCACGATCATGTGGTGGCGTCCGGCTGGTGGGCGCCGTACACCCCCGGTCGTCTCCATCTCCTGTACTCCCTCAGCAAGAGCTTCACGGCGACGGCCGCGGGGTTCGCGGTGGCCGAGGGACTGATCGGGCTGGACGATCCGGTGATCTCGTACTTCCCGGAGCTCGACGCCGACATCACCGACCCGCGCAGCCGCGCGATGCTCGTACGGCATGTGGCGTCCATGTCCAGCGGTCACCTCGACGAGACCTGGGAACGGGCCCGCGCGCTCGACCCGGAGGAGTTGGTCCGCGGCTTCCTGCTGTTGCCGCCGGACCGGGATCCGGGGACCGTCTTCGCGTACAACCAGCCCGCCACGTACACGTTGGCCGCGATCATCGAGCGGGTCACCGGCCAGTCGGTGAGCGCCTACCTGCGGCCGCGGCTGCTGGATCCGCTGGGCATCGGCGAGGTGGCGTGGACGCGGGACGGGGCGGGCCGTGAACTGGGCTTCAGCGGTCTGCACGCCACCACCGACGCGATCGCCCGCCTCGGTCAGCTGTACCTGCGGGACGGCATGTGGGAGGGCGAGCGGCTGCTGCCCGAGGGGTGGGCGGCCGAGGCGAGCCGCGTGCACGTGGCGAACGCCGACGGCACGCCGGAGGGCGCGTTGTCGGACTGGCAGCAGGGCTACGGCTTCCAGTTCTGGACGTCCCGGCACGGCTACCGCGGCGACGGGGCGTACGGGCAGTACTGCCTGGTGCTGCCCGAGTACGACGTGGTGGTGGCGATGACCTCGGCGAGCGAGGACATGCAGGAGGTGTTGAACCTTGCCTGGGAGCATCTGCTGCCCGCCTTCGGTCCCGGACCGTTGTCCGGCCGGCAGGACGAGGACGCGGCCCTGGCCGAGCGGCTGACCCGGCTGGAACTGCCGTCCGCCCCGGGCAGGCCGGCACCGCCGGACCGGGTGGAGGCCTGGTCCGGTGCCGCGTTCGCCCCGGACGACGTCGCGCGCGAGACCGTGAGCGCGCTGACCGAGGCTCAGGTCTCGGCGGACGGGGACGGCTGGCGTCTGACGCTCGTCGAGGGCGGTCACCGGCTGGAGCTGCCGCTCGGGCAGGGTGGTTGGACCGTCACCGAGGGGCCGGTCCCCGTCGCGGTCAGCGGGGGATGGACCGACCCGGACACCCTGGTCGTCGACGTGGCCTTCCTGGAGACGCCGCACCGTCTGGTGGTGACGTGCTCGCTCACGGACCGGACCTGCACGGCGCGTTGGCGCACGGAGCCGCTGCAAGGACGGCGCCTGCGTGCGATGAGGGCTCCGCGCGGGTCAGACTGAGGGCTGCCGGAAGGTCTTCAGGAAGGTCTCCAGCGCCTCCTTGTTCGCGTTCTCGTTCCAGTCCGCGGCCGGGGTCGTCCAGCGCAGCGAGTAGCCGTGGCCTTCTCCGATGAGAAGTCCACGGCCGAACGTGCGCACGCGGGTGCCGTCGACATCGGCCAGCCACTCCATGTCGGCGGCCTCGCGGCCCTGGTACGTCGTCGCGCGGATCTCGCCGATCCGCCGGTAGTCGCCCGACGTCTTGAGCTCCGGCTCCACGTCGTCCCGCCACACGGCCACGGCGTCCTCGCCCACGCGTTCGCTGTAGGTGACGGCGAGCGTGCGCGGGTCGCCCTTCGCGCCGAGGACCACTCGGTACGCAAGATCCGACTGGCGCGTGGTGTTCAGCGGCTTCCAGCCCTCGGGGAGGGCGACGGAGAAGCCCTCGGGGGAGTGGTACAGGCTGTATCCGGCGGGCAGCGCGTTGCCCGGCCGTTTCGGTTCGGGCGTCGGTGTGGGCGTCGCGGTCGGAGTGGGTGTCGGTGTCGGTGTCGGTGTCGGTGGTGAGGGGGACGGAGTCGCCGGCGGCCCGGACGTCTGCGCGCCTCCTCCGCTGCCGGGCGTGATGGCGGAGGCGGACGGGGACGGACTCGGCGGCGAGCCGCTCGCGGAGGTACTGGTGCCCGGCAGCTGGCGGGTCACGGCGAGGACGGCGACGGCGACCGCGACGACGGCCAGTGCGGTGCCGGCGACCACGGTCCGTCTGCTCCACCCCGGCCCCGCCGCGTACCTCCCGCGCAGCCTCGGCCTGGACACGGAACTCACGGCCATGTCCGGGTCCTCGTTGAGCACCCGGGTGAGCGCCTCGCGGACCACCGGGCGGGTCAGCCGTTCCTGGGAGGTCTTGCGCAGCAGCCCCTGCACGGTCTGCGTGAGCGGTCCGGCCCGCAACGGCGAACGCAGCGGCAGCCGGTCCACGCCCTTCAGGGTGCTCTCGGGCCGGTCCCGGTCCCGGTAGGGCGGACGGCCCTCGATCATCGTGTAGAGGATCGCGCCCAGCGCCCACAGGTCGGCGGCCGGCCCGATCCGCTCGTCACGGGCCTGCTCGGGGGAGGCGTACGACGGCACGGTGACCCGGGGTGCGAGGGTCGCGCCGGCCAGGCCGAAGCCGGTGACGACGATGGCGCCTCCCTCCCGTACGAACACCTGGCCGGGGCTGAGTTCGCCGTGCGTGATGCCCTCGCCGTGCGCCGCCTCCAGCACGTCGAGCAGCTCCAGGCCGATGCGCGCCGCGCGCAGGTAGCTGAAGGTGCCCTGCCGGCCGACGAGTTCCCCCAAGGGGATGCCGTCGATGCACTCGGTGACGGTCCACAGGGTGCCGGCGTCCACGACGGCGTCGACGACGGGGGCGACCCGGCCCGGGCACAGCAGTCCCATCGTCTCCGACATCCGGATGACCCGAGCGGTGGCCCGGCGTGCGCTGTCCCCGTCCGGGTCGGCCGGCAGCCCGATCTGGGTGAGCAGACAGGGCCGTTCGACCTGGATGTCCTCGCCGTACCAGCAGATGCGGTTGGTCTCGCGGTGGAGGACCTCCAACAGCCGGTACCTTCCGGCGACCAACTCTTGTGCGGAGACGTGCGCCTTGACCATGTCATCCCTCGCTGAACCCCTGGCTCTCACCTTTCACACAGGTACGGCGCCCGCGGCGCGATGTGTTCAATGAATCCTCAACGGAACGGCGTCTCTTTTCTTTTGTTCACGAGCTGTACGAGAGGTCAGTAGGAACTGCCCCTCAAGTGGCCGGAGTTGACCTGTCTCAGATCAAACCGAACCGTTCCGACCAGGCCATCACGTCACCGGTCGTCGTGTTGCCCCCGCACACCACCATTCCCAGCCGGGCTCCCTCACCGACCCGCTCCAGGACCTGCCGGGCCGCGGGGAGCAGACAGCCGGAGGCTGGTTCGGCCCACACCTTGGCGTGGTCGGCGAGTTCGAGCGAGCCCCGCACGGCCTCCCGGTCGGGGACCACGAGCACCTCGTGGACCAGGGCGGACACCTGGTCGTAGGTCAGCTGTGACACGGAGGGCGCGCTCAGGGTGGAGACGATCGACGACAGCGGGACCGGTACCGGGCCGCCCGCCGCCAGCGCCCGGGACATGGACTCGGCGCCCTCGGTCTCCACACCCCAGATCCGCAGGCCCGGACGGCGGGCGTGCAACGCGGCTGCGACACCGCCGATCAGTCCGCCGCCTCCGACGCTCACGAGCACGTCGGTGAGCTCGCCGGCGTCCTCGGCGAACTCCAGTCCGACGGTGCCCTGTCCTGCGATCACCACGGGGTCGTCGAAGGGGTGCACCAGCGTCAGCCCCTCGTCCCGCAGCCGCGTCACGAGCGAGAACGCGCCGTCCATGTCGTCGGTGAGCCGCACCGACGCGCCCGCCTCCCGCACGATCTCGACCGAACGGGCGGGCGCCGAACGCGGCATGACCACCGTCGCCTTCACACCGAGGGCCGCCGCCATGACCGCGAGGGCGATCCCGTGGTTGCCGCCGCTGACCGCCACGACCCCGGCGGTCCGCTCGGCCCCGCTCAGCGACAGCAGCTTGGCCGTTGCCCCGCGCGCCTTGAAGGAGCCGGTGCGCTGGAGCAGTTCGAGCTTCGCCGTGACGGGGACACCGAGCAGCGTGGACAGGCCGGGGCTCGGCACCGTCGGGGTGCGTACGACGTGTCCGGCGATCCGCTCGGCCGCGTTCTCGATCTCCGTGATCCCGATCAAGTCAGTCATCCTCCCGGCGCGGGGCGGTGATCCACGCCGCCTCGCACCCTGGCGTGCGGCGCGGCGTGGGTCAACTCGGGATCAGAGGTCGCGCCGTACCAGGAAGTCCAGCAGACACCGCAGGTCGGCGGCCGTACCCACCGTGATCGGCACGTCGGCGAGGGCCGAGTCCACGGCGGTGACCTGGCGGCGCGCCTCGGCCAGCGCCGCGGCCCGGCCGCCCGCCTCGTCGACCAGCGCGGCCGCTTCCTCGGGCTCCTCGGCGGATTCCAGGAGGGCGACGAGCCGTCCCGTCGCGGGGCCCGGTGCGTCGAGCGCCGCCAGCACCGGGAACGTCTTCTTCCGCTCCCGCAGATCGCCGTGGACGGGCTTGCCGGTGACGGCCGGATCTCCCCAGATCCCCAGCACGTCGTCGACGATCTGGAACGCGACCCCGAGGTGCCGCCCCGCCCGGTCGAGGGCGGTGACCGCGGTCGCCGGCGCTCCGCCGAGCAGGGCGCCCAGCGCGGCCGCGCAGCCCAGCAGCGCGCCGGTCTTGTGTTCGGCCATCGTGCGGTACGCGTCCGGCCGCACCCGGCGCGGCCCCGTCCACGGACGCGAGGCGAACAACAGGTCGTCGGCC
Source organism: Streptomyces sp. NPDC033131 (assembly GCF_055578365.1). Taxonomy (NCBI): domain Bacteria; kingdom Bacillati; phylum Actinomycetota; class Actinomycetes; order Kitasatosporales; family Streptomycetaceae; genus Streptomyces; species Streptomyces sp. NPDC033131. Next base: position 138,366 of record NZ_JBVIPA010000022.1, read on the forward strand.
TGCCCGCGCACCAGATCGCCCAGCGCCCCGGACAGCAGACGCAGGGCCGCGGGGCCGGCCGTCGGCGTCGCGGCGAGCGTCTCGACGGCCAGGGCGAACAGCGCGTCACCCGCGAGGACCGCCGGACCGGTGCCGTACGCCTTCCACACGGTCGGGCGGCGGCGCCGGGCCGCGTCCCCGTCCATGATGTCGTCGTGCAACAGGGAGAAGGCGTGCACCAGCTCCACCGCGACCGCCGCGGGCACCCCCGTCCGCCCCGGCGCACCGGCCGCCTCGGCCCCCAGGACGGCGAGTGCCTGCCGCACCCCCTTGCCGCCGGACGCGACGGCGGGCCCGCCGCCCACCTCGCACCAGCCGAAGGAGTACGCGGCCATCTCACCGACCCACGGATGCATCCGTCCGACGGCGTCCCGCAACGCGGGCCCCACCAACGCGCGGCAGCGGTCCAGGACTTCGGGCGCGGCTACGGCCGACGTCAGTGCCGTCACCGTACGGCCTCGGCCCGCAGGCCGAACTCGTCCTGCGCCCGCGCCACCATCTCCCGCGCGTGCCGCAACCCGATCCTCTCCAACACGCGGGTCAGGTCCGCCAGTTCGGCCGCGGTCTCGGCGTGGTCGCGGCCCAGCCGGGCCAGGGACTTGGCCAGCCCGAGCCGGGCCAGCGCCTCCCCGCGCGGCTCGCTCATGGCGCGGAACTCCGCCAGAGCCTGCTCGTACAGGTCACGGGCGTCGGCGTAACGCCCGGCGCGGTACAGGACGTTGCCGCGCATCTTGTGGTTGTACGCCAGCGCGCCGGCCAGCTTCATCGAGCGGCACGTCGTCTCCGCCTCGGACAGCAGGTCGAGCGCCCGCCCGGTGTCGCCGTCGCGCACGGAGACGACGTCGGCGAGCCCGCGCAGCGCCCAGGCGTGCCCCCGCCGGTCGTCGGCGCGCGCGGCGATACCGGCCGCCTCCTCGAACATCGCGTACGCCGTGTCGTACGCACCGGTGTTGCGGTGCATCTGCGCGATGCCCTCCAGCGCCCACACCGTGTGCCGTGCCTCGCCGCGTCGGCGGGCCTCGGCGAGCAGCTGCTCGTGCAGCCTGCCGACGGCCTCGTAGTCACCCTGGATGCGGCCGGTCTCCGCCAGGCCCGCCAGGGAGTAGCCGCGGACGACGACGTCTTCGCCGCGCTCACCCAGTTCGGCCGCGAGCTCCAGAAGCCGTCGGGCCAGGGCCAGGGCGCCGCGCTGCCGGGCCAGTGTGCCACCGCTCCACAGCGCCCAGGCCATCGCCGCGAGGTCCCCGGCCGACCGGGCCGCCCGGTAGCTCGCCTTCCACGCCCGGTCGGCCTCACCGATCCGGCCCAGCCGGCGGTGCGCCTCGGCGACCGCGAGCCCGGAGCGTGCCGCCTCCCCGTGCCGCCCGGCCCGCTCGGCGGCCCTCAACTGCTCGGTGCCGGCGGCCAGTACGTCGGTAAGTGAGGAGTTCACGGACAGGGTGGTGAGGGCGCCCTGGTACTCCGGGGCGGATGCCTTGCCGTACATGCATGCCTTTCGGTCCGTATGCCCAACAGCTATACAACGCGTGTATAAATCGCGTGTATACGCAGTGTGTATAGTGCGGCGGAAATCAGCCCCGGCCCGAAGGCCGGGGCTTGGTCTGTCGCCGGTCAAGACGCGGGCGGGCCCGAACGGGTTGCCCGTGAGGCGCAGATCACCTCACGAGGCCTCAGTGCTGCTGGGGCTTCTGGGGCGTGGCCTCGCTCGGCCGGACGACGGCATGCCCCTGACCCTGGAGCATCAGCTGGACGGCCTCGCCGGAGCCGCCGCGCAGCATCGACCCGATGGACTGCGAACGGTGCAGCGAGGTGGTCAGCCCCGCCGTCCAGCCGACGATGGCGTCCGTGTCGACGTACACCGGATACTGCGGCGAGACCGGAATGACCAGCGGATCGCCGTCGCACACCAGGCCCAGCTTGCCCTGCCCGCTGAACACGCTGTTGAACAGGCCGCCGCCGGTCATGCCGGCGCCCTTCACGGTGGCGATCCGGTACGACAACGAGGCGTCGAAGCACAGGACGTTGCGGCCGTTGACGGTGAACTCGTCGCCGGGGTCGATCTCGACGACGAAGCAGTTCTGCGCCTCGTGTGCGAACCAGGCCTCGCCCTGCCCGCGCACCGCCATGAGGGGCAGCCCCTCACCGGTGACCGCGCGCTTGAGCATGCCGCCCACGCCCTGGCCCTTGCGCTCGAACTGGAGATTGCCGCGGTAGGCGATCATCGCGCCCTGGCGGGCGAGCATCTCGCCGTTCACCGCGTACTTGACGCACTTGGAGTTCTCGACCGTCATGCCCGGCGCGGCGGCCGGCTGCACCATGTGCTCGCTGGAAAACAGATCACCCTTCATGCAGGCATCCTGTCCCGGAGGGACACCTTCCGCCAAGATCGCGGGCGGGGGCGCTTCCCGTACGGCTGTCCCGGGTGCGGCTGCCTGGAGAAGTGCTGCCTCGGGACGGCCTTTTCACGCACCGAACAGCTGTGTCCAGTACGTGCCCGCCGGGCCGCCGCCCGCGAAGCCGATCCCGAGGTGGGTGAAGGCGGGCTTGAGGATGTTGGCCCGGTGCCCCGGACTGTTCATCCAGCCCTCCACGACCTCGGCCGGCGAGCGCTGGCCGCAGGCGATGTTCTCGCCGATCGAACGCCGCGTGGAGCCCGCGGCGGCGGCCCGGTCCCAGGGCTGGGTGCCCTCGGGCGAGGTGTGGGAGTAGAAGGCGCGGGCCGCCATGTCCGCGCTGTACGCCTGCGCGGCGGCGGCCAGCAGCGGATCCACCGCGAGGGAGGGCACCCCGGCCCGGGCGCGCTCCCGGTTGGTGAGCGTGACGACCTCGGCCTGCGCACGCGCCAGCCCGGCCGGCGTGAGGGGTCTCGCCCACAGCGCGGTCCAGTACGTGTCACCGGAGCGGGCGTCGGTGACGTACGCCAGGCCGGCGTGGGTGAACGCCGGGTCGTGCACGGTCCGCCGGGGTTGTTCGGTACGCAGGCAGTACGCCACGAACTCGGCGGGGGTGCGTGGCCCGGAGACCAGGTGCTCGCCGATCGCGACGTACGCGTACCCGGCCGCGGCGACGCGCTGGTGGACGGAGACACCGTCCGCGCCCTGAACGCCGAGCCGCCCGGCCGAGGCCATGGCGGCCGCGTGGGCGCGTGCCGCGGCGGCGAGGCGGGCGTCGAGGGAGACCGGCGGTGAACCGACGGCGGAACGGGCGGAGTTGACCAGGCCGAGAAAGCCGTCGGACTCGGGGCCGGGTGGCGGTGGTGCCGGGCGGGCGAGGGAGGGGACGCGGGGTGCCGGGCGCGCGAGGGGTGGCGCGCCGGGCGCCGGGCGGGTCGTCGACGGGGCGGACGTCGTCGGGCCCGGCGGGAACGGCTGTGGGTCGTCGGCGACGTCCACCCCGAAGTCGCGGGCCAGACCGGCCAGGCCGTCGGCGTAGCCCTGTCCCAGGGCTCGCACCTTCCAGCCGTCGCCGCGCCGGTAGATCTCCGCGAGGAGCAGGACGGTCTCCTGGCGCGGGCGTGGCGGGGCGAACCGGGCGAGGGAGCGGCCGCCCGCGCCCGTGACGTGCAGGGTGGGGACGGGCAGCCGGCCCAGGGGAGTGGCGGGATCGGCGGCGCTGACCACCACCGTGACCCGGGTGGCGCCGGCCCGCAGACCCGGCGGATCGACGGTCAGCGTGTCGCCGTGCAGGCGGGCGCCCGCAGCGGACGGCTGGTTGTAGAAGACGAAGTCGTCGTCGCCCCGGACCTTGCCGTCGTCGTCCGTGATGAGCGCGGACACGTCGAACGGGCCGGGGACCCGGACGGTCACGGCACCGTCCGGGAGGGGCAGATTTCCCCCGGGGGCCAGTTCGCTCATCGTGCCGCTCCGCTGTCGTCGGTCGGGACCCCTGGGGGCTGTCCGGACAACGTGCGTGAGCGCACGGGCGTTCCCGCCCGCCCGGCCGGCGGTCAGTCCAGGCCGGTCCCCGGGGCGATGTCCTCGTGCCGTTCGACCGGCGCGGCGGATCCACGCGTCGCCTTGCTCCGCTTGCCGCAGAACGCGGACTCCAGCGTGCCCAGCATCGTGTTGAGGACCGTGCCGTTGTTGGACGTGTTGGCGAGTGCGCTCAGGCTGCGCCCGCCGTACTTCGTGGTGAAGGCGTACGTGTAGTAGCCCTGGACGGCACCCGTGTGGCCGTACACGGACACACCGCACGACAGGGTGCGGCGGCGCAGCCCGAGCCCATAGGCCTGATTGCTGCCCGCCGGCACCCACCGCTTCATCTGCGCCAGTTGCGCGGCCGAGGTCAGCCGGCCGCCGAGCAGTGCGGTGAGGAAGGTGTTGAGGTCCCGGGTGCTGGAGATGAGGGCGCCCGCGCTCTGCGCCCAGGACGCCGTCTGTCTGGTGGCGTCGACCAGCGCGCCGCCCGTCTGGTCCGGGGTGAGGTACCCGCGCGCGTGGCGGCCCGGGATCCTCGTGGCGGGGTGCACGTAGAAGGTGTCCCGCAGCCGCAGGGGCGTGATGATCCGGTTCCGGTACTCGGTGCCCACTCCGTGGCCGGTCAGTTTCTCGACCAGCATCCCGGCGATGACGAAGTTGGTGTTGGAGTAGGAGTAGACGGCACCCGGCGCGTTGGTCCGCGGCCGGCGCAGCGACCGGTCCACCAGCCGGCGGGGGGTGAAGACCTTCGTGCGGACCGCCTCGAATCCCGGCACCGTCCTCGCGAACATCTCGTTCGTGTAGTCGTACAGTCCGCTGCGATGGCTCAGCACGTGCCGCACGGTGATCCGGCTGTCGGGCAGCAGCCCCGGCAGATGACGGTTGACGGGGGAGTCGAGCGTGAGCCTCTGCTCGTCGACCAGTTGCAGCAGCACCGTCGCGGTGAAGATCTTGGTGACGCTGCCGATGCGGAAGCGGTCCGCGTCGTCGATGGTCCGCCAGGTCTTCCGGTCGGCGACGCCCGCGGCGGCCAGACGTACCGTGCTGACGCCGTCGCTGCCGCCGCTGTCGATCCGTGCCATCGCGCCGGGAGCCCCCTGCTTCAGGGCGGTGCGCAGGACGCTCCGCAAGCCGGCGAGATCGGGTTTCGGCAGGGCGCCGGCCGAGCCGGTGCCGGCCTCGGAGGCCGTCGATTCCCGGGGTGCGGCATGCGCGGGAACCGCCAGGAGCGCCAACAGAACCGCCCCCGCCACCGTACCCCTGCGCGCTGTTGCTGATGCCATGCGACTGCACTCCTGTTCCTGTCGGGGAGTCACATCGGCACAGCGGCCACAGGGTTGGTCACGTGGTCACTCGGTGATCACTGCGCGATGCGGATGCGCGCAGTATCGCTGCCGAACCGCCCGAAACCGGCCATTTCGGGTCCAGGTTCACCGCTGCTCCACCTGCTCGGGCACGGAGAACACGACATCGCAGGACGGGCATCGGGCCTCGCCGAACACATACGTCAGCGCCCGGGCGACCTGTGTCCGGCCCGCCCCGGCCGCCGCCCGGTGCAGCCGGGCCCCGACGCCTTCCAGCCGGTCCGGGTCCGCCGGCGCGAGCTCGGCCCGCCCCTCTTCGTTCACGGCGCCGGGGCCGACGTAGTCACCGGCCGCGGCGAAGGTCCCGTACGAGCCGAAGGCCACGAAGAGCCCGCCCCCGCAGGCCGGGCAGTCGAGTTCGTACTCCTCGTCGCACACGCCTTCCAGCTCCCGCGACCACACGGGAACGCCCTCGAAGGCGAGGACGGACTGCAGCAGGTGGACGAAGGAGCTGTCGTCCACGGTGGGGTCGTCGAGCAGGCCCCGTGCGACAGGCAGCAGTTCGCCGATCTCCCGCGCGAACCGGGCCCGGCGCGCCTCCTCCTGCTCGGACGCGATCAGGCCTGCCATGAGCACCGCCTGTATCGGCTCGCCGGGCGCGCGGCCCAGCGCGATGTCCCTGAGGACCGGCATCGCCATCCAGCTCGCCTCGTACGCGTCGCCCTGGTGGCACAGCGCGGACCAGAGGTCGTTCCACACGGCCTCGTCCTCCGGGCCGCCCAGGCGGGCGAAGAGGGCCGGAATGTTTTCGGCGGAGCCGTACGCATGGGTCAGCTCGTGCCAACGGGGCGTCGTCATGGGGCGATTGTGCCGTGGGGGACTGACATTCCGGCGGCCCACGAGTTCTGCTTCTCTTATTTGGCGCACGTCAGCGGTGACGCCCGCTCCGTCGACGTCCCGGCCGACACCGGCGGCGCCACCAGCCACACGTTCCCCTCCACCGGAGACTGGGGAACCGTCGAGACGGTCAGCGTGCCGGTCACGCCGAAGGCGGGCAGCAACACGATCACCTTCGACAGCGGTACGGGCTACGCCCCCGACCTCGACCGCATCGACGTCCCGAAGTCGTCCTGACTGCGTGCGGGTTCTGGGAGGCGGACACGGTCGCCTGTTTGCGGCGGCTGCCACACGGGGCATGGTGCGGATCGACGCCGACCTGGGTACCCCGGCGGCGATGACGGCCAGTGGCGTACGGTGACACGGTCTGGACCGTGAGTCTGAAGCCGGGGGAGTCCGTAGCGTTGGAAGGACCTCACACGGTGAAGGGCCGCCTCGCGCGTGCGGGCCGCACAGCCGTCGTCCTGCTGCTGGCCTCCGCCTGCCAGTCCACGGCCACGCCGGCCGAGGTCTTCGACGTCCCGGCCGGGACGGTCACCTGGGCAGCGAGTGCCGACCGTTTCGGCGAGGCCGCCGCCGACCGCGGCTACCGGCTGGTCGTGCACACCAGCGTCGGGGGCCGCGATCCGCGGATCCGGCTCTCCAACGCCTTCGGGGACCGGCCGGTGACCTTCGGCAGCGTGTACGCCGGCCTCCAGAAGGAGGGCGCCGAACTCGTCCGCGGCAGCAACCGGAGGCTGACCTTCGGCCGGGCTCGCTCGGTCACGGTCCCCGCCGGCGAGACCGTACTGAGCGACCCGCTGCCGGGCAGGCTGCCCGCCGAGAGCAACCTGGTCGTCAGCATCCACACCTCCGACGCGGCGGGACCGGCGACCGGTCACTGGATGGCCCTGCAGACGTCCTACGCCACCCGGGGCGACCACACCGCCGAGGAGAGCGCCGCGAACTGGACGCAGACCAGCGGCTCCTGGTTCTACCTGGACGCGGTGTCCGTACGGGCCGGCGAGGGCACCGGGGCCGTCGTCGTCCTCGGCGACTCCGTCACCGACGGCTGGCAGTCCACCAGCGACCGGAACCGCCGCTGGCCCGACCACCTCGCCCGCCGCCTCCTACGGGCGGACACCTCCGTCAAGGGCGTCGCCAACGAGGGCATCGCCGGCAACAAGGTCCTCGCCGACGGTGCCGGACCAAGCGCCCTGAACCGGCTGGACCGGGACGTGCTCTCCCAGCCCGGCCTGCGCACCGTGTTCCTCTTCGAGGGCGTCAACGACATCAAGGCCGACACGGGCGTCACCGCGGACGACCTGATCGAGGGCTACCGCGAGATCGCCGACCGGGCGCACGCGGCCGGCAAGTGCGTCGCCGCGGCCACCGTCGGCCCCTTCAAGGGCTGGTCCGAATGGGACCCGGACGCCGAGGCCGTACGCCGGGACGTCAACGCGTTCATCCGCACCAGCGACGAGTTCGACACCGTCACCGACTTCGACCGCATCCTCCGCAGCCCCTCCGACCCCGAGCGCATCCACCCCGTCTTCGACGGCGGCGACCACCTCCACCCCAACGACAGGGGAATGCGGGCGATGGCCGACGCCGTCGACCTCAGGAGCCTGGACTGCGCCGACCCGCTGCCGTAGCTCAGGACGAGGGTCCGCGGCCCGATCCACTCGGCTCCGGAGTGATCAGGCCCTCCCGGTAGGCGACGGCCACCGCCTCCGTACGGCTCGCCGCGCCCAGCTTGGCGAGGATGTTGGAGACATGGACGCTCGCCGTCTTGCCGCTGATGAACAGCTCCTCGCCGATCTGCCGGTTGCTGCGGCCGAGGGCCAGGAGCCGCAGCACGTCCTGCTCGCGGGCGGTCAGGACCGCGGCACGGTCGGCCGCGGACGGGCTGTCCGACAGACGGCCGCGGCGGATCAGGGAGTCCAGCTGCGCGAGCAGCGGGGCCGCACCGAAGCGGACGGCCGTGTCCCGGGCCGCGCGGGCCTGCGCGGCCGCCTCCGCACGCCGGTCGGCCGCCAACAGGGCCTCCGCGAGGCGCACCTGGCAGCGCGCCCGCTCGTACACGTCGCCGAAGTCGAACGCCTCGACCGCCTTCGCCCAGGCCGCCACGTCCGGCCCGGACTCGGCCCGCGCCCACTCCGCCTCCGCGCGGGCCAGCCACGCCTGCCCCTCCGGTCCCTGCGGTGTGCCGTCGCCGCGTACGGCCGTGACGCGGGCCAGGTCGCGGAGTTCGGTCGCCGTGGCCACCCAGCCGCGCGCGCCTGCCTCGTCCCCGGAGCGGCGGAGCGCGACGGCCCGGTCGGCCACCGCGGAGAGCGCGAGGGCGGCCAGCCGGACCGTGACGTCCGGAAGGCTGCCCGCGTCGTCGGTGAGGGCCACGACGGTGGACCGCATCCGCTCCACGGCCGCCTCCGGCTGCCCCCGCTGCGCCGCCGCGTCGGTCAGCACGATGGCCGCGACGAGCGTGCCCATCCAGTCGAACGGCCCCTCCAACAGGGCGGCGGCGCGGTCGGCGGCCTTCAGGTCACCGCGCGCCAGCGCCACGTACAGGGCGGGGCCGACGGTGTATCCCGCGGCCGCCGGCAGCACCTCGGCGTCCGAGGCGGCCGCGCCGGCGCACTCGTCCCAGCGGCCCAGCGTGTACAGCACCAGCAGCCGGAGATAGCGCATCTCCAGCGGATACGGCGACGACAGCAGCCCCGCGCGCCGGGCCCGGTCCAGCCCCTCGGTCAGCCACGGCAGACACTCGTCGAGGTCACCCGACTCGAAGCAGCCGACGGCGAGGTTGAACAGGGCACGCATCTCCACCGGCGCGTTGCCCGAGCCACGCGCGAGGTCCCGGGCCTCCCGCAGCCGCTTCCGGCCCTCCGGGGTACGGCGGCCGCCCTCTTGGAGACCGGCCAGGGAGACGAGCAGGTCGGCCCGGGCGTCCGCCACGTCCAGCTGCTCGGCGACGGCCAGGGCCTGCCGGGCGACCCGCAACGCGGTCTCGTTGGCACCGACCTGACGCGCCGCCATGACGTGGGTGGCCGCCGCCCACACCCAGGTGCGCGACGGGGGATCGGCGGGGATCAGCGCGAGCGCCTCGCTGCTGTAGGCGAACGCGGCGGTCAGGTTGTCGACGGTGATCAGGTTTCCGGCGAGCGTGTACCGCACCCGGGCGGCCAGCTCGGAGTCCGCGTCCTGGCCGATGCCCGCGAGCGCGGCCCGGGTCAGGGAGACCGCCCGGTGTGCCTCACCGGCGTGCGCGGCCGCCGCGGAGGCCCGCAGGGTGAGCGTCACCTGGTCGGCGCCCTCACCGGTGGGCCGTGCCGTCGGTTCCACCGCCGACCACAGGTTCAGGGCCGCTTCGAGGTGTCGTAGCTCCTCGGCGGGCGCGCCGACCCGCTGGGCGTGGTCCGCGGCCTCCAGCGAGGCGGCCAGCGCCTCGGGCAGGTCGTGGCTCTCCCGGTAGTGGTGGGCGCGCTCGGCGGCGCTCTCGGCCCGGCGGCCCCGTCCGGCGAGCAGCCGGGCGAACGCGCCGTGCAACCGGGACCGTTCACCCGGGAGCAGATCCGCGTACACCGCCTCGCGGGCCAGGGCGTGCCGGAAGGCGTACGTGTCGCCGTCCCCGGGAATCAGCAGCTGCCGCCCCACGGCCTCGCGCAGCGCCGACTCCAGCTCGTCCTCGGGGAGCCCCACGGCCTCCCGCAACAGGTCGTGCTCGACGCGGCGCCCGGCGACCGCTGCCGTGCGCAGCACCTGCTGGGCGGTGTCGGAGAGCTGCTCGAAGCGGATGAGGAGGACGTCGGCGAGACCACTGGGAACTCCGCCGACGTCCGTCTCCGTGGCGGCGACCAGTTCCTCCGCGTAGAAGGCGTTGCCCTCGGCGCGCTCGACGATCCGGCGGACCGTGGCGTCCGGCAGCGGACGGTCCTGCACCGCGCGCACCAGCCGCACCACCTCGGCATCCGCCATGGGCCGCAGTTCCAGCCGCTCCACGGCGGGCAGCCGTACCAGCTCCGCCAGCAGCGGACGCAAGGGATGGCGGCGGTGCAGGTCATCGGCGCGGTAGGAGGCGAACACGGCCAGCCGGTGCGTGGGCGCGCCGCCCGCCGCCCGCTGGAGGATGCCCCGGCTCAGCAGGAACCGCAGCAGATCCCGGGAGGAGTGGTCGGCCCAGTGCAGGTCCTCCAGGACGAGCAGCAGGGGAGCGATGTCCGCGAGGTCGGCCAGCAGCCCCGCGATGCCCTCGAACAGCCGCAGCCGTCCACCCACGTCCCGCACGGCGTCGGTACCGCCGCCCAGCAGCCGGTCGACCACCGCATGCCCGGCGAGAGCGCCCGCGAACCGTTCGTCGCCCGCGAGCACGCCCAGGATCTCGGTGAACGGCAGATACGGCAGACCGACGTCACCGAGGTCGACGCAGTGCCCGGTGAGCACCGTCATCCCGGCTGCGGCGGCCCGCCCGGACACCTCGTCGAGCATCCGTGTCTTGCCGACCCCGGCGTCCCCGGCGATCAGGACCGCCCGGGCTTCACCGTCCTGGGCGCGCTCCAGCAGCCCGGCGAGCCGGGCGAGTTCTTCTTCCCGGCCGATGAGCGGTGTGGTGAACGAGGTCTGCGACACACGTCCATCCTGGCACGGGACACCGACAGCACCTCTGTACCAAGGTCAACTGGTCCGTCGATAAGGGGCGCGGGGAACTGCGCGACCAGCCACACACAACCCGCAGCCGCAGTCGGACGGATCGCCCCGGGCTCCCAGGCGCTCACTGCCGCAACATCTGAGCCCAGTCATCCGGCACCCGCCCCGCGGGCCCCGGCGCCGGCTGGTCCGAGGGATGGCCGGCCGGCGGCGCGAGTTCCGGTCCGGCTTCGTACATCTCGTTCGTCGCGAAGTCCCAGTACCAGCCCTCACCCGGCTCGAAGCTCTGCACCAGCGGGTGACCGGTCTCCCGGAAGTGTCCGGTGGCGTGCCGGCCCGGCGACGAGTCGCAGCAGCCGACATGGCCGCACTGGGCACAGCGCCGCAGATGGAACCACCAGCCACCGGCCGCGTCGCACTCCACGCACCCGGCACCGCTCGGCGGAACGCCGGGCTCTATTCCGTCGATCGCGTTGTCGCTGGTCATGCCGGCTCCTCGGGTGCGGTGTCGGACTCAACGGCGGTGAGCGGGAGAAGGACCTGGAAACGGGTGTCGCCCGGCTCCGACTCGACCTGGAGCGTGCCGTGGTGCTTGTTGACGACGATCCGCCAGGAGATGTCCAGGCCGAGCCCGGTGCCCTCGCCCACCGGTTTGGTGGTGAAGAACGGGTCGAAGATGCGGCCGCGGACGTCCTTGGGGATCCCGGGGCCGGTGTCGCGGAACTCCACCAGCAACCGGTCGTTGTCGAGGGCCGTCCGCACGGTCAAGGTGCCCTCCCCGCCCGTGCCGTTGATGGCGTGGACCGCGTTGTCGATCAGGTTCGTCCACACCTGGTTGAGTTCCGCCGGGTACGCCGGGATCCGCGGAACCTCACGGTCGTACTCCTTGACGACCTTGATCCGTGGTCCGATCTTGCCCGACAGCATCAGCAGGGTGCTGTCGAGGAGTTCGTGGACGTCGGCGACCTGGTACGGGGCCCGGTCGAGCTGGGAGTACTGCTTGGCGGCGCCGACCAGATGGGAGATCCGGGTGGTGGAGTCCTCGATCTCGTCCATCAACAGCTCGGTCTCGACCGTGTAGTTGAGCCACCCGATCGCGCTCGGCAGGAGCTCCTCGTCCACGGCCGCGGCGACCTGGTCCAGCCAGTCGGTGTCGAGCCCGGCCTGGACGAAGGTGGGAGCGATCCGCCAACCCTCGGGGATGTCGTGGTCGTCGAGCCAGTCGGTGAGCACGTCCTCGCGGTCCGAGGCCTCCAGGGGGCTCAACGCGGGTGCCTTGGCGACGAGTTCGGCGGTGCGTTCCTGGATGTCGATGAGGTTCGCCAGGGTCTCCGGCGAGAACGAGCCCGCGGAGATCACCCGCAGCTTGTGCCGCATCTTGCCCACGCGTTCCCGCAGGGTCGAGGTGGCCCGTACGGCCGCCGCGGCGGGGTTGTTGAGCTCGTGCGTGAGACCGGCGGACAACGAGCCCAGGGCCAGCAGCCGTTCGCGCTGCCCGATGGCCCGCTGCGTGCTCTTCGCACCGAAGAACAGTCCCTCCAGCAGATGCACCGCCATGGGGAACCATTCCCGCATGATGTTCGCGAAGGTGTCCGCGGGCAGCACGAAGAACCGCGTCGGCTCGGTGACGCGCATGGAGTTGTTGTACATCTGCGGCACCCGGTCACCCAGGTACGCCTGCATGGACCCCGCGTACACCCCACGCTGCGAGGTCCTGCTGACCTCCACGTCGTCGCCGCCGACCCGGCGGTACAGCACGACCGTGCCCTCCAGCATCACGTAGAAGCAGGTGGCGTGTTCGCCCTCGGTGTAGACGGGACCGGGCTCGAACCTCTCGATCCGCCCCTCGCTGCACAGGCGCCCCAGCTGCTCGGGGGACAGCTTCTCGAACAGGAACAGCGCCCCGATCTCCTGCGGGCTGCAGGGCATCACCTGCCCGCTCACGACTGCTCCAGATACCGGTGGACGAGCATCACGGCCATGGCTCCCTCTCCGACGGCGGACGCGACCCGCTTCGCGGACTCGGCACGGGCGTCGCCCGCGACGAACACGCCGGGAATGCTGCTCTCCAGGTGGTACGGCGGCCGGTCCAGTTCCCAGCCGGCCGGCGGCCGCCCGTCGGCGGTCAGGTCGGGCCCGGTCAGGATGAACCCGAGCTCGTCGCGCAGCACCGTGCCGTCCAGCCAGTCGGTCAGCGGGGCCGCACCGATGAACACGAACATCCACTCGGCGTCGACCAGTTCGGTCCGCCCGCTGTCCACGTCGCGCAGCGTCAGCTGCTCCAGGCGCCCGGAGCCGTGCGCGGCCTCCACGACCGTGCGGCAGCGCACCGAGATGTTCGGCGACTCCTCGATCTGCTGGATCAGGTAGTGCGACATCGACGCCGTCAGCGACTCCCCGCGCACCAGCAGGGTCACCGACTTGGCGCCCCGGGCGAGGTACATCGCCGCCTGCCCCGCGGAGTTGGCGCCGCCGACGATGTACACGTCGTGGCCCTGGCAGGAGGCCGCCTCGGTCAGCGCCGAGCCGTAGAAGACCCCGCAGCCCGTCAGATCGCTCGTGCCGGGCGCCTGGAGCTGACGGTAGGACACGCCGGTCGCCAGGATCACGCTGTGCGCGGCGATGGCCGACCCGTCCGAGAACCGTACGACGCGCGCGGCGCCGTTGATCTCCAGTCCCGTCACCTCGCGCGCGCTGAGGATCTCGGCGCCGAACTTCGTCGCCTGCCGCCGGGCCCGGTCGGTGAGCTGGGCTCCCGACACGCCGTCGGGGAAGCCGAGGTAGTTCTCGATGCGGGAGCTCTGTCCGGCCTGCCCGCCGGTCGCCGACCGTTCCACGAGCACGGTCCGCAGCCCCTCGGAGGCCCCGTACACCGCCGAGCCGAGCCCGGCCGGGCCGCCGCCGATGACGACGAGGTCGTAGAAGTCGTCCGCGGGCGTCGTGGCCAGCCCCACCCGCGCGGCCAGCTCGGGGGCCTCCGGCTCGACCAGGGCCGTGCCGTCCGGGGTGATGACCAGCGGCAGCCGCCGGGCGTCCTGCCCGGCCGCCGCCAGCAGGCGCTGCCCCTCGGGCTCGTCCGCGGAGTACCAGCGGTACGGCACCTGGTTGCGGGCCAGGAACTCCCGTACGTCCGACGAACGCGCCGACCAGCGGTGTCCGACCACCTTGGTGGCCGGCACCGGCCGGTAGTCGCTGCTCCGCCATGCCTCCAGGAGGTCGTCCAGGACCGGGTACAGCTTCTCCTCGGGCGGGTCCCACGGCTTGAGGAGGTAGTGGTCGAGGTCCACGACGTTGATCGCGTCGATCGCCGCGTCCGTGTCCGCGTACGCGGTCAGCAGCACCCGCCGGGCGCCCGGATACACGTCGAGGGCCTGTTCCAGGAACTCGATGCCGTTCATCTGCGGCATCCGGTAGTCCGCCAGGAGTACGGCCACCAGGTCTCCCCGCAGCTTCAGTTCGCGCAGTGCCTCGAGCGCCGACTCGCCGGACTCCGCGCGCACGATCCGGTACGACTCGCCGTAGCGCCGGCGCAGGTCCCGGGCGACGGCGCGGGACACTCCCGGGTCGTCGTCCACGGTCAAGATGACGGTCCGCGCTGTGTCCGCGGCCTGTGTCATACGTCTCCCACCCGAGGTCGGACTCACGGCACGGTGAACCCAAGGTTGTGCGGCCACCTGGCCGGTTCCCGCCCATCGTATGTTCGATCGTGCCGCTTCGCTCACGTATGCGGGTGCCGGCCGGGAGGTCAGCCGCGGCGTGGCCCGAGCACGCAGAACTCGTTGCCCTCCGGGTCCATGAGGGTCACCCACGGCTGCTCGCCCTGGCCGACGTCCGCGTGCCGCGCGCCGAGGGCGAGAAGGCGAGCCACCTCCGCCTCCTGGTCGTCCGGCCGGAAGTCGGGATGGAGGCGGTTCTTGACCGTCTTGCCCTCCGGTACCTGCGTGAAGAGGAGTCCGGGCAGGCGGTCCTCCTCGGGCCGGATCTCGAACTCGTCGGGAAGGTCGCCCACGACCACCCATCCCAGCGCCTCGGCCCACCAGCGGCCCAGAGCCGCCGGATCGGCCGCGTCCACGACAACCTGCTCCCATTCCAAGGCCATGGCGGCAAGCCTAGGGAAAACTGGGTACCGGGCAAGAGGATCACGACACTGGGAGGCCGACAGCATGAAGCGCCCGATCACGGCAGGGGTCGACGGAACCGACGAGAGCCTGGCAGCGCTGGCCTGGGCGGCGCGGGAGGCGGTCCGGCGGGACCTGGCGTTGCGGGTGGTGCATGCCTGGCGGTACGAGCCGCACGAGGTGGTGGAGGCGGCGGACCCCGACGTGCAGGCCGGATGGGCCAAGGAGGCGGTCGGCGAGGCCGCCCGCACGGTCACCGAGCGGCACCCCGGCCTCGAGGTGTCCACGGACGTGGTGGCGGGCGCCGACGTGGACGCGCTGGTCGCCGCGGCGGCGGAGGCCGAGATGCTGGTGCTCGGCTCACGCGGGCACGGCCGGCTGGTCGGCTTCCTGGTCGGCTCGGTCGGCCAGCAGGTGATCGTGGAGGCGACACGGCCGGTCGTCCTGGTGCGGGCGGGCGACGCCCCGTCCGGCGAGGCCGTCGGGCGTGAGATCGTCGTGGGCCAGCAGGGCGACCCGGAGGACAGCGCCGAGGTGCTGCGGTTCGCGTTCGAGGCGGCCGCGGCGCGCGGCGCGACCGTGCGCGCGGTACGGGCCTGGACCCTGCCGCCCGTCTTCGCCTACAGCCCGGGCTCGCTCAAGCTCCTCGACGAGGCCGGCGGCCTCGAGCCGTACGAGAAGAAGGCCCTGTCCACGGCACTGCAGCCGCTGCGGGACCGCTTCCCCGACGTGCCGGTCGTCGAACACGTGGAGATGGGCAGCGCCGGGCAGGTGCTGCTGTCGGTGGCCGGAGATGCCCAGCTGGTGGTCGTCGGGCGCCGCGCCCACCGTACGGCCGTCGGCGCCCGCATCGGCTCGGTCGCCCATGGCGTCCTGCATCACGCGGGCTGCCCGGTGGCCGTGGTGCCACACGCCTGAGTCAGTCGGCGGATGGGGTGGGCAGGAGTGTCTCGCGCGCCGTGGGAAGGATGTTGTTGATGTAGTCCTGGACGACGGTGTCCAGCCCGATGTCGTGCTGGGCCCGCTCGGACAGGTACCAACGGTGTTCCAGCAGCTCGTGGTAGATCTCGGCCGGGTCCATGGAGCCGCGCAGCTCGAGGGGCACGGCCCGCACGGTGGGGCGGAAGACGTCCCGCACCCAGCGGTGGGCGAGTACCTCCGGGCGGGCCGCCAGAGGGTCGCCCGGGGCGTAGTCGTCCTGGGTGGCCATCCAGGACTCCAGGTCGCCCAGGAGCCGGCGGGCCTGGTTCTCCTCGGTGTCCAGGCCGGTCAGCCGCAGGAGCTGGCGCTGGTGGTGGCCGGCGTCCACGACCTTCGGCACGAAGGTGACGGTGTCGCCGTTGGAGGAGTGCTCGATCTGCATCTCGGCCACGTCGAAACCGAGCTCGTTCAGGCGGCGGATTCGGCGCTCGATGTAGTGGTACTTGCCCGCCGGGTAGACGGACGTGCGGGTCAGCTCCTCCCACAGGCCCCCGTAGCGCGCGCAGATCTCCATGCCGAACTCGATCGGGTCCACGGAGGGGTGCAGGGCCCCGGACGCCTCCAGGTCGAGCAGCTCGCCGCTGATGTTCACCCGGGCCAGGTCGAGGTCGTAGTCGCGCTGCCCGGGGCTGAGCTGCGGGTGCAGGTCACCGGTCTCCGCGTCCACCAGGTACGCGGCGTACGCGCCGGCGTCGCGCCGGAAGAGCGTGTTGGACAGCGAGCAGTCGCCCCAGGCGAACCCGGACAGGTGCAGCCGCACCAGCAGCACCGCCAGCGCGTCCATCAGCCGGTGCATGGTCGCGGGCCGCATCGTCGTCTCGAACATCGACCGGTACGGCATCGAGCCGCCCAGGTGCCGGGTGATCAGCACCGGCTCCAGCGGCGCGTCCCCCGCGGCGGTGCGCCCGGTGACCACGGCCAGCGGATCGACCGCGGGGATGCCGAGCCGGTCCAGGTCGCGCAGCAGCTCGTACTCGCGCAGAGCCGGGCGCTCGGCGAGCTCCTTGACGGCGATCACCTCGTCGCCGGCGCGGGCGTAGCGCACGACGTGGCGGGAGATGCCGCGCGGCAGCGGCACCAGGTACTCGTCGGGCCACTCCTCCAGGGGGAGGTGCCACGGCAGTTCGAGCAGGAGCGCGGGGTGCTCCGGGTTGGTCGCGCTGATCTGCAGTGCCATGGGCCGTGTGTCCTCGTCTTGCGTCGCGTACTGCCTCGCCGGTGATCGTCACCTCACCTTAGGGGTCCTTTCACTATGCCCGTCCGGGTCGCGCGGCCTGGCACCGCACCTCGCCGCGTTGCCGAAACGCCCACGTGGCTCCTCCCCCACG
>NZ_JBVIPA010000023.1:0-85699 GCF_055578365.1 Streptomyces sp. NPDC033131
CAACAGCCCGTTTCCGCACACGGGAAGACGTCGCCAGGTTCCTCGGCCCCGACAAGACCGAGATCAAACCGACGTGTTGATTCCCGGCAAGCCCTTAGGCCGACAGGCCTAAGGGACGTGCCGGGCGCTCCCTGTGGCGCTCCAGTGGTACAGCGTCATGGCCACACTGGTCGCGAGGTTGTAGCTGGAGACCTGGGGGCGCATCGGCAGCGCCACCAGATGGTCGGCACGCGCGCGCAGGCCTGCGGACAGCCCGCTGCGTTCCGAGCCGAAGGCGAGGACGGCCTCGTCCGGGAGCTTGGTGTGGCGGATGTCGTCGCCCTCGGGGTCGAGGGCGAACACCGGCCCGGGCGGCAGTCCGTCGACGGTCAGCCGTTCCACGGCCGTCGCGAAGTGCAGCCCGGCTCCGCCGCGGACGACCGTGGGATGCCAGGGGTCGAGCGTGCCGGTGGTCACCACACCGGTCGCGCCGAAACCGGCGGCCAGCCGGATCACGGCCCCCGCGTTGCCCAGGTTGCGCGGATCGTCGAGGACGACGACGGGCGCGGTGCGGGGGAGGTGCGCGAGCTTGTCCAGGTTGGCCGCGCGGGACGGCCGTACGGCCAGGGCGGCGACCGCGGTGGGGTGCGGGCGCGGGACCAGGCCCCGGTACGCCGGCTCCGGCACCTCGGCCAGGAGCGCGTCCAGCGTGTCCCGTACGTCCGGCGCCAGTTCCTCGGCGAGGGCGAGCGCGGCGGCCCGGTCGGCGGTGACCGCCACCGGGACCCCGGCGCCGAAGCGCAGCGCGTGCTTGAGGGCGTGAAAGCCGTCGAGCAGCACGGAGGTGCCGACGAGCCGGTGCCAGACGTCGAGGGGATCGGAGGCGCTCATGCCCTGGAGCCTACGGGCGCGTCACCCACGTCCCCCGCGTCCGTGACGTCCGCCGCGCTCTCCGGGGCACGCGGCTTCGGCAGCGTCGTACGGCCCGTGCCCGGGACCAGGCGTCCACGCGCGCGTGCCGCCCAGCCGCCGAGCCGGCGCAGGAACGAGGTCGGCAGGAAGACGGCGTCGGCGGCGATCATCGCCAACGAGAAGAACGGCAGTCCGAGGAGCACGGCGATCGCGGCGTGCTCGATCATCATGACCGCCAGCAGGACGTTCTTGACGCGCCGGTTGAAGAGGGTGAAGGGGAAGGCGACCTGCGCGGCGACCGTGCCGTACGTCACCAGCATCACCATCGTGCCGCTGGCCGCCAGCACGTCGGCGAGCGCGGGCCACGGGGAGAAGTAGTCGAGGTGCAGGGGGTAGTAGACGGCGGTGCCGTCCTGCCAGCGCGAGCCCTGGATCTTGTACCAGCCCGCCGTGGCGTAGATCAGACAGGCCTCGGCCATGATCACGACGAGGGCGCCGTTGTGGACGATGCTGGCGACGACGTCGAGCAGGATCCGGGGCTGGCCGGTCTTGGCGCGGCGTCCTGTGAGCCACCACAGGGCCTGGGCCAGCCATATCGTCCACAGCAGCAACGGCACGAACTTTTCGCCGTCGAGGAGCCGGCCCGAAAGGGTCACCGCGGTGAGCGCCAGGCCGAGCACGCCCCACAGGGCCGGGCCGACCCGGTCGGCCACGTGCTCTCCACGCGCGCGTGCCTCGCTTTGGAGCCGGGCCCGCCGCGCGTCCAGCGACCACACCTGGCCGCAGCGCGTGAACACCAGGTAGACGCACATCAGGTGCAGGACGTTGTCGCCGCCGTCGCCCATGAAGATGCTGCGGTTCTGCAGCGACAGCACGCCGACCATGAAGAGCACGGACATCGTGCGGGTGCGCCAGCCCAGCAGCAGCAGGAAGCTCGCCAGGACGGCCAGCGCGTAGACGGTCTCGAACCAGAACCCGCCGTCGGACCACATCAGGGCCGTGAAGGCGCCATTGCTCGAGATCATCTGCTGGGCGAGGTCCCAGCTCCAGGGGCCGCCCGGGCCGTACATCTCCTCGCGGTGGGGGAACTCGCGCAGCAGGAACAGCAGCCAGGTCACGCTGAAGCCGATGCGGATCACGGCGGTCTGGTACGGGCCGAGGGCCGACTCGGTGACCCGGGCGATGGCGGCGGAGACGCAGAGCGCGAAACGGTTCACTCGGCGTCCCCCTCGGTGCTCCGGGCCGGTATCGACCACCAGGGCAGCACCCGGTAGACGGGCTGGTCCGACACCTTCTCGTCGCTCCACCGAGGGGGGCGCACATTGGTGGTGCGCGAGCGTATCTGGAGGAGGTCGATCGCTTCGCCCTTGCGAGCCGCTTCCTCACGGTCCAGACGCAGCAGCACGATGCGGCGCAGATACGTCTCCGAGAGGGAGCCGCGCAGGCCCAGCGGACGGCTGTCGCCGCCGTGCGTGGCGACGAAGAAGTCCCAGGCCCGGCGCAGCTCGTTCTGCTGGGTGTGGCTCGGCAGCAGGTTGCCGTCGATGGCCCGGCCGTCCTCGGCGGAGAGGTCGTACCAGCCGGTCGTCCGCGTGCCGCCGTCCGCGGTGTCGAGCTGCGCACGGACCTGGACGGCGATGTTCTGCTGCAACGGGTTCGGCGCGAACAGCTTCCAGTTCTGCTCGAACTCCGGGTAGATCCAGTCGTCGATCGCCCTGGCGTGCTGCTTGGTCACCGTGTTCGACGGCGCCACGTGCAGGAACACCATGCCGATGTGCACACAGACGGCGACGGCGACGACCGCGAGCGCCACGGCGACGACGATCCGGTAGCGGAGGGAGAGGGCGGCGACGCCGGTGCGGGGGGCGGAGGGGGCGGAGGGGGCGGAGGGGACAAGGGATGGGTGCGACGGCTCGGCGGCGTGCGGCACATACGCCGCACGGGCAGACGGCTCGGGCCCCGAAGCGGCGGCGGACACCGGACCGGTGCCGGACTCCTGCTCGGCAGCGAGTGGCGGCTCGGCGTCGCTCGGCTGCTCGTGGGCACCCGGCTGCTCGTTGGCGCTCGGCTGCTCGTGAGCCGTGGTGTCGGCCGGCCTGCCGTGCGTCGGTGCCGGACCGGGCGAGAAGGCCCGGGGGGCGGGCGGACCGGCGGGCGCGGCGCCCGGCTCGCCCGGCCCGTGCAGGGCGTTCGAGCCTCCGTCGTGCACGTCCATTCCGCCCCGTTTCCGATTCCGGTCCGTCTTCCGGTGCCCCACGCAGGGCAGCAGCACCACCCGCGCACCGCTCGAACGGAACGGTACTCAGGCCCGTGCGCCCGGCACAGCCCCCTATGGACCCGCCGCGAAGGCCACTCCGGTTGTCCACAGGCGATGCCCGGGGACGCCCGCAGGTTATCCACAGCGGTTGACACCTTACGGCGCCCGTCTCACCATGGAATCGCACGAACCGAACGATCGGTCGGGAGTAAGCACCGGCAGAGCCCAGGTCGAAGGGGACCTCATGGCGACAGCAGCCGCACACCAGACGGCGCGCACTCAGGCGTACGACGGCCAGGCCGACGCCCAGGCCGGCGCCGGCGACACCGCCGCGTACGAGAGGGCCTTCGACGCCGCCGTGGCCGCGGACGAGCGCGTCGAGCCGCGCGACTGGATGCCCGACGCCTACCGCGCGACCCTCGTCCGCCAGATCGCGCAGCATGCCCACTCCGAGATCATCGGCATGCAGCCGGAGGCGAACTGGATCACGCGCGCGCCCTCACTGCGCCGCAAGGCCATCCTGATGGCCAAGGTCCAGGACGAGGCCGGACACGGGCTCTACCTCTACAGCGCCGCCGAAACCCTCGGCACCGGCCGCGACGAACTGCTCGACAAGCTCCACACCGGCCGCCAGAAGTACTCGTCGATCTTCAACTACCCCACGCTGACCTGGGCGGACGTCGGTGCGATCGGCTGGCTGGTGGACGGCGCCGCGATCACCAACCAGGTGCCCCTGTGCCGCTGCTCCTACGGCCCGTACGCGCGCGCGATGGTCCGCATCTGCAAGGAGGAGTCCTTCCACCAGCGCCAGGGGTATGAGCTGCTGCTGGCCCTGAGCCGCGGCACGCCCGAGCAGCACGCGATGGCGCAGGACGCGGTGGACCGCTGGTGGTGGCCGTCCCTGATGATGTTCGGCCCGCCCGACGAGGAGTCCGCGCACTCCGCGCAGTCGATGGCATGGAAGATCAAGCGCCATTCGAACGACGAACTGCGTCAGCGTTTCGTCGACATCTGCGTCCCCCAGGCCGAGTCCCTGGACCTCACACTCCCCGACGCCGACCTGCGGTGGAACGAGGAGCGCGGTCACCACGACTTCGGCCCGATCGACTGGACGGAGTTCTGGGACGTCCTCAAGGGCAACGGCCCGTGCAACGAACAGCGGATATCGCAACGCAGGCGGGCCCACGACGAGGGCGCCTGGGTCCGGGAGGCGGCCTCGGCGTACGCGGCCAAGCACAGTGCCTCCGGCGCCGGAAGGGGAGGAGAGCAGGCATGACGAACACCGACTGGCCTCTGTGGGAGGTCTTCGTGCGCTCCCGCCGCGGCCTCTCGCACACCCACGCCGGCAGCCTGCACGCGCCGGACGCGGAATTCGCGCTGCGCAACGCCCGTGACCTGTACACCCGGCGCGGCGAGGGCGTCTCGATCTGGGTCGTCCCCTCCTCCGCGATCACCGCGTCCTCCCCCGACGAGAAGGACCCGTTCTTCGAGCCGTCCGCCGACAAGCCATACCGGCACCCGACGTTCTACGAGATCCCGGAGGGGGTGAAGCACCTGTGACCGCACCGGAGACGACCATCACCGCCGTACCCAGGACGGCCGCCCTCGCCCTCGGCGACGACGCGCTCGTGCTCTCGCACCGCCTCGGGGAGTGGGCCGGCCATGCCCCCGTCCTCGAAGAGGAGGTGGCCCTCGCCAACATCGCGCTGGACCTGCTCGGCCAGGCCCGGGTGCTGCTGTCGCTGGCCGGCGACGAGGACGACCTGGCGTATCTGCGCGAGGAGCGCGCCTTCACCAACCTCCAGCTGGTGGAGCAGCCGAACGGCGACTTCGCCCACACCATCGCCCGCCAGCTGTACTTCTCCACCTACCAGTACCTGCTCTACGCCGAACTTGCCGTCGGCGACGGCCCGTTCGCCCCGCTCGCCGCGAAGGCCGTCAAAGAGGTCGCCTACCACCGCGACCACGCCGAACAGTGGACCCTGCGGCTCGGCGACGGCACGGACGCCAGCCACGAGCGGATGCAGCGGGCGTGCGAGACGCTGTGGCGGTTCACCGGGGAGATGTTCGCGCCCGTGGCAGGGCTGGACGCCGACCGGCAGGGCATGGAGTCGACCTGGTCCGAGGCCGTCGGGGAGGTCCTGCGCCGCGCCACCCTCACGGTCCCCGAGGGACCGCGGTCCGGGGCGTGGGCGGCCGGGGCGGGTCGCCAGGGCCTGCACACCGAGTCCTTCGGGCGGATGCTCGCCGAGATGCAGCATCTGCACCGCAGTCACCCGGGGGCGTCATGGTGACGACCACTCCGCTGGAGGCGGAGCTCCTGGAGCTGGCCGGTGCGGTGCCCGACCCCGAACTGCCCGTGCTCACCCTGCGGGAGCTCGGCGTCCTGCGCGCGGTGCGCGTCCACGGCCCCGACTCGGTCGAGGTCGAGCTGACCCCGACGTACACCGGCTGTCCGGCCGTCGAGGCGATGTCCCTGGACATAGAGCGGGTGCTGCACGAACACGGCGTGCGGGACGTCACCGTACGCACCGTGCTCGCGCCCGCGTGGTCGACGGACGACATCACGGACGAAGGGCGACGCAAACTCCGGGAGTTCGGCATCGCCCCGCCGCGCACGGGGCGGACGGCCGGGCCGGTCGGCCTGCGACTTGGGGCGACCCGCACCCTCGGCCCGGCAACCGATGAAGCGGCCGACCCCGTCCGCTGCCCGCACTGCGAGTCCGCCGACACCGAGCTGCTCAGCCGTTTCTCCTCCACCGCCTGCAAGGCGTTGCGCCGGTGCCTGGCCTGCCGTGAACCCTTCGACCACTTCAAGGAGTTGTGATGGCCCGCTTCCACGCGCTCCCCGTGGCCGCGGTCGACCGGCTCACCGACGACTCCGTGGCCCTGACCCTCACCGTGCCCGAAAACCTGCGCGAGGAGTACCGGCACGCCCCGGGCCAGCATCTCGCCCTGCGGCGCACGGCGGACGGTACGGAGATCAGGCGCACCTACTCGATCTGCTCCCCGGCACCGGCGCCGGACGGCGAGGGACCCCGCACCCTGCGCGTCGGAGTGCGGCTGGTCGACGGCGGCGCCTTCTCGACGTATGCGCTCAAGGAGATCGACATCGGCGACGAGCTGGAGGTGATGACCCCGGCGGGCCGCTTCACCCTCGACCCGGCGCCCGGCCTGTACGCCGCGATCGTCGGCGGCAGCGGCATCACCCCGGTGCTGTCGATCGTGACGACGCTGCTGGAGCGCGAGCCCGAGGCCCGGTTCTGTCTGATCCGCAGCGACCGTACGTCCGCCTCGACGATGTTCCTGGAGGAGGTCGCCGATCTGAAGGACCGCTACCCGCAACGGCTGCACCTGGTGACGGTCCTGTCCCGGGAGGAGCAGCAGGCGGGACTGCCGTCCGGGCGGCTCGACCAGGAGCGGCTCGGCGGGCTGCTTCCGGCACTGCTGCCCGTGGACAGGGTGGCGGGATGGTTCCTGTGCGGTCCGTACGGACTGGTGCAGGGCGCGGAGCGGGCGCTGCGCGAGCTGGGGGTTTCCCGTACCCGTGTCCACGAGGAGATCTTCCATGTGGACGCCGCCGCCCCGTTGACCACCGCGCCCGCTCCCGCGCACAGCACGGTGACCGCCCGGCTCGACGGCCGCGGCGGCAGCTGGCCGGTGCAGCAGGGCGAGTCACTCCTGGAAGCGGTACTGCGCAACCGTGCCGACGCGCCCTACGCCTGCAAGGGCGGCGTGTGCGGGACCTGCCGCGCCTTCCTGGTCTCCGGCGAGGTACGCATGGACCGCAACTTCGCGCTCGAGCCGGAGGAGACGGAAGCGGGGTACGTGCTGGCGTGCCAGTCCCATCCGGTGACGGAGACAGTGGAGCTGGACTTCGACAGGTGAGAAGCCGAAAGGCGTCCGCCCGCGGGCAGGCGGACGTCGGCAGCGTTCCCTTCTTCTAGAACCTGTTCTATCTTGCGGACTACGTGACGGACCGTCAGACAAGCGGGGCCGGGCGGAAGGACAGGATCGTGGACTTCACCTTCACCGAGGAGCAGCAGGCGGCGTCCGAGGCGGCGCGGGGGGTGTTGGCCGGCGTCGCCCCGGACGCGGTGCCCAGTCCCTCCCTCACCGTGGGCGCCGTCGCGGACGACTTCGACCGTGCCCTGTGGACCCGGCTCGCCGACGCCGACCTGGTGAGCCTGCTGCTGGACCCGGAGTACGGCGGGGCGGGCCTGGACGCCGTCGCGCTGTGTCTGGTGCTGCGCGAGGCGGCCAAGGTGCTGGCGCGGGTGCCGCTGTTGGAGAGCAGCGCCGCCCTGGCCGCCGTACAGGCCTTCGGCGGCGAGGAGTTGAAGGACCACCTGGCGGCGCGGGCGGGCCGCGGAGAGGTGGTCCTGACCGTCGCCGCGAGCGGCCGCACCGGCCACGACCCGGCCGAACTCGCCGTGACGGCACGGCAGGAGGGGGAGGTGTGGGTGCTGGACGGGGTGCAGACGGCGGTGCCGTGGGCGTACGGCGCCGACTTCGTCCTCGTCCCCGCGCACACGGCCGCCGGCCGGACCCTGCTCGCCCTGGTCCCCCGGGTCCACGCGGGGGTCGAGCTCGCCGAGCAGATCTCCACGACCGGTGAGCGCCTCGCCGAACTGCGTCTGGACGCCGTACGGATCGCGGAACGGGACGTCATCGACGCCGACGGCGCCTGGGAGTGGCTGCGGGACCTGCTGGCCACCGGGACATGTGCGCTGGCGCTCGGTCTGGGGGAGCGGGTGCTCGGGATGACCAGTGAATACACCGGCAAGCGGGAGCAGTTCGGGTTCCCGGTGGCCACGTTCCAGGCCGTCGCCGTACAGGCCGCCGACCGCTACATCGATCTGCGGGCCATGGAGGTCACCCTGTGGCAGGCCGCGTGGCGGATCGCCTCGGGGGCGCCGGGCGCGCTGCCCGCCTCCGGTGACGTGGCCGTCGCCAAGATCTGGGCGTCGGAGGGCGTACGGAGGGTCGTGCAGACCGCGCAGCATCTGCACGGCGGGTTCGGCGCCGACGTCGAGTACCCCCTGCACCGGTACCACGCCTGGGCCAAGCACCTCGAACTGTCACTCGGCCCGGCGGCGGCACACGAGGAGATGCTGGGCGACCTGCTGGCGGCCCACCCCCTGACCTGACCACCAGGCACCGACCGGTCCGGGGCCTAGAGGACGAAGCCCGGCTGCCCCTCGTCGGTCACGACGGGGCGGCCCGTCGCGGCCCAGACCTGCATGCCGCCGTCGACGTTCGCGGCGTCGATGCCCTGCTGGACGAGGTACATCGCGACCTGGGCCGAACGCCCGCCGGAACGGCAGATCACGTTGACCCGGCCGTCCTGCGGGGCGGCCTCGGTCAGCTCGCCGTACCGGGCGACGAACTCGCTGATGGGGATGTGCAGCGCCCCCGCGGCGTGACCCGCCTGCCACTCGTCGTCCTCGCGGACGTCCAGCAGGAAGTCACTGTCCTTGAGGTCCGTGACCTCGACCGTGGGCACACCAGCTCCGAATTGCATGCCTCCGACGCTACCCGACGCGGGCGCGCATCGGCCCGGCCACCCACTACCCGACCAGCCCCGCCAGTTCCGCCTCGCGCGCGGCGACGTCGGCCAAGAGCTTCTCGGCGACCTCGTCCAGGAGGCGGTCCGGGTCTTCCGGTGCCATCCGGAGCATCGAGCCGATCGCGCTCTCCTCCAGTTCCCGGGCGACCACGCTGAGCAGTTCCTTGCGCTGGGAGAGCCATTCGAGGCGGGCGTAGAGCTCCTCGCTGGGAGTCGGACCCTGCTCCGGGAGCTTCGGCCCGGCGGCCCACTCCTCGGCCAGCTCCCGCAGCAGCATCTCGTCGCCACGGGCGTAGGCGGCGTTGACCCGGGTGATGAACTCCTCGCGCCGCGACCGCTCCGTGTCGTCCTGGGCGAGGTCGGGGTGGGCCTTGCGGGCCAGCTCGCGGTAGAGCTTGCGGACCTCCTCGCTGGGCCGCACCCGCTGCGGGGGCCGTACCGGCTGATCGGTGAGCATCGCCTCGGCCTCCGGGGACAGCCCCGCGCCGTCCATCCAGCCGTGGAAGAGCTCCTCGACACCGGGCATCGGCATGACCCGGGCCCGCGCCTCGTCCGCCTTGCGCAGGTCCTCGGGGTCGCCGGTCCGGGCGGCCCGGGCCTCGGCGATCTCCGCGTCCAGCTCGTCGAGACGGGTGTACATCGGGCCGAGCTTCTGGTGGTGCAGCCGGGAGAAGTTCTCGACCTCGATGCGGAAGGTCTCCACCGCGATCTCGTACTCGATCAACGCCTGCTCGGCGGCCCGCACGGCCCGTTCCAGCCGCTCCTCGGGCCGGGGCACACCGGCGTCCGGCGTCGGCCGGTCCTCACCGGCGACACCACCCTGTTCAGCTTCCGGGGTCGTCACCCGACCAGCGTAGGCCACGCCGGAGGAAGCACCCCGGGCACACCGTCCTCAGGACCGTGAGCGCACCGGTCCCCGCAGGCCGGAGCAGACCACCCGCCTCCTCACACCCCCACCTCCGCCGCGATCCGCCCCGACCGCACCGCCGCCACCAGCTGCGCGTGGTCCGCCTCCGTACGGTCGGCGTAGGCGACGGCGAACGCGGTGATCGCCTCGTCCAGCTCCTCGTTCTTGCCGCAGTAGCCGGCGACCAGGCGCGGGTCGGCGCTGTGGGCGTGGGCGCGGGCCAGGAGCGCGCCGGTCATCCGGCCGTAGTCGTCCAGCTGGTCGGCGGCGAGGGCGGCCGGGTCGACGCTGCCCTTGCGGTTGCGGAACTGCCGTACCTGGAAGGGCAGTCCGTCGACCGACGTCCAGCCGAGCAGGATGTCGCTGACCACCTGCATGCGCTTTTGCCCCATGACCACCCGCCGGCCTTCGTGGCCGGCCTCCGGCTCCTCGAACCCGGCGCTCACCAGGTGCGGCAGCAGCGCCGAGGGGCGGGCCTCCTTGACCTGGAGGACGAGCGGTTCACCGCGGTGGTCGAGGAGCAGGACGACATACGACCGGGTGCCGACGCTGCCCGTGCCGACGACGCGGAAGGCGACGTCGTGCACCGTGTGGCGGGCCAGCAGGGGGAGCCGGTCCTCGGAGAGCGAGGTCAGGTACTCCTCCAGGGATGCGGCCACCGCCGCGGCCTCCGCGTCCGGGACGCGCCGCAGCACCGGCGCGGCGTCGACGAAGCGGCGTCCGCCGTCCTCGGTCGGCTCCGTCGACTTCGCGGCGAACCGCCCGCTGGTGTTGGCCCGCGCCTTCTCGGACACCCGCTCCAGGGTGCCGAGCAGGTCGTGGGCGTCGGTGTGGGAGACCAGTTCCTCGTCCGCGATGGCGTTCCACGCGTCCAGGACCGGAAGCCTGGCCAGCAGCCGCATGGTGCGGCGGTAGGCGCCCGCCGCGTCGTGGGCCGCCTTGCGGCAGGTGTCCTCGTCGGCGCCCGCCTCACGGGCGGCGAGCACGAGGGAGGCGGCGAGCCGCTTGAGGTCCCACTCCCAGGGGCCGCTCACGGTCTCGTCGAAGTCGTTCAGGTCCATGACCAGGCCGCCGCGCGCGTCGCCGTACAGGCCGAAGTTGGCGGCGTGGGCGTCGCCGCAGATCTGGGCGCGGATCCTCGTCATGGGGGTGCGCGCCAGGTCGTACGCCATCAGGCCGGCCGTACCGCGCAGGAAGGCGAAGGGCGTGGCCGCCATCCTGCCGACCCGGATCGGCGTGAGTTCGGGGATACGGCCCCGGCCGGACTCCTCGACCGCGCTCACCGCGCCGGGCCGGTCGCCGTCCAGGTCGAGGGCGGCGTGCGCGCTGCGCGGGACACTTCGCCGCAGCGCCCTGCCCTCTTCCTTGGGCGTGCCTTCGGCGGGCCAGTCGGCGAAGCCGCGGACCCGGGGAACCCGGCGGGCGTCACCGGCACTCTTCGCCGCCTGCCGAGCGGGAACCGCGTCCCCGACAACCGTCTCCGCACTGACCTCGGTCACAGCGACCGCCTCCCCGTACCCGCACGAACATCAACTCGTGCCGACCGTACAGCCGGTGGCCGAAACGCGTCAGACCCTGTGGACAACGACAACTCCACAACTGTGGAAAACGCCGGCAGCCCTCAGCGGCCCTGCCGCCGCACAAGCCCGTCGGCACCCGGACCCGGCACCCTGTCACCGCACCGGCAGGCCGCCGTCAGCACCCCGTCGGCCGCTCCCCCTCCGGCAGATACTCCTTGGCCCACTCCCCGAGCAGTCGCAGCGCCGGCGCCAGCGCGGCCCCGGCCTCCGTCAGCCGGTACGACACCCGCAGCGGCGGCCCCTCGTCGACCTCGCGCACCAGCAGGCGCGCCGCACCGAGTTCGGTGAGCCGGTCGGAGAGCATGCGTTCGCTGATGCCGGGAACGGCCCGGCGCAGGTCGACGAAGTACGCGGGTCCTCCGTTGACGAGGACGGACACGATCGGGCCTGTCCAGCGCTTTCCGAGCAGCTGGAAGACGCGCGTGATGCCGTCGTCGACGCGCTTGCACGCCGCCAGGTCATGACTCTGCTCCACCGCCATGCCCTCAGGGTACTGCCTTTCCCCACGGAGCTGAAAAAAAGTAAGTGACTGTGTTATCCATAGTCGAGTATGAAAAAGCAGCCTGCGGAACGCGCGTCCCGTGGGCCTTCGCACCGTCCCCTGGAGACCCCATGGCCACGCTCCTGCACATCGACTCCTCCGTCTTTCCCGACGGCGCCTCCACGTCCCGTGCCGTGACGGACGCCTTCCGCAAGGCCTGGGAGGAGCAGCACCCCGAGGGCACGGTGATCTACCGCGACCTCGCCGCGGATCCCGTCCCGCACATCACCGCCGACGCCCACACCGCCGGCTTCGCCGACCCGGCCGCGCACAGCCCGGAGCAGGCGGACGCCTTCGCCGCGCGCGTGCAGCTGATCGAGGAACTGGAGCAGGCGGACGCGGTGCTGATCGGCGCCCCGATGTACAACTTCTCGATCCCGTCGACCCTCAAGGCCTGGCTCGACAATGTGGTCCTCATCGGCCGCACCGCCATGACCGAGGACTCGAAGATCAAGGGCACCCCCGTCACCGTCGTCGCCAGCCGCGGCGGCTCGTACGCTCCGGGCACCCCGCGCGAGGGCTACGAGTACGTGCAGACCTACCTGAAGGCGATCTTCGCCGACACCCTCGCCGTGGACCTGCACTTCATCGTCCCGGAGCTCACGATGGCCCCGCACAACCCGGCGATGAGCGAGCTGCTCCCCCTCTTCGAAGCCTCCCGCGAGCGCGCCCTCCAGGACGCGTCCGCCAAGGCCAAGGAAGTGGCCGAGCGCGTCGCCGCATAGGCCTGCCGGCCGGGACGGGGGTGGGAGACCGCCCCCACCCGGCCGCGCGCCGGGACCACTTCACGAACACCACTTCACGAATGACAAGAACAAGAACCGCGACAGCGACGGCCACCCCCGGCCAAGCCACGCGGACAAGCCGCCTCATCCGGCCGACCAGGCAGGCAGACCGCCCCAGGCCCCCTCCTGCCGTCGTCCTCCTCCGTGTGCAAGTCTTCGCCGGAGCAACCTGAGGAGCAGGAGCAACCTGAGGAGCAGGAGCAACCTGAGGAGCAGGCGATGACGGAGAGCGCGAAGGCGGCGCCCCGCCGGCGGCACGCGCAGGCGAACCGGCGACGCATTCTGGACGCGGCGCGCGAGACGCTGAGCGCGGATCCGGAGACGACCATCGACGACATCGCCCACGCCGCAGGCGTCGCCCGCCGCACCCTCTACGGCCACTTCGCCGGCCGGGAGGAGCTCGTCAACGCCCTGGCCGACGAGGCGGTGGACACGCTCCGACAGGCGTTCGTCGAGGAGCGCAACTCCGCCGAGCCCTCCGATCTGGCCCTCGCCCGGTACATCCTGGCCGTCTGGGGCATCGGCGACCGCTTCCGCATGCTGATCGCGCTCGGCCGCCGGGACCTGGCCGGCGACATCCGCGGCGCCCTGACGCCCGTACGGGACCTGGCCGGCGAACTGCTCGCGCAGGGACAGCGGGACGGGGTGTTCGCCGGCCATCTGCCCGCGCCGGTGCTGGCCCACGTACTGGAGTCGGTCGTGGTCTCGATGCTGGAGTCGGTGAACGACGAGGCGTGGGACATCCCCGCCCCCGCCGCCGCCACGGCCGTCCTGCCGGCCGCCGGAAGGACACGGCCCGAGGCGGAAGCCGTCCTGCGGCACCTGCGCACCAACGGCTGAAGCCGGACACGGCACGGACCGGTCGACGATCACGCCCCCGACGTGAGAGTCGGTGGGATCACCGTGAGATACCTCACCGCCGCGCCCTCGCCGACGCAACGAAAAACGGGCCCTCACCGTGACTTTCGTCACTGGTGAAGACCCGTTCATCGGTTCTTCGCTGTGCGCGAGGGGGGAGTTGAACCCCCACGCCCTTTCGGGCACTGGAACCTGAATCCAGCGCGTCTGCCTATTCCGCCACCCGCGCATTGGGTGTGTCCTCAGGCCCCGTCCCCCTTGGGGTGTGGCGCCTTCCGACACGCAGAACATTAGCACGCAGGAAGGGGTGGGTTCACATCGCTTAAGAGCGGGCAGCCGCCGACCAGCACACTCTGCGTCCGTCCGCCACCCCACCTCCGATCCCGCCGCTACGTATCAACGCGGACCGGTTCACGTATCAACCTCGTACCGGTCCAGCCCCTGTCCGCAGGAGCCGGTCCGGGTCCACAGTCCGGTGCGGGACACTTGTCTTCGGCCGCCTCTACGATCCTTGGCAGGACGACGTCCGAGAAGAGTTCGAAGGGGTGCTCCGGAGGGAACTTCGGAGGCGTCGACACCGTCGACCGGGCCGACAGGGGGAACCAGCCGATTTACCGGCGCGTGGATACGATCAGTAAGCAGTACCAGCAGTACCGGGCAAGGCAGTGCCCGCTCAGCGGGACACAGGACGGCAGCAGCGACGGAGGAGGTGCCCCATGGGAGTCCTGAAGAAGTTCGAGCAGCGTCTCGAAGGTCTGGTCAACGGCACCTTCGCCAAGGTGTTCAAGTCCGAGGTACAGCCCGTGGAGATCGCGGGAGCGCTCCAGCGCGAGTGCGACAACAACGCGACCATCTGGAACCGCGACCGGACGGTCGTACCCAACGACTTCATCGTGGAGCTGAGCACGCCGGACTTCGAGCGGCTCAGCCCCTACTCCGGCCAGCTCGGCGACGAGCTCGCCGGCATGGTGCGCGACTACGCGAAGCAGCAGCGCTATACCTTCATGGGCCCCATCAAGGTCCATCTGGAGAAGGCGGACGACCTCGACACCGGCCTGTACCGGGTGCGCAGCCGTACGCTCGCCTCCTCCACCAACCAGCAGTCCCCCGGCAGCGCCCCGGCAGCCCCGGCAGCAGGCCGGCCGGCACCCGGCGGCTACGGCTATCCGCCGCCCTCGGCTCCCGCGGGCGCCCCGCCCATGCCCGCCGCGCCGCCGCCCGGCGGCCGCCCCGGCGGTTACGGCTACCCGCAGCCCGTGGGCGGACAGCGACCGCCGGCCGCACCCGCTGCCGCACCCGCGGCCGGCGGTCGCATGCGCCACTGGGTCGAGATCAACGGCAACCGCCATCAGATCTCCCGCGCGACGCTGGTGCTGGGCCGCAGCACCGAGGCCGACGTGCGGATCGACGACCCCGGCGTCTCCCGCCGGCACTGTGAGATCCGGACCGGAACGCCCCCGACGATCCAGGATCTCGGGTCCACCAACGGCATCGTGGTGGACGGGCAGCACACCACCCGCGCTACGCTCCGCGACGGCTCGCGGATCGTCGTGGGCAGTACCACCATCATTTACCGGCAAGCCGAAGGGTGAAGCGGGGGCAATGTCAGAGCTGACCCTCACGGTCATGCGGCTGGGTTTCCTGGCCGTACTGTGGCTGTTCGTGATCGTGGCCGTGCAGGTCATCCGCAGCGACCTGTTCGGTACGCGTGTCACCCAGCGCGGTTCGCGCCGGGAGAGCGGGCGGCAGCAACAGGCCGCCGCCCGACAGGCCGCGCCTCCGCAACAGCGCCAACAGGCGGCCGGCGGCCGCCAGCGTCGTAACGCACCCACCAAACTGGTGGTGACCGAGGGCACACTCACCGGCACCACCGTCGCGCTCCAGGGCCAGACCATCACCCTGGGCCGGGCGCACGACAGCACCATCGTGCTGGACGACGACTACGCGTCCAGCCGCCATGCCAGGATCTACCCGGACCGCGACGGCCAGTGGATCGTCGAGGACCTGGGCTCCACCAACGGCACGTACCTCGACCGAACGCGGCTGACGACTCCCACACCGATTGCGCCGGGCGCGCCCCTCCGCATCGGCAAGACCGTCATCGAGCTGCGGAAGTAGTGCCACGTCATGAATGAGCGCGAGCGGAGCGAGCACGCAGCGGCGACCGGCACCCCGGGCCCCGGCGCGCTCCCGACCGGAGGGTGGGCACCGTGCGGATGTACCCGGAGCCGACGGGCGAGGTGCGCATGAGTCTGTCACTGCGCTTCGCCGCCGGATCGCACAAAGGCATGATCCGGGAGGGCAACGAGGACTCCGGATACGCCGGTCCGCGCCTGCTCGCCATCGCCGACGGCATGGGCGGCGCGGCGGCCGGCGAGGTCGCCTCCTCCGAGGCCATCTCCACCATCGTCGCCCTCGACGACGACGTGCCCGGCTCCGACATCCTGACCTCCCTCGGCACCGCCGTACAGCGCGCCAACGACCAGTTGCGCGCGATGGTCGAGGAGGACCCGCAGCTGGAGGGCATGGGCACCACGCTCACCGCCCTGCTGTGGACCGGCCAGCGCCTGGGCCTCGTGCACGTCGGCGACTCGCGCGCCTACCTGCTGCGCGACGGCGTCCTCACACAGATCACACAGGACCACACGTGGGTGCAGCGCCTGGTCGACGAGGGCCGTATCACCGAGGAAGAGGCCACCACCCACCCGCAGCGCTCCCTGCTGATGCGCGCGCTGGGCAGCGGCGAGCACGTCGAGCCCGACCTGTCCATCCGTGAGGTCCGCGCCGGCGACCGTTACCTGATCTGCTCCGACGGCCTGTCCGGCGTCGTGTCCCACCAGACGCTGGAGGACACCCTCGCCAGCTATCAGGGCCCCCAGGAGACCGTGCAGGAGCTGATCCAGCTCGCACTGCGCGGCGGCGGCCCCGACAACATCACGGTCATCATCGCCGACGTCCTCGACCTCGACACCGGGGACACCCTCGCCGGGCAGCTCTCCGACACCCCCGTCGTGGTCGGCGCGGTAGCCGAGAACCAGCTCCAGCTGCACGACAACGGCATCATGCAGACCCCGGCCGGGCGCGCCTCCGGTCTCGGCCGCCAGGTCCCCGGACAGGGCGGCGGCGAGTTCGGCCCGCCCGGCTCCGGCGACACCACCGGATACATCTCCACATCCGGCTTCGGCGACTACGGCGACGACGACTTCGTCAAGCACCGCAAGGGCCGCAGGTGGCTCAAGAGATCCTTCTACACCGCGCTCGCGCTGGCCGTCGTCGGCGGCGGCCTGTACGGCGGTTACCGCTGGACGCAGACGCAGTACTACGTCGGCGCCAACGGCGAACACGTCGCCCTGTACCGCGGCATCAGCCAGGACCTCGCCTGGGTCTCGCTGTCCAAGGTGCACAAGGACCACCCCGAGATCGAACTCAAGTACCTGCCGACGTACATGCAGAAGCAGGTCAAGGCGACGATCACCGAGGGCGGTCTCAAGGACGCCCAGACGAAGATCAACGCCCTGGCGGTCCAGGCGTCCGCGTGCGAGAAGGAAGCCGCGCGTCAGAAGGCCGAGAGCGAGAACAACGCCAAGACCGGCGAAGGCGAGGCCGGCGGCACCACGGGAACCACTCCCGCCTCTTGGTCGTCCAAGGCCTCACCGAGCCCGAATCCATCGGCGCCGACCTCGCCCGCCCCGTCCACGACTGCGCCCACGCCCACCCCCGGCCCCAGCCTCTCCGACCAGGAGCAGAAGGTCGTCTCGCAGTGCGACAAGCAGTAGCCGAGCCGTGAGAGGCCCTGTCACACGATGAGCAGTTCTACCAACCCATCGACGCACCACACGTCCACGATCGGTGCCATCGGCACGCCGAGCCGCCGCAACACCGAGCTCGCGCTGCTGGTGTTCGCCGTGGTGATCCCGGTGTTCGCCTACGCCAACGTGGGCCTGGCGATCAATGACGAGGTGCCGCCCGGTCTGCTGGGCTACGGCCTCGGACTCGGCCTGCTCGCGGGCGTCGGCCATCTCGTCGTACGAAAGTTCGCCCCGTACGCCGACCCGCTGATGCTGCCGCTGGCGAC
Source organism: Streptomyces sp. NPDC033131 (assembly GCF_055578365.1). NCBI lineage: Bacteria > Bacillati > Actinomycetota > Actinomycetes > Kitasatosporales > Streptomycetaceae > Streptomyces > Streptomyces sp. NPDC033131. The sequence goes on from NZ_JBVIPA010000023.1 coordinate 17,464, forward strand.
CCTGCTGAACGGGCTCGGGCTGGTCGTCATCTGGCGGCTGGACCAGTCGAAGCGGCTCAGTAACTACGCCGCTGCGGCACCGCGCCAGCTGCTGTACTCCGCGATGGGCGTCGCCCTGCTGGTGGCCGTGCTGATCTTCCTCAAGGACCACCGCGTCCTGCAGCGCTACACCTACATCTCCATGGCCGGCGCGCTGTTCCTGCTGGTCCTGCCGCTCGTGCCCGGACTCGGCGCGAACATCTACGGCGCCAAGATCTGGATCAAGATCCCCGGCCTCGGCACGCTTCAGCCCGGTGAGTTCGCGAAGATCGCCCTCGCGGTGTTCTTCGCCGGCTATCTCATGGTCAAGAGAGACGCTCTGGCCCTGGCCAGCCGCCGCTTCATGGGCCTGTACCTGCCGCGCGGCCGCGACCTCGGTCCGATCCTCGTCGTCTGGGTGATCTCGATCCTCATCCTGGTCTTCGAGACCGACCTCGGAACATCCCTGCTGTTCTTCGGAATGTTCATCATCATGCTGTACGTCGCGACCGAGCGGACCAGCTGGATCGTCTTCGGTCTGCTGATGTCCGCGGTCGGCGCCGTCGGCGTGGCCAGCTTCGAGCCGCACATCCAGACACGTGTGCAGGCCTGGCTCGACCCGATGCGCGAGTTCCAGCTCAGTCGCTCCGGGGCCAGCGACGGCATCGTGCACTCCGAGCAGGCCATGCAGGCCCTGTGGGCCTTCGGCTCCGGCGGCACGCTCGGTACCGGCCTCGGGCAGGGCAACTCCGACCTCATCGGCTTCGCCGCCAACTCCGACTTCATCCTCGCGACCTTCGGCGAGGAACTCGGCCTGGCCGGCGTCATGGCGATCCTGCTGCTCTACGGCCTGATCGTGGAACGCGGGGTGCGCACCGCGCTCGCGGCCCGCGACCCGTTCGGCAAGCTGCTCGCCATCGGCCTGTCCGGCGCCTTCGCCCTCCAGGTCTTCGTCGTGGCGGGCGGTGTCATGGGCCTCATCCCGCTGACCGGTATGACCCTGCCGTTCGTGGCCTACGGCGGTTCGTCCGTCATCGCCAACTGGGCCCTCATCGGCATCCTGTTGCGCATCAGCGACACCGCACGCCGTCCGGCCCCCGCCCCCGCTCCCAGCCCCGACGCCGAGATGACCCAGGTGGTCCGCCCGTCATGAACAAGCCCCTGCGCCGGATCGCGATCTTCTGCGGACTCCTCGTCCTGTCACTGCTCATCCGCGACAACTGGATCCAGTACGTCCAGGCCGACGAGCTCAAGTCCGACAAGGACAACCGCCGCGTCATCATCGAGCGGTACGCCACGCCACGCGGCGACATCATCGTCGACGGCAAGCCGATCACCGGCTCCAAGGAGACGGCCGGCAGCGACTTCAAGTTCAAGCGCACCTACACGAACGGCCCCATGTGGGCGCCCGTCACCGGGTACGCCTCGCAGGCCTTCGGGGCCAACCAGCTGGAGAACATCGAGGACGGCATCCTCACCGGCAACGACGACCGGCTGTTCTTCCGCAACACCCTCGACATGTTCACGGGCGACGAGAAGGAGGGTGGCAACGTCGTCACCACCCTCAACGGCGCGGCGCAGAAGGCCGCGTACAACGGCCTGAAGAAGCAGGGCGGCAAGGGTGCCGTCGTGGCCCTCGACCCGTCCACCGGCGCGATCCTGGCGCTGGCGTCCTACCCGTCGTACGACCCCTCCTCGTTCGCCGGCAACTCCACGACGACCGACACCGAGGCGTGGCAGAAGCTCCAGAAGGCGAACAACGACCAGGACCCGATGCTCAACCGCGCCCTGCGCGAGACCTACCCGCCGGGCTCCACCTTCAAGGTCGTCACCGCCGCCGCGGCACTGGAGAACGAGCTGTACACCTCGGCGGACGAGAAGACCGACTCGCCGCTGCCCTGGACGATGCCGGGCACCACGACGGTGCTGCCGAACGAGGGCAACATCCCCTGCAAGAACGCCACATTGCGGGTCGCCCTCCAGTACTCCTGCAACACCGTCTTCGGCAAGGTCGGTTCCGACCTCGGCAACGACAAGATGCTCGCGGAGGCCAAGAAGTTCGGCTTCGGCGAGGAGCAGTTCACGCCGATCCGTTCCAGCGCGTCGGTCTTCTCCGACGACATGAACCCGTCGCAGACCGCGCTGTCCTCCATCGGCCAGTTCAACACCGCCGCGACCCCGCTGCAGATGGCCATGGTCGCCTCGGCGATCGCCAACGACGGCGCGCTGATGAAGCCGTACATGGTCGACGAACTCCAGGCTCCGAGCCTCGATCCCATCGAGAAGACCGAGCCGGAGAAGCTGAGCCAGCCGCTGTCGGCGAAGAACGCCCAGATCCTCCAGTCGATGATGGAGACCGTCGTCAAGGACGGCACGGGCAAGAACGCACAGATCGGCGGCGACATCACCGTGGGCGGCAAGACCGGTACCGCCCAGCACGGCGTCGACAACAGTGAGAAGCCGTACGCCTGGTTCCTCTCGTACGCCAAGCTCGCCGACGGCAGCTCGCCGGTCGCCGTGGCCGTGGTTGTCGAGGACGACAGCGCCGTCCGTGACGACATCTCCGGCGGTGGCCTCGCGGCGCCCATCGCGAAGAACGTGATGGAGGCGGTCATCAACAGCAAGCAGTGACCCCGATCACGTCCCCCTCACATCGGTGCACGTTGCGATACCGGTCCTGTATCGGGTGACGGGCTTGGCCAGGTCACACACGGCCATCCGGGTACGGTAGGCCCGGACGGCAGCCACCCGACCGCACTGATGTGCCGGTCGGGACCGACGGAGAGGGCTGGTAGGAAGCTATGGAAGAGCCGCGTCGCCTCGGCGGCCGGTACGAGCTGGGCCACGTGCTCGGCCGTGGTGGCATGGCGGAGGTCTACCTCGCACATGACACCCGGCTCGGCCGCACCGTGGCGGTGAAGACGCTGCGCGTGGACCTCGCACGCGACCCGTCCTTCCAGGCCCGGTTCCGCCGGGAGGCCCAGTCGGCCGCCTCGCTCAACCATCCCGCGATCGTCGCGGTCTACGACACGGGCGAGGACTACATCGACGGGGTCTCGATCCCGTACATCGTCATGGAGTACGTCGACGGCTCCACCCTCCGTGAGCTTCTCCACAGCGGCCGCAGGCTGCTGCCGGAGCGCACGCTGGAGATGACCATCGGCATCCTGCAGGCCCTGGAGTACTCGCACCGGGCCGGCATCGTCCACCGCGACATCAAGCCCGCCAACGTCATGCTGACGCGCAACGGCCAGGTCAAGGTGATGGACTTCGGCATCGCCCGCGCCATGGGCGACTCCGGCATGACGATGACGCAGACGTCCGCCGTCATCGGCACCGCCCAGTACCTCTCTCCGGAGCAGGCCAAGGGCGAGCAGGTCGACGCACGGTCCGACCTGTACTCCACGGGGTGTCTGCTCTACGAGCTCCTGACGGTCCGCCCGCCCTTCGTCGGCGACTCACCGGTCGCGGTCGCGTACCAGCACGTACGGGAAGAGCCGCAGCCCCCGTCCGTCTTCGACCCCGAGCTCACGCCCGAGATGGACGCCATCGTCCTGAAGGCCCTGGTCAAGGACCCGAACTACCGCTACCAGTCCGCCGACGAGATGCGCATCGACATCGAGGCCTGCCTCGACGGCCAGCCGGTCGCGGCCACCGCGGCGATGGGCTCCGTGGGCTACGGCGGTTACCCCGACGACCAGCCGACGACGGCCCTGCGCGCCGACGCGGGCGCCACGACCATGCTCCCGCCCGTGAATCCGGACGACGCCGGCTACGGCTACGACGACCGCCCCGACCGGCGCCGCCAGAACAAGTCGAACACCTCGACGATCCTCCTGGTCGTGGCCGGTGTCCTGGTGCTGGTCGGCGCGATCCTCATCGGCAAGTGGATCTTCGACGGCAGCAGTGCGGGCAACGAGCAGGTGGCCGTGCCCTCCCTCATCGGCCAGAGCGAAGCGGACGCCAAGAAGCAGTTGACCAACAGCGACCTGGTGGTGGGGACGGTCACGCCGAAGGCCTGCGAGGAGCAGACCAAGGGCAATATCTGCGACCAGGACCCCAAAGCCCCGGCCAAGGTCGACAAGAAGACCGTCGTCAACCTGGTCGTCTCGACCGGCGCCCCGAAGGTCACCGTCCCGAGCGTCATCGGCCTGACCCTCGACGAGGCCAAGGACCAGCTCACCGGCGACGACTACGAGTTCACGATCAAGACGGAGACACGGGTGTCCTCGGACGACCCGGGCTCCGTCCTCGACCAGGACCCGGTCAAGGGCGAGGAAGTGGAGAAGGGCTCCACGATCACCCTCACCATCGCCAAGGCCGAGGAGAAGGCCACGGTCCCGGACGTCCTCGGCAAGTCCTGTGACGAGGCCAAGGCCCAGATGACGGCCAACGACCTGGTCGGCAACTGCACCGAGGTCGAGACCGACGACGTCAACCAGATCGGCAAGGTCATCCAGACCACGCCGCAGGCCGGCACTCCGGCCAACAAGAACTCGTCGGTCAACATCCAGGTCGGCAAGGCGGCGGACAAGACGCAGGTCCCGAGCGTCATCGGCCGGACCGTGGGTGAGGCCAAGCAGATCCTCAACGCGGCGGGCTTCACGAACATCCAGTTCGCCAACGGCAGCGACCAGAGCGACACCGCGTTCGTGCAGCAGCAGGATCCGGGCCCGGGCAACGAGGTCGACGACCCCGCCGGTACCCAGATCACCCTGACGACCATCGGTGTCGGCAACAACGGCGGCAACGGCAACGGCGGCAATGACGACGGCGGCTTCTTCGGCGGCGCCACCGGAACGGCGGCCCGCACCGAGGACTGACCTCCTCCGCCCGGTACGCAACGAAGCCCCGGCACCCTCCTCGGGAGGGTGCCGGGGCTTCGCCGTGCGCTGGGACGCTTGAGTCTCAGCTCAGTTCCGCGGGCGGTGTCCGCTGCTTGTTCACTGCGTCCACCCGCACCAGCTCACCCCAGACGACGTACCGGTACGTGGACGTGAACACCGGCGTGCAGGTCGTCAGGGTGATGTAGTGGCCCGCCTTCTTCTTGCCGGACTCCTTGGGGACCGCCGACAGGACCTTGACGTTGTACTTCGAGGTCTCGGGAAGGACCGCGTAGACCTTGTAGACGTACCACTTGTCCTTCGTCTCGAAGACGATCGGGTCGCCCTTCTTGAGCTTGTCGATGTTGTGGAACTTCGCGCCGTGGCCGTCGCGGTGGGCGGCGAGGCTGAAGTTGCCCTTCTTGCCGGTGGTGGGGAGCGCGGACTTGACCGGGTCGGTGTAGTAGCCGGCGACGCCGTCGTTGAGGATCTTCGACGACGTGCCCTTCTCGACCAGGACCTCACCGTTCTTCATCGCGGGCACGTGCAGGAAACCGATGCCGGCCCCGGGGCTGAAGGCGCCGCGACCGGCGTCCTGCTGCGCGGCCCAGTTGTCGCGGACCTTGTCGCCCTGCTGGTCCGCCTTGCGGTCGGCGAGGACGTTCGTCCACCACAGCGAGTAGACGACGAAGAGTCCGAGGACCAGGCCCGCGGTGATGAGGAGTTCGCCGAAGAGACTGACCGCCAGGGCGATCCGGCCCATGCCGCGGCGACGCGGTGCGGGCGCGGGTCCGGACGTGCCGGTCTGTTCTGCGGTGCCGTCGGTGGTCGCTGCCACTTGTCATCTGCCCTTACTCGACGAGCGCATCCGGCTTGCCCTTGCTGCGCGACCGTTCCTCGACCATCTTGCCCCAGACGATCAACCGGTACTTGCTGGTGAACTCCGGGGTGCACGTGGTGAGGGTGATGTAGCGACCCGCCGTCGTGAACCCCGACCCCGGGGGAATGGGATCCAGCACGCTGATGTTGCTAGGCGACGTCACCGGCAGGATCGACTCCATCTTGTAGACGAAGTACTTGTCCTGCGTCTCCACCACGATCGCGTCGCCCCGCTGGAGCCTGTTGATGTACCGGAACGGCTCGCCGTGGGTGTTGCGGTGGCCCGCCAGCCCGAAGTTGCCGGTCTTCGCGTCGGGCATCGCCGTCTTCAGCGGATCCTCGCCGTAGTGGCCGACCATGCCCCGGTCCAGCACCTTCTTGTTGCTGATGCCCTCCGCGATCGGCACCACCACGTCCAGCTTCGGGATGTGCAGCATGGCGAAGCCCTGCCCCGGCGAGAACGCCCCGGGGTTGCGCTTGCCGTTCGCCCAGTCGTCCTGGAGGCTGCTCGCCGCCTTGTCCGCCTGCGCATGCGCCCGGACGTTCGTCCACCACAGCTGGTAGGTGACGAACAGCAGCATGAGGACGCCGGTGGTGATGAACACCTCACCGATCGCCCGGCTCGCGACGACGGCCGGACCGGGTTTGCTCGCCCGTGCCCGCTGCCGTGCCTCCACCCGGGAGAGCGGCCTGCCCTCGTCGGAAGACTCCGGCGACCCCGCAGACGTCTCAGGAGCGCCCCCATGACGCCCACGACGCCCCTTGGCTGCCCTTCTCCGGGCCGCACGCCCACCGGCGGGGGATCCTGTGGCAGGCGAGGCGGCTGAGGCTCCAGAAGCGGCTATGGACTCGCCGCCGACCGGGCCCGTCGGCGGCTCGGGTATCCGCAGCGCCACCGTCTCGTCGTCGAGGGGCGGTGCGTAGGGCATCTCGTTGCTCAGAGGCGGTTCGTACGGCACCGCGTTGCCGATGGGCGGTTCGTACGGCACCGAGTCGTACGACTCGTACGGCGCCCCTCCGTACGAGTCCTCGCGCTCGGGGCGCAGCGCGGTCACGCCGTGGCCCTGCCCACCACCGGGGCGAGCCCCGCCGACCTCGCCACCGCGCCCTGGTCCCCGCACTCAAGCAGCCAGTTGGCCAGCATCCGGTGCCCGTGCTCCGTCAGCACCGACTCGGGGTGGAACTGAACCCCCTCGACGGGCAGCTCCCGGTGGCGCAGCCCCATGATGATGCCGTCGTGGGTACGGGCCGTGACCTCCAGCTCGGCCGGGACCGTGGCCGGCTCGGCGGCCAGCGAGTGGTACCGGGTCGCCGTGAAGGGCGTCGGCAGCCCGGCGAAGACGCCGCCGCCCTCGTGCTCGACCAGCGAGGTCTTGCCGTGCAGCAGCTCGGGCGCACGGTTCACGACACCGCCGTACGCCACCTGCATCGACTGCATGCCCAGGCACACGCCGAAGACGGGCACGCCGGTCGACGCGCAGTGGCGCACCATGTCGACGCAGATCCCGGCCTCCTCGGGCGTCCCGGGGCCCGGCGACAGCAGTACGCCGTCGAAGCCGTCCTGGGCGTGCGCCGTCGACACCTGGTCGTTGCGCAGCACCTCGCACTCGGCGCCCAGCTGGTACAGGTACTGGACCAGGTTGAAGACGAAGCTGTCGTAGTTGTCGACGACGAGAATCCGCGCGCTCACTGGTTGTCCACCGTCACATCGTTGAAGGGCAGCAGCGGTTCGGCCCACGGGAAGACGTACTGGAAGAGGACGTAGACCACAGCAACGACCAGCACGAGTGAGATGAGCGCCTTCAGCCAGGCGTTCCCCGGCAGATGCCGCCAGATAAAGCTGTACATGCCGTCCCTTCTGTCGCACCACGGCACCAGACTCACGCCGTACCGCACCAGACTAACGGCGCAGGGCCGGTGGTTTCCCTGCCTCCACAGGCTGTGTGGAGTCCAGGTGCGCCCAGACGATCAGCCGGTGGCTGTGCCCCCACTCCGGATCGCACGTGGTCAGGGTGAGGTAGCGGCCCGGACGCGTATACCCCGACTTACGTGGCACGGGGTCGATCACCTCGACGTCCGAGGGCACGGTTTTGTAGGGGCCTTTGTCGATCCGATACGTGAACCAGGTCGTCCCGTCCGTCAGCACCACCGCGTCACCCCGTCGCAGCCTCGGAAAGTCCTTGAAGGGATCGCCGTACGTCCGCCGGTGTCCGGCGACCGCGAAGTTGCCCCGCTGTCCGAGCTGCGCGGTCCCCACGTAGTGCCCGAGGCCCTTCTTCAGGGTCTTGGTCGCGGTGTTCTCCAGCACGGGCTTGTTCCACGTGAAACCAAGCCGCGGAATGTACATGATCGCGAAGGGCTGCCCCGCCGCGTACGCCGCCGGCTCGGGCGGACTCTGGGAACCACCCGCCGTCGCCGTGGGCCGCACGGGCTCCTGTGACCACTGCTCGTGCAACCGGTCGATCTGGTCGCCCATGACATCGTCGGCCTGCACACCTGTCCAGAACAGTACATAGGCGACGAACAGGACTATCAGAGCGCCGACGGTGACGCACACCTCACTGACGGTCCTGATCACGACGCGCACCGGCAGCTCCTGGGGGCCTACTCGGGAGTCACTCCACGGGCTTCGCGTACTGCAGATCCACTGTGCCCGAGTAGCCGGGCAGAGTCACCGCCCCGTCCTCTTCGACTTTCCATCCGAGCCCGTAGACGTTGACGTACACCATGTAGTTCTGGATCGCCGGGCTCTCCGCCAGCGCCTTCTGCAGCGCGTCCGGGTCCCCGACCGCCGTGATCTTGTACGGCGGTGAGTAGACCCGGCCCTGGAGGATCAGCGTGTTGCCCACGCAGCGCACGGCGCTGGTCGAGATCAGCCGCTGGTCCATGACCTTGATGCCCTTGGCCCCGCCCCGCCACAGGGCGTTCACCACGGCCTGGAGGTCCTGCTGGTGGATGACCAGGTAGTCGGGCTGCGGCTCGGGATAGCCGGGGAGCTTGGCTGTCGCGTTGGGCGGGGCGTCGTTGAGCGTGACCGAGACCGCCTTGCCCGAGAGCTTCTGCGTGCCCGCGTTCTTTTCCAGGGCCGCGAGCTTGTCGTCCTCGGCCTTGGTGCTGCCGTCGTCGCGCTCGGCGAGCGAATCGATGTCGCGGCGCAGGACACCGTTGGACTCGTCCAGCTCGCCGTTCTTGCGGCTGCGCTCATGGATGAGGTCGGACAGCTTCAGCAAGGAGGCGTCCGTCCGGATGTTGGTGCCCTTGGCCGTGTCGAAGCTCGTGAAGAAGATGAGCCCCGCGAGAGCGAAGACGGCCGCCGTCAGCACCCGCACGGGCCGGAAACGTCGCCGGCCGGCTGGACTGGATCCCGTCCCGGGAAAGTCGGCAGAATTGCTCAACGTACCCTTATCTCCTTCGGCGGCGCGGAAGCACTACGCTAACGGACGCCCGGGGGAGCACTAAGTGTCCCCTTGTACGCTGCCCCGGAGCCCGCCCCAGTTCCCTGCGCGGCCACAGCGCATCGACAGGAGAGACCCTCGTGCCGAAGTCACGTATCCGCAAGAAGGCCGACTACACGCCGCCCCCGGCGAAGCAGGCGACCACCATCAAGCTGAACAGCCGCTCGTGGGTCGCACCCGTGATGCTGGCCATGTTCCTCATCGGCCTGGCCTGGATCGTCGTCTTCTATGTGACCGACGGTTCGCTGCCGATCGACTCGCTGGCCAACTGGAACATCGTGGTGGGCTTCGGCTTCATCGCCGCCGGATTCGGTGTTTCCACACAGTGGAAGTAGCTCTGCCCAGGGGTATCCGCTGAGTTATCCACAGCCCTGCGCAAATTTCCACAGCTCGCTGGGGAAAAGACGACGATCTGTGGATAACCCATCGGGGGTTGACGCCGGTACGACTGACACACCGGTAACCGAAACCCTGTTCGCCCCCTGCCTGACCTGCGGAAACTCGGGTCAGCGACAGGGGGCACAGCTGTTCCCGCACGGTATGCACAGGACTCGCCACTCGCTGTGGACAACGGCCGCTCAGCTGCGGGAACGCACGCTTCAACTGAGCTGTGCGGTCCTCAGGATTGTCATGACCACGACTGCGGCCAGTACCAGCGCGCAGGTGCCGTACTGGATCAGGGCTCGGCGCTCGCGCGGCGCGTGGACCATGGCGTAGCCGGTGATGAGGCCGGCCACCAGGCCGCCGATGTGCGCCTGCCAGGAGATGTTGAATCCGGGGTTGAACGTGAAGATGAGGTTGATCACCAGGAGGGCGATGATCGGCCGCAGGTCGTAGTTCTGGCGGCGCATGAGAACGGCGGTGGCGCCGAAGAGGCCGAAGATGGCCCCGGAGGCGCCGAGGGTGGCCGTCGTCGGCGAGGAGAGCAGATACGCCAGTGCGCTGCCGGCGAGGCCCGAGACGAAGTAGACGGCGAGGTAGCGGGCTCTGCCGAGGGCGGCTTCGAGGGGGCCGCCCAGGAACCACAGGCTGAGCATGTTGAAGCCGATGTGCCATACCTCGTTGTGCGTGAACATCGAGGTGACCAGGCGGTACCACTCGCCGCCGGCGACGCCTTCGGTGGGCTCGAAGGGGGCGGGCGGCCAGGCACCGATGAGGACCAGGTCGCTCAGCAGGGCAGACCGGGCCTGGACCGCGATGAACACCGCGACGTTGATGCCGACCAGGATCTTGGTGAGCAGGCGGGGGTCGGCCACGATCGTGCCGCCGGCGATGGTGCGCGGCTGGGTGGCGGTGGGGGCGTGGCCGGTGCCGGAGCCGCCGCGGACGCAGTCGGGGCACTGGAAGCCGACGGAGGCGCTGACCATGCACTCGGGGCAGATGGGCCGTTCGCAGCGGATACAGCGAATACCCGTCTCGCGGTCCGGGTGCCGGTAGCAGCCGGGCAGGCTCTGGGCGCCCTGCGAGCTGCTTGCCGCCTGGTCCATGGCATCCCCTAAGTCGTCGTACACATACACCGCCCCGCACATCCTTACGGACGAGCGGGGCGATTGGTTCCCTTCGCGCAGGCCGGAGAGAGGTCTCGTCTCAGCCTTCGCGGGTCTCGATGACGACCGACTCGATGACGATGTCGTTGACCGGCCGGTCGTTGGGGCGGGTCGTCGGGACGGCGGCGATGGCGTCGACGACCTTCTGGCTGGCCGGGTCGGTGATCTCACCGAAGATGGTGTGCTTGCGGTTGAGCCAGGCCGTCGGGGAGACGGTGACGAAGAACTGCGAGCCGTTGGTACCCGGGCCGGCGTTGGCCATGGCCAGCAGGTACGGCTTGTTGAAGGAGAGATCGGGGTGGAACTCGTCCTCGAACTCGTAGCCCGGCCCACCGATGCCGGTGCCGAGCGGGTCGCCGCCCTGGATCATGAAGCCGCTGATGACACGGTGGAAGATCGTGCCGTCATAGAGCTTCTTCGTGGACTTCTCGCCGGTGGCGGGGTGGGTCCACTCGCGCTCACCCTGGGCGAGCTCGACGAAGTTGCGGACCGTCTTGGGGGCGTGGTTCGGCAGAAGCCGGACTTCGATGTCGCCGTGGTTCGTCTTCAGGGTGGCGTAAAGCTGCTCGGCCACGATCTGCCTTCCGTTGTTCTTCTGTGCCCTTCCGATCCTTGCACGGTTCCTGCCCTGCGTCGTCCGGCACCCGCCCGGGGCCGGGTGTTCGGAGGTTTCGCGGACAGAAATCCGGTCGAGTGGTCACGGGGCGGGGGCGCTGCGCGGCGATCCGTGGCATTGTCGACGACAAGCTCCCGTTGCCCTGTATTCATCCGCTATTGCACGTGATCAGTTCTCGAGCAGTGCTTGATCGCAGATGCTCCGGAGTCCGTGGCTGTGACCCGGATGCCCGCCCTGCACATGCCTAAGAGCTCGCTGACAGGCATGATCCGTAAAAGGGTGGAAAGTCGAAATACCGTACGCCACCGAGGAGGAGGAACCCGTGACCCGCATCGACAGCGTGCGCGCCGCGACCGGCTCGGCGAAGGACAGCGTGCTGCACGCCGCGGAAGTGGTGGCGCCCTACGCCGACACGGCCAAGGACAGGGCCTCGCACTACGCGCAAGAGGCACGCGTACGGCTCGCGCCGAAGGTGTCGCAGGCCGCCGAACAGGCTCGTGTCCAGTACGACGCCCATCTCGCGCCGCGTCTGGAGTCCGCCCGTTCGCAGGCTCTCGCACATGTCCCGCCGAAGGTCGACCATGCCGCCCACGAGGCCGCGACCCGCACCCGTAAGGCGGCCAAGCAGGCCGCCGACTATTCCCGGCCGAGGATCGAGCAGGCGGTGGCCGTGACGGGCCCCGTCCGCGACGAGGCCGCAGCCCGTAGCGTGGCCGCGTTGGCGGCGCTCCGCGGCCAGGTCTCGCCGAAGGACATCCACAAGCTTGTCCGCAAGCACGAGCGGCGGGCGCGGGCCGGTCGCCTCGCCAAGGCGCTGGCGGTGGCGGGCCTCGTCGCCGGCGGAGCCTTCGCCGCATGGAAGTGGTGGGACAAGCAGGCCAACCCGGACTGGCTGGTCGAGCCGCCCGCCGCCACTGAGGTACCGGAGTCGAGCCGTCTGACCTCGGTCGACGGCAGCGGCCAGGCCGTACTCGACCCGGAGGTGCAGGCCAAGCAGGCCGAGGAGGAGGCTGCACACCGCGACGAACGCGGCTGAGCCAGATATTGGTGTGGGGCGGAAGACCATGCGTCTTCCGCCCCACTGCGGTCTGTACCTGCGCCCCCGGCTGCGCGTGTTTCACGTGAAACGCCGCCCGCTGGTGCCCCAGACGTGGTCCCGTCACGAAAAAACGCCCTCCGAACTGCGTTTCCGCAGTTCGGAGGGCGTTTCTCTTGTGGAGCCTAGGGGAGTCGAACCCCTGACATCTGCCATGCAAAGACAGCGCTCTACCAACTGAGCTAAGGCCCCGGAAGATGGCCGACCGCCCGGAAGAACCGCGTACCGGGGGGCGACGCAGACCAGAGTACCGGGTCACCCCCCGGATCTCGCAAAAAGATTGGGGGTCCCCGTGGACGACCACTCTCCGTAAGATGCTCCGCGTGGTTCGCTACAGCGAACCACCGTTTTTTGGGGAAGCGATGGGGAGACGCAATGGACGCCGCACAGCAGGAAGCCACCGCAAGAGCGCGGGAACTGCAGCGGAACTGGTATGGGGAGCCGCTGGGGGCGCTCTTCCGTAAGCTCATAGACGATCTTGGTCTCAACCAGGCTCGTCTCGCGGGGGTGCTGGGACTGTCCGCGCCGATGCTGTCGCAGCTGATGAGCGGTCAGCGGGCGAAGATCGGCAATCCTGCCGTGGTACAGCGGGTGCAACTGCTCCAGGACCTGGCGGGTCAGGTCGCGGACGGCAGCGTCAGCGCGGCCGAGGCGACCGAACGCATGGAGGAGATCAAGAAGTCGCAGGGGGGTTCGGTGCTCAGCAACACCACACAGACGACGAGCAGTTCGGGAGCGCCCACGGTCAAGCGGGTGGTCCGCGAGATCCAGTCGCTGCTGCGCTCGGTGGCGGCCGCGGGAGACATCATCGAGGCGGCCGACACTCTCGCCCCCACCCACCCGGAACTGGCAGAGTTCCTCCGGGTGTACGGGGCGGGCCGCACCTCCGACGCGGTCACGCACTACCAGTCCCACCAGAGCTGAACCCGCGGCCCGGTTACCGGAGGGGGTTCGGCAGCCGGGCCGACGGCCGAGGAGGAACGCGAGGGGGTCGCGTTCCTCGCCGGGAGGGACACGCGGGGGTGTGTCCCACACCGGCGAGGACGCGAGAGGGGTCGTATCGCTCATCACGGGGGAAGCAGGGAGAAGCAAGGGGGTAACCGAAGGGGGAGGGGCGACGCACAGCCATGGGTGAGGTCTTCGCCGGCCGGTACGAACTGGCCGATCCGATCGGGCGCGGAGGAGTGGGCGCCGTCTGGCGTGCCTGGGACCACCGCCGCCGCCGGTACGTCGCCGCCAAGGTCCTCCAACAGCGCGACGCGCACGCGCTGTTGCGCTTCGTCCGCGAACAGGCGCTGCGGATCGACCACCCTCATGTGCTCGCGCCCGCCAGCTGGGCCGCCGACGACGACAAAGTCCTGTTCACCATGGACCTGGTCGCCGGCGGTTCGCTGGTCCACCTCGTCAACGACTACGGGCCGCTGCCGCCCGCCTTCGTCTGCACGCTCCTGGACCAGCTCCTGGCGGGACTTGCCGCGGTGCATGCGGAAGGCGTCGTCCACCGCGACGTCAAGCCCGCCAACGTGCTCCTCGAAGCCACCGGCACGGGCCGGCCTCGACTGCGCCTGTCCGACTTCGGCATCGCGATGCGGCTGGGCGAACCGCGCCTGACCGAGACCAACCTCGTGGTGGGAACGCCCGGTTATCTCGCGCCCGAGCAGATGATGGGCGCGGAACCGGACTTCCCCGCGGACCTGTTCGCCGTGGGGCTGACCGCGCTGTATCTCCTGGAGGGCGCCAAACCCGACGCCAAGGCCCTCATCCAGTACTTCACCGCACACGGCACTCCGAGCGCCCCCCAGGGCATCCCGGACCCGCTGTGGCAGGTCGTGGCCTCGCTCCTGCAGCCCGATCCGCACGCCCGCTTCCGCACGGCCACGGGCGCGCGCAAGGCACTCGCATCGGCCGTAGAACTCCTTCCCGAGCCAGGTCCCGACGACGAGATCATCGAGGTCTTCGATCAACTCGGCCCTCTCCCTGCGGGCTTCGCCCCGACCGGCCCGCTCAAGCGGGCACCGGGGGTGGAGACGGGGTCGACTTCGCGGTGGCCGACAGAAGGGGCATCCCGGTCGGGAGGAGAGGCTTACTCGTCGGCAGGGGGAGCGTCGCGGACGGAAGACAGGGGCTGGTCGGCCGCGGGGGCCGCCGGCCGGATGGAGGGGCCCGGACCGGTGGCCGACGCTGCCGGGCGGATGGAGGGGCCCGGGGCGTCGGTGGCCGACGCTGCCCGGCGGATGGAGGGGCCCGGGGCGTCGGTGGCCGACGCTGCCCGGCGGATGGAGGGGCCCGGGGCGTCGGTGGCCGACGCTGCCCGGCGGATGGAGGGGCCCGGGGCCGGATCCGGAGCTGCCGGCCCACCGGGGGAAGCAGCTGAAGTGCCGCAGGGGGCCGCAGGGTGGGCGGGCGGTGATGGCGGCCGTGTCCCGTCCACGCCAGGGATGAGTCCGCCTCTCCGTCCCGCTGAGGGTCCGCCCTCCCGGCCGGAAGCCGCGGGCATCCCCCTCGGTCCGGACCCAGGGCACGCCGCTTCCCCGCAGGAAGACGCGAACTCGGCATCCGGATCGGCAGGCGCTGCTCCAGCCGTACAGCAGGATGAGGCCCCCTTGGCCGCCCGCCCCCGCATGGATCCCTTCGGGCCCGGTCCAGGCACGGGCTCCATGGGCGCCCAGGTCGGCTCGGGCCACATACCCTCCGCTCCTGGTGCAGACTCCGTACCCCCGCACGAGGCGAGCGGCGCCACCCCAGTCGGCCAGGCCGCGGAGACCGTGTCCCCTCATCTCCGGCAGGGCACCGGTTGGACATCGCCCCCGGGCGGGGACGTGCCACCGCCCGCTCCCGCCCCAACTGCCGTACACCCGCAGTCGTCGGCTCCGACCGCCGAGGGCCTGGAGGCACAACCGCCCTCCATGTCGGACACCGGCAGCTTCCACCTGCCGCCTCCGCAGACCACCATCAGCCCGTCCGCCCAAGCGTCCACCCCGCATGGGCCGCACGGCCAACCACAGCCGCAGGCACACCGGCAACCACAGCCACACGCGCAGGCACACCCACAGCCCCAGTCCCGGCCCGAGCCCCACCACGCTCAGCCCCGCTCAACTCCCCCGGCCCCTGCGGCGCCCACTGCCTCCCCCTACGACCCCACGCACGTCCTCTCCTCCCCCCCGCCTCATGCCGCCGCCCCCCACCACGCCCCGTACGCCCCCACCACAGCCCTGCACCAGCGCGCTGAACCCTCTACTGCTTCGTACACCGCTCAAGCCCCGCAGGTTCCACCTCCCGCGCAGGCAACGTCTCAGCCGCGCCACCGAGCAGCCCGCCCCGCACGCCGCGCCGGGCCATCCGCCAAGGTGGCGATCCCGCTCCTGCTTCTCGCGCTGGCCTGCTACGCGGTGGGTTTCTGGGCCGTGACCCGAATCTGATTCACCCTCGGCCGTACCGAGCCCTCACCACCCGCGCTGTCGGGCACCGGGCCCTTCACCGGCCGGGGGCCGCCGGCTCACCCAGGCGGCGTCATGCCGCCGCCACGCCCCGCCGATCCCCCGACTCGGGTCGCGCCCCTCACCAGGCCCCGGCTCGCCCCCGCCTACGCCCCAGCCCCATCCACACCCCAAGCACCATCAGTACCGCGGTCCCGCCGCCGATGCCCGCCACCGCAATCACCTTCATCACGGTGTCCCCGCCTGTAGCAGCCGTCTCCCCGGTGTCCGAGGCCGCTGTCTCCCGCTCCTGGGCTGTGGCCTGGAAGACGTCCCGCGGCTGGGAGGGCCCCGAGTACGCAGGACCGGCCTCCGCCGTGTGTGTGACCCGCAGGCGCAGGGTCACGTCGAAGGGGCCGTCGCCGACGCCGTCGGCCATGTGGGCCGCGAGATGGACGACCAGGTAGTACGAACCGGCGAACCGCATGCCGCTGACGTGGTCGGAGACCGCAAAGCGATTGGCGTACGCGACCGGTGGCAGTGGTCTGAGCGCCGCCGACTTCTGACTGCCGTCGTAGCCGACCCCGTCGTCGTCGACGTGGCCGCGCACGGGGTTGTAGAGGGACAGCGTCAGCGCGCTGGGCACGAAGTCGGTGTCGCCGCTCACGCTGCCCAGTTCGGCGGTGGCGTAGAGCTGCTGGCCCCAG
The DNA here is from genome assembly GCF_055578365.1 of Streptomyces sp. NPDC033131. Lineage (NCBI taxonomy): Bacteria > Bacillati > Actinomycetota > Actinomycetes > Kitasatosporales > Streptomycetaceae > Streptomyces > Streptomyces sp. NPDC033131. Next base: position 34,021 of record NZ_JBVIPA010000023.1, read on the forward strand.
TCCACGGGCACCGCGTAGAAGAGGGTCTGGCCGGGTCGGACGTCGTCGAGCCAGACGCCCTGCGCCACGGACGTCGCCGCGCCGAAGCCCGCACCGCCCTTTCGGCGCTCTGGTTCACCGCCGGGGGGCGCGGGCGAGGCGGAGTCCCAGACCTCGGGCGCGCTCGTCGCACCGGCCTGCTCGAGTCGCGGTTCCCGTACGGGAGCGAGCTCCAGGCCCCACTGCTCCAGGGAGAACGGGGAGGAACCCGTCGCCCTCTGGACCCGTTCGACGAGCAGGTAGTAGGTGCCGGCCTCCTTGCACACGGACCCGCGGCGCGAGGCCTCGCGCTCGCCCAGGGCCGTGAGGGGACGGGCACTGCGGCCGGCACCGATGCTGACGGTGTCGACGGAGCAGGTGTGGCTGTCGGCGTCCTGGACCGTCACCTTGACGCCGTCGCCGGCGGAGACCTCCGTACCCGGGGGAGGGACGGCCGTGACGGAGACGTACACGTTCGACGTGGCGTCGAGTTCGAGACGGTAGAACTGCTCACCGGTGGCCGGGAGGGAGCTGCGGTACGTCGTACCGGGTTCCAGGCGTTCGGCGTCCGCAGTGCTCGTTTCGCCCGAGACCGACCGAGCGTCCTCGTCGAAGGCGTACGAGCCCGGTGCCCCGGCCGCCCACGCGGGCGGACCGCTCAGCGCCGCCGCGACTCCCAGCAGCGTGCCCACGGCGGCCGCCCGCACGACGGCTCCACGACCGCGCCGTGTCGCCGCCCGCCACCACGCCGTACGCCGCCCCATCACGCGCCACCCCTCGTCGAACTCCGGACCGGGACCGGGGCCCATCCTGCCCCGCCGCGCGGCACGCCATCCGTGCAATCCGTACGAGCGTCCGAAACACCCGACTCGCAACACAAAACCCCGACCGCGAGGCGGCCGGGGTCTGTTCAGATTCGCTTGTCGGTACTCAGGAACCCGTGGGCACGGAGTCAGTCGCCTCCGTCCACAGATCCTGCTCGGCGCGATCCGCCTGGATCTGGCGGTACACGAGGAGCCCGCCGATGGCGGCCAGTGCGACCAGGAGAAGCTTCTTCACCGCGCGACCTCGTCTTTCGTTGACGTAGGGGACTTCTGGCGCCCGACTATACACACCGACCGAGACCGATCAGTGACCTACGTCGGGCCCTCAACTCCCGTCCCGGACACCGCAATAGAAGCGGACCCGGGCGCTCCGATCAGAGGGTGATCGCACCCTCACGAAGGGTGATTTCGACCCCTCTTATCCCGTATTCCCTCATTTTCGACCCTCTTGCACCCATCCGAGTGGTGTTCATCAGAACATCGCCGCGCCACGGGCGTCGGTCCACCACTTCACGGCCCCCATACACATGATGAGGAAAGTACGCAAATCGCCCAACCCGAAAGTGAGGGGCCATGGCCCGGAACAACAAGGTCATGAAGCTGTGGACCGCCATCGTCACCGCCTTCCTGGCACTGTGCACGACGCTCGGCCTGATCACGACGACCGCCGCCGCGGCCGTACCGCAGACCGAGAAGACCCGCAACAGCACCGCGCCCACGACGACGACACCGGCGACGCCCCTCTGGTCCTGGTCCTGCACCAGGGCCCTGCCCCCCACGATGAAACAGCGCATCCACGCCGAGGCCCACGGCAAGACCCCCAGCTGCCGCCACCGCCCCTCGACGGACACGGAAGCGGACACGGACACGGAAGTGGACGCGAGTGCGGAGTCGAGCACCGAGAGCGGTCCGGACGCGGCCCCGGCAGCCCCTCTCCGACGCTGACCGCACACTCCAACCCGGCACACTGACGTAACGGCGAACTTGCGTACGCCCCAAGAACACACCGAGCCCCGACCGCCCCGCGGTCGGGGCTCGACTGCTGGCGCCGGCCGGAACCAACCCTGGCCACCGCAACAGCCTGTCCCTGCACGCCGGCCCTGAGGCCCTCACTCCGACCAGCGAGGATCCGGTGAACGGCAAAGGCCCCCAACCATGACCGGTTGGGGGCCTTCGTGCTGGTGGGGCTAACAGGATTTGAACCTGTGGCCTCATCCTTATCAGGGATGCGCTCTAACCAACTGAGCTATAGCCCCGCCGCGCTCTGCGGGGTGTGTCCCGCGCGCTGACCCCTGAAGATTAGCGCACGACGCGGGCAGTCCCAAAATCGGTATCCGGTGACCGTCAGCAGGCGTCGGACGGCAAACTCACTCGTCCTCCGCCAGCGTCAGCTCGACGCCACCGACGAAGCCCGCGGAGAGGTTGTAGATGAACGCGCCGAGGGTCGCGAGGGCGGTCGCCAGGACGACGTCGATGACCGCGATGATCGCCGTGAACGTCAGGACGTTCGGGAGCGACAGGAACGACTGGAGGTCGAAGCCGTTCGACTCGTTCGAGCCGGTGGCCTCCGAAATCGTGCCGCCGACCGTCGAGAAGACGCCCATCGCGTCCATGACCATCCACAGCACGGCTGCCGCGACGATCGTGCAGATGCCCAGCGCGATGGAGAGCAGGAAGCTGACCTTCATCACGGACCACGGGTCGGCCTTCGACACCCGCAGGCGCGCCTTGCGGGTGCGGGGCGTGGTGCGCGCGCCGGTGCGGGGGCGGCGTACGGCACTCGCCGGGCCCGCCTGCGAGGCGTAGGCCTGCGGCGGGTGGTACGGCCCGGCGGGCTGCTGCGGCTGCCGCTCCCCGGGCAGCGGGGAGGTCGCCTCGGGCGGCGCCGGCTGGGCCGACGGCTGCGGCTGAGGCTGGGCGCCCGGAGCGGCCGTGGCCTGGCCCGCGCCGGTGGCGGGCCGCTGGGCCTGCGGACCTCGGGTGTCCGTCACAGTTCCCCCCTGGGATCCATGCGTGTCGGGCGAGGGCGACCCGGTCCCGGGGGACTTGATCGCCTGCAGGTTGGTCGTGTGCGGATCTGTCGCTTGCGGGTCTGGCGTGCCCGCGCCCGTCATGTGCGAGTCTGTTGCATTCGCGGCGGAGCCACGGCCGCCGCCGTCCGTTTCCTTGCCGGCAGAATTACCGGCTGAGGTACCGACCGAACCGGCGCCCGTGGCTCCGCTCACGATGACTCACTCCTCGCCTACTCGGACGAGGGCGCCTCGCCCTCGTCCGTGCCGATGATCGCGGCAACCTCGGCGGTCTCGTCGACGGCCACGTCGCCGTCGACTTCCTCCGCCTCGCGCCCCGCCTCGGCGTTACGTGCGATGCCGACCACGGCATCGCGCTTGCCCAGGTTGATCAGTTGGACGCCCATGGTGTCACGGCCCGTCTCCCTGACTCCGCTGACTCGCGTACGAATCACGCCGCCCGAGAGCGTGATGGCGAGGATCTCGTCGGTCTCCTCGACCACCAGCGCACCGACGAGCGATCCACGATCCTCCACGATCTTGGCGGCCTTGATGCCGAGGCCGCCGCGACCCTGGACGCGGTACTCGTCGACGTTGGTCCGCTTCGCGTACCCGCCGTCCGTAGCAGTGAACACGAACGTACCGGGTCGAACAACATTCATCGAGAGCAGCTCGTCGCCCTCGCGGAAGCTCATGCCCTTTACGCCCGAGGTGGCACGCCCCATGGGACGCAGTGCGTCGTCCGTGGCGGTGAACCTGATCGATTGAGCCTTCTTGCTGATCAGAAGCAGATCATCTTCGGCCGAAACAAGTTCGGCTCCGATCAGTTCGTCGTCCGAACCGGCCTCCGTCTCGCGGAGGTTGATCGCGATGACACCACCGGAACGCGGCGAATCGTAATCCTTCAGAGGCGTCTTCTTGACCAGGCCGCCCTTCGTGGCCAGCACCAGGTACGGCGCCACCTCGTAGGTACGGATCGCGAGGATCTCGGCGATCGCCTCGTCCGGCTGGAAGGCCAGCAGGTTGGCCACGTGCTGTCCACGCGCGTCACGCCCGGCGTCCGGAAGCTCGTACGCCTTCGCCCGGTAGACCCGGCCCTTGTTGGTGAAGAACAGCAGCCAGTGGTGCGTGGTGGACACGAAGAAGTGGTCGACGATGTCGTCTTCCTTGAGCTTCGCGCCGCGCACGCCCTTGCCGCCGCGCTTCTGGGCGCGGTAGTCGACGGTCTTGGTGCGCTTGACGTAGCCACCGCGCGTGACCGTGACGACGATGTCCTCCTCGGCGATCAGGTCCTCCATGGACATGTCGCCGTCGTAGGGCACCAGCATGGTCTTGCGGTCGTCGCCGAACTTCTCGACGATCGCGGCGAGTTCCGCGCTGACGATGCCGCGCTGGCGGACCGGGGAGGCGAGGATCGCGTTGTACTCGGTGATCTTCGCCAGGAGTTCGTCGTGCTCCTGGATGATCTTCTGGCGCTCCAGGGCTGCCAGTCGCCGCAGCTGCATCTCCAGGATGGCGTTCGCCTGGATCTCGTCGATCTCCAGGAGCTCCATCAGGCCCGTGCGCGCGATCTCGACGGTGTCACTGCGCCGGATCAGCGCGATGACCTCGTCGATGGCGTCCAAAGCCTTCAGCAGACCGCGCAGGATGTGCGCCCGCTCCTCGGCCTTGCGCAGCCGGAACTTCGTACGCCGGACGATGACCTCGATCTGGTGCGTCACCCAGTGCCGGATGAACGCGTCCAGCGAGAGCGTGCGCGGCACACCGTCGACCAGCGCCAGCATGTTGGCGCTGAAGTTCGACTGCAGTTCGGTGTGCTTGTAGAGATTGTTCAGAACGACCTTGGCGACCGCGTCCCTCTTCAGGACGATGACCAGACGCTGGCCCGTACGGGACGACGTCTCGTCGCGGACGTCCGCGATGCCGCCGACCTTGCCGTCCTTCACCAGGTCGGCGATCTTCTGCGCGAGGTTGTCGGGGTTGACCTGGAACGGCAGCTCCGTGATCACCAGACACTGGCGGTTCTGGATCTCCTCGACCTCGACGACCGCGCGCATGGTGATCGAGCCGCGGCCCGTGCGGTAGGCCTCCTCGATGCCCTTGCGGCCCACCACCAGGGCGCCGGTCGGGAAGTCGGGGCCCTTGATGCGCTCGATCAGGGCGTCGAGCAGCTCCTCGTGCGTGGCCTCCGGGTTCTCCAGGCACCACTGGGCGCCGGCCGCGACCTCCCGCAGGTTGTGCGGCGGGATGTTGGTCGCCATGCCGACCGCGATACCGGCCGAGCCGTTGATCAGCAGGTTCGGGAAGCGGGCCGGCAGGACGGTCGGCTCCTGGGAGCGGCCGTCGTAGTTGTCCGTGAAGTCGACGGTCTCCTCGTCGATGTCACGGACCATCTCCATCGACAGCGGCGCCAGCTTGCACTCGGTGTACCGCATGGCGGCCGCGGGGTCGTTGCCCGGAGAGCCGAAGTTGCCGTTGGAGTCCACCAGCGGCATCCGCATCGACCACGGCTGCGCCAGGCGGACCAGCGCGTCGTAGATCGAGGAGTCGCCGTGCGGGTGGTAGTTGCCCATGACGTCGCCGACGACACGGGCACACTTGTAGAAGCCCTTCTCGGGCCGGTAGCCGCCGTCGTACATGGCGTACAGGACGCGGCGGTGAACGGGCTTGAGACCGTCCCGGACGTCGGGCAGCGCACGCGAGACGATGACGGACATCGCGTAGTCGAGGTACGAGCGCTGCATCTCCGTCTCGAGCCCGACGGGCTCGACACGCTGGGCGATCTCGCCGCCCGCTTCGGGGATGAGGGGGGTGTTCTCGTCGGCCATTGCTGGTGAAGATCCTTCCTGGTGCGGTCAGCTGAGACCGACTCAGATGTCGAGGAAGCGGACGTCCTTGGCGTTGCGCTGGATGAACTGGCGGCGCGCCTCGACGTCCTCGCCCATGAGGACCGAGAACAGGTCGTCGGCCTGGGCGGCGTCGTCGAGGGTGACCTGGCCGAGGACGCGGTGCTCCTGGTCCATCGTCGTGATGCGCAGCTCCTCGGCGTTCATCTCGCCGAGACCCTTGAAGCGCTGCACCGAGTCGTCCCTGATGCGCTTGCCGTTCTGGCGGCCGAGTTCGATCAGGGCGTCGCGCTCGCGGTCGGAGTACGCGTACTCGAAGTCGTCCTTGCCCCACTTGATCTTGTAGAGCGGGGGACGCGACAGGAACACGTGCCCGGCCTCGACCAGCGGGCGCATGAAGCGGAACAGGAAGGTCAGCAGCAGGGTGTTGATGTGCTGGCCGTCGACGTCGGCGTCCGCCATCAGGATGATCTTGTGATAGCGCAGCTTCTCGATGTCGAAGTCCTCGTGGACTCCGGTGCCGAAGGCCGAGATCAGCGCCTGGATCTCCTGGTTCTGCAGGATCTTGTCGATCCTGGCCTTCTCCACGTTCAGGATCTTGCCGCGGATCGGGAGGATCGCCTGGTACTCCGGGTTTCGGCCGGACTTGGCCGAGCCGCCGGCGGAGTCACCCTCGACGATGAAGATCTCGCACTTGACGGGGTCGTTCGACTGGCAGTCGGAGAGCTTGCCCGGCAGGGAGGCCGTCTCGAGGAGGCCCTTGCGCCGCGTGAGGTCCCTGGCCTTGCGGGCCGCCACGCGCGCGGTGGCCGCCTGGATGCCCTTGCGGACGATGTCCGCCGCCTCGTTCGGGTTGCGGTCCAGCCAGTCGTTCAGGTGCTCGTAGACCGCCTTCTGCACGAAGGTCTTGGCCTCCGTGTTGCCCAGCTTGGTCTTGGTCTGGCCCTCGAACTGCGGCTCGCTGAGCTTCACCGAGATGATCGCCGTCAGACCCTCGCGGATGTCGTCACCCGTGAGGTTGTCGTCTTTCTCGCGCAGCAGCTTCTTGTCGCGCGCGTACTTGTTGATCAGGTTGGTGAGCGCCGCGCGGAAGCCCTCTTCGTGGGTACCGCCCTCGTGCGTGTGGATGATGTTCGCGAAGGAGTAGACGCCCTCGGTGTAACCGCTGTTCCACTGCATCGCGACTTCGAGGGACAGGCTCTTGTCCTTGTCCTCGGCCTCGAGGTCGATCACCGTCGGGTGTACCGCCTCTCCCTTGCGGGAGTTGAGGTACTTCACGAAGTCGACGATGCCGCCCTCGTAGTGGTACGTGACGGTCTTGACGTCGGCGGTCTCGTCCGCGCCCGCCTCGTCCGCCCCGGAGGTGGCCTTCGCCGACTCGCGCTCGTCGGTGAGCTTGATCGTCAAGCCCTTGTTGAGGAACGCCATCTCCTGGAAACGCCGCGAGAGCGTCTCGAAGGAGTACTCGGTGGTCTCGAAGATGTCGCTGTCGGCCCAGAAGGTGACCGCCGTACCGGTCTCGTCCGTGGCCTCGTGCTTGACCAACGGCGCCGTGGGGACGCCCATCTTGTAGTCCTGCGTGTGGCGGTACCCGTCGGTCTTGACCTCGACGGCGACCTTCGACGACAGCGCGTTCACGACGGAGACGCCCACGCCGTGCAGACCACCGGAGACCGCGTAGCCGCCGCCGCCGAACTTGCCGCCCGCGTGCAGCACGGTCAGCACGACCTCGAGGGCCGGCTTGCCCTCGGAGGCGACGATGCCCACCGGGATGCCACGGCCGTTGTCGACGACCCGGACGCCGCCGTCGGCGAGGATCGTCACATCGATGGTGTCCGCGTGGCCGGCCAGCGCCTCGTCGACCGAGTTGTCTACGACCTCGTACACGAGGTGGTGAAGTCCACGCTCACCTGTCGAGCCGATGTACATACCGGGTCGCTTGCGGACCGCGTCCAGGCCCTCGAGGACGGTGATGGCGCTGGCGTCGTACGCCGTGGCCACTGCTGAGGCCTCGGCAACGGCCGGGGCCTCGGTGGACAGGATGTTCTCGTTGGGGTTGCCGGAATCGGCCACGAAGCGCCCTTTCTGGCACAGCACGAGCCGGGCTCGTCGGCGGGTTGCCGGAGCGGCTGCGGCATGTTGCGTTGTTAAGCCTTGATCAGCGTTGCTCAGCTTTTCCCGGACGGTCCCCACGTTTGGGGCGGGATTAGCTTCCAGTCTACCGGTAGCGCCGACAGTGATGGGGGTTTGCCGGTACCTGAGTCCGCATGTGCCGCCCTCAACCGGCATCTGCCGGGTCCCCATATACGGAACGGGGCTCAAAGAGGCTCACGCAGGCACTCAGCGCTTCGGGCTGTCAACCCGTGGCTACTTGGGAGTCACGTCGGGATTCGCCACCGCGTGCAGCGACGCGAAGCGATCACGCGGGATCTGCGGTTGTGAAGTCCATCACTCTCGGACACGGCCACTCACCGAGGGCCGCGGCCGGTCACCCACGGGTGCGCACGTCATCCGTAGGTGTCGCCCGGTCCCGTACTGCCGGGGGCGCGCAGCGGGCCGTAGCGGCGCGGCGGGCCGCCAGGACCCTGCACCTTGATCAGCTTCACCGCGCCCTGGCCCAGGTCCTCGTTCAGCCGCGCGACCAGCTGCGGGGCGAGCAGACGCAGGTTCGTCGCCCACGCCGTGGAGTCGCATCGGACGATCAGGACCCGCTCGTCCTCGTCGTACTTCTCCGGCTCGCAGTGTTTGGCCAGGTCCTCGCCGACGATCTGCGGCCAGCGGCCCATCACTCCGCCCACCGCGGCCGGCGCCTCCCAGCCGCGCTCGGTGATCAGCCGGTTGATCGCTGCGCCCAGCGCCATGGGATCACGTCCATCGGCGCGCGCGCCGGAGCGCAGACCGCCGCGACGCGCCTGCTTCTTCTGCTGCACCGCGTCCCCACGCGCGCGTGCCTGCTCCTTCGCCGCGCGCAACGCCACGCGCGCGAGGTCGACGCCGGAGGGTTCGGGCTGCTTGCCGGGGACCGGCCCGTCTTCGGTGCTCATGCGCGCTCCACCGTCCCGTCCGACACGGTGTACCGCGTCCCCGTCAGTACATGCGGTACGTCGTCGTCGACCGCGGCCGTCACCAGGACCTGCTCGCCCGGCGCGACCAGTTCGGCCAGGCGCTCGCGGCGACGAGTGTCCAACTCGGCGAACACGTCGTCCAGGACGAGCACGGGCTCGTTGCCCTCCGCCCTGAGCAGGTCGTACGACGCCAGACGCAACGCCAGCGCGTACGACCACGACTCGCCGTGCGAGGCGTACCCCTTCGCGGGCAACTGGCCGAGCTTGAGCAGCAGTTCGTCCCGGTGCGGCCCGACGAGGGTCACCCCTCGTTCGATCTCCTGCTTGCGCGCCTCGGCCAGCGCGGCCATGAGCTGCTCGTAGAGGTCCTCGCGCGTGTGCGCCTCACCCGGCGCGGACGGCCTGTACTCCAGCGCGACGGGGCCGCCGCCGGGGGCCAGCTGCTCGTACGCCTTGTCGGCGAGCGGCTGGATCGCCGCGACCAGGTCGAGGCGCTGGGCGAGCAGCTCGGCACCCACGCGCGCGAGATGCTGGTCCCAGACGTCGAGGGTGGACAGGTCCATGGAACGGCCGCCGTGCCGACGGGCGAGCGCGGCCGACTTCAGCAGCGTGTTGCGCTGCTTGAGGACGCGCTCGTAGTCGGAACGAACGCCGGCCATGCGCGGCGAGCGTGCCGTGATCAGCTCGTCGAGGAACCGGCGCCGCTCACCGGGATCGCCCTTGACCAGTGCCAGGTCCTCGGGCGCGAACAGCACAGTCCGTACGATCCCCAGCACGTCACGCGGTCTGACCTGCGAGGATCTGTTGATGCGGGCCCGGTTGGCCCGGCCGGGGTTCAGCTCCAGCTCGACCAGCTGCTGCCGCTCGCCCTGCCTGACCTGGGCCCGGATCACCGCGCGGTCGGCGCCCATGCGGACCAGGGGCGCGTCCGAGGAGACGCGGTGGCTGCCGAGGGTGGCGAGGTAGCCGATGGCCTCGACCAGGTTCGTCTTGCCCTGCCCGTTCGGGCCGACGAAGGCGGTGACGCCCGGGTCTAGCGGGACCTCGACCCGGGCGTACGAGCGGAAGTCGGCCAGCGACAGATGCGTGACGTGCATGGTCGTGCGTGACCTCCCCCGGCTCGTGGACTGCGACTTCTGGACCGCAGCTCGTGGACTGCAGCCCGTGGGCTGTGGGACTACAGCCATGGACTGCAGCTGTGGACTGCTGTGCAGCCCTGTGGATTACTTCTTCTCGACCGCGTGGCCGCCGAACTGGTTCCGCAGCGCGGCGATCATCTTCATCTGCGGCGAGTCCTCCTGGCGCGACGCGAACCGCGCGAAGAGGGAGGCCGTGATCGCGGGCAGCGGCACGGCGTTGTCGATGGCGGCTTCCACGGTCCAGCGTCCCTCGCCGGAGTCCTGGGCAAAACCCTTCAGCCTGTCCAGGTGCTCGTCCTCGTCGAGGGCGTTCACCGCGAGGTCGAGGAGCCAGGAGCGGATCACCGTGCCCTGCTGCCAGGAACGGAAGACCTCCCGGACGTCGGTCACGGAGCCGACCTTCTCCAGGAGTTCCCAGCCCTCGGCATAGGCCTGCATCATCGCGTACTCGATGCCGTTGTGGACCATCTTCGCGAAGTGGCCCGCACCGACCTTGCCGGCGTGCACCGAGCCCAGGTCGCCCTCCGGCTTGAGGGCGTCGAAGACCGGCCGCACCTTGGCGACGTTCTCCGCGTCGCCGCCGTACATCAGCGCGTAGCCGTTCTCCAGGCCCCAGACGCCGCCGGAGACACCGCAGTCGACGAAACCGATGCCCTTGGCGGCCAGCTCCTCCGCGTGCTTCTCGTCGTCCGTCCAGCGGGAGTTCCCGCCGTCCACGACGACGTCGCCGGGCTCCAGCAGCTCCGCGAGCTCGTCGACGGTCGACTGGGTCGCGGCACCGGCCGGGACCATCACCCAGACCACCCGCGGGCCCTTGAGCTTGCCCACAAGCTCGGCGAGGCTGTGGACATCGGCGACGTCCGGGTTGCGGTCGTATCCGATGACGGTGTGGCCTGCGCGGCGGATCCGCTCGCGCATGTTGCCGCCCATCTTGCCGAGGCCGACGAGACCGAGCTCCATCAGTTGTTCCTTAGGTTTGCGACGTGACGTGACGGCACTTCCGTACCGCGGCACTTTCGTACCTGCGTCCGAGCCTAAACCCGGACGCTCGCGCACATCTGTGGGCATACGCGCTCATACGCATACCCCGACCTGCGGGTTCTCTGACGGGCCCGGTCAGCCGCTGAGGCGCACCGGCATGATCAGGTACTTGTAGGCCTCGTCCGCCTCGGCGTCCAGGGCCGGCTTGCCGCTGAGCAGTGCCGGCTTCGTGGACGTCGTGAAGGACAGCTGGGCCACGGGGGAGTCGATGGCACTCAGGCCGTCCAGCAGGAAGGTCGGGTTGAAGGCGATCGACACGTCGTCGCCCTCCAGCTGGGCGTCGACCCGCTCCACAGCCTGTGCGTCGTCGCTCGAACCGGCCTCCAGGATGAGCACGCCCTGCTCGAAGCTGAGCCGCACCGGGGTGTTGCGCTCGGCAACCAGGGCCACACGCTTGACGGCCTCCACGAAGGGGGCGGTCTCGATCACGGCGACGCTGTTGAACTCGGTCGGGAACAGCGAGCGGTACTTCGGGAGGTCGCCCTCCAGCAGACGCGTGGTCGTGCGACGGCCCGCGCCCTCGAAACCGATCAGGCCCTCGCCCGAGCCTCCGCCGGACAGCGCCAGGATGACGCTGTCGCCGCTTGTGAGGGCCTTGGCGGTGTCCAGGAGCGTCTTGGCGGGCACCAGGGCGACCGCGGACGCCTCCGGGTTCTCCGGCTTCCACAGGAACTCACGGACCGCGAAGCGGTAGCGGTCGGTGGACGCCAGCGTGACCGTGTCGCCCTCGATCTCGATGCGGACACCGGTGAGGACGGGCAGCGTGTCGTCACGGCCGGCGGCGATGGCGACCTGGGCGGCGGCCGCGGCGAAGACCTCGCCGGGGACGGTGCCCGTCGCGTTCGGCATCTGCGGCAGCGCCGGGTACTCCTCCACAGGCAGTGTGTGGAGTGTGAACCGGGAGGAGCCGCAGACCACCGTGGCCCGTACACCGTCTGTGGAGATCTCCACCGGGCGGTTGGGGAGAGCGCGGCAGATGTCGGCGAGGAGGCGGCCGGAGACCAGCACCGTGCCCTCCTCCTCGACCTCCGCGTCCACGGACACCCGCGCCGAGACCTCGTAGTCGAAGCTGGACAGGCTCAGCTGGCCGTTCTCGGCCTTCAGCAGAAGGCCGGCGAGGACAGGCGCCGGCGGACGGGCCGGGAGGCTGCGTGCCGCCCAGGCCACTGCCTCCGCGAGTACGTCGCGTTCCACCCGGATCTTCACTGTTGCCGCCTCCTGCTGTTGCCGGCGCTTCTCGGCCTGCCTGGCTTCGTCGTCTGTCTCGGTGTCGTCGGTCCCTGTGACGGGAAGGACACCGGGGAACAGTCTGACGCACGGCACTGACAGTAGGTGCCTCTCGGGGTCAAGTCGTGACGAGGGGCAGTCGGGAGCCGGACAGCGAGTTGTGCACAGGACCCACTTCGAAACGGATTCCCAGCTCTCTCTAGTTGGGAGTAGTAGTAGGGGCTGTGGATACCGTGGATAACCCCGTTTTCCCAGCTCAGGGCAGGAATTTTGTCCACTGCCCCTGTGGGCGACGGCGGTGGACAACCGGGCTCTTCTGTGGAGAACGGAAAGTTCTGCACACTCCATGCACAGCCTTGGGCTACTTCTCCCCAGCACCGTCCCCAGCTTTACCCACGTTTCCCACAGCCCAACCCGGCACCTTCGTGTGACGCCTTTCACTCGACCCGGTGAGGAGGCGCGTCACGTTGCCGAACAGTGGACAGCGGTGTGGAGAAGCCGGGGATCGCTGGGGACAACCGGCCTCAGCCTGTGGGCGGCCGGTGGACAACTCGGTGCACAGGCTGTGGATCATTTCTCTGTCCACAGCCTGTGGAGATCTTTCGTCCACCGATCCACAGCCACCTGACCAGCTCTGATGGTCTTTCACCAGAGTCCCCTGTGGACACGATCTGGACAACTTCCCAGTCCCCAGGATGTGGAAGGAAGAAAGTCGCCGAATCTGTGGAGAGAGGCCGTAACGTCGCAGGTAATCGAACAGCAGATCTCGCTTCGGACGCGGCCCGGACGCCGGTCCGACCCGGCCCAGACCCCGATCTGACCCGGCCCACGCCTCGATCGGGCCGGCCCGGACTCCGATCGGGGCGGCTCAGGGCCCCCGAAAACCGCTGAGGGCGCCCTCGGGAACACGTCCCGGGGCGCCCTCAGCGCGTACGAGCGGCTGTGTCAGCCGTTCTTGATGCGGTTCGTCAGCTCGGTGACCTGGTTGTAGATGGAGCGGCGTTCGGCCATCAGATTGCGGATCTTGCGGTCCGCGTGCATGACCGTCGTGTGGTCGCGGCCGCCGAACAGCGCGCCGATCTTCGGCAGGGAGAGGTCCGTCAGTTCGCGGCACAGGTACATGGCGATCTGCCGGGCGGTCACCAGCGCACGCCCCCGCGAGGTGCCGCACAGGTCCTCGACCGTGAGGCCGAAGTAGTCGGCGGTCGCGCCCATGATGGCCGTGGAGGTGATCTCGGGGGCCGAGTCCTCGCCGCCGGGGATGAGGTCCTTGAGGACGATCTCCGTGAGGCCCAGGTCCACGGGCTGCCGGTTGAGCGACGCGAACGCCGTCACCCGGATCAGCGCGCCCTCCAGCTCGCGGATGTTGCGCGAGATCCGGGAGGCGATGAACTCCAGTACCTCCGGCGGGGCGTTGAGCTGCTCCTGGACCGCCTTCTTGCGCAGGATCGCGATGCGCGTCTCCAGCTCGGGCGGCTGGACGTCGGTGATCAGGCCCCACTCGAAACGGTTCCTCAGCCGGTCCTCCAGGGTCACCAGCTGCTTGGGCGGCCGGTCGCTGGAGAGCACGATCTGCTTGTTCGCGTTGTGGAGCGTGTTGAAGGTGTGGAAGAACTCCTCCTGCGTCGACTCCTTGTCCGCCAGGAACTGGATGTCGTCGACGAGCAGGATGTCCATCTCGCGGTAGCGCTTGCGGAAGCTGTCGCCCTTGCCGTCGCGGATGGAGTTGATGAACTCGTTGGTGAACTCCTCCGAGCTCACGTAACGGACGCGCGTCCCCGGGTAGAGGCTGCGCGCGTAGTGCCCGATCGCGTGCAGAAGATGCGTTTTGCCGAGTCCCGACTCCCCGTAGATGAAGAGGGGGTTGTACGCCTTCGCGGGTGCCTCGGCGACGGCCACCGCGGCCGCGTGCGCGAAGCGGTTGGAGGCGCCGATGACGAACGTGTCGAAGAGGTATTTCGGGTTCAGCCGTGCGGTCGGCTCACCCGGCCCGGTCGCCGGCGCGGGCTGTGCGGCCAGCGGGCCGGGGGCACCGGTGGTGGGCAGACGCGAACCGACGGGGCCGCCACGGTGCACGTGCCCGGAGCCGGAACCCGGCTCGGGCCGTTCGCGGCGGGCGTCGCGCTGGTCCTCGTCGGCGCGGTGGCGACCGTAGTCCGGTCGCTGGTCGTAGGTGGGGCGCTGGCTGTCGTAGGGCGGGCGCTCCATGGACTGCGGGCGGTAGTCCTGGGAGTACGAGTCCTGGGAAGGAGCGCCGTACGAGTCCTGTGACGGCGGGCCGTAGTTGTCCTGGGACGGCGAGGCGTACGGGTCGCGCTCGGGAAAGCCGAGTCGCTGCTGCTGCCAGCTGTACTCGTCCTGCGGCGGGCGCGGCCAGGCGCCGGGCTCGGGGCGCTGGTACTCCGACGGGTAGGCGGGGCGAGCGGTCGGGAGCTGGTCCGGCCGGGAGTTGTGGTCGCCCTGGGGGCCATGCTGGTCGGAACGGCCCGGCCTTGGGTCGTCGGCACGGTGGCGGCCGTAGCTCTCGTACTGGCCGGAGGGGAGCTCGGGCTCCTCGTAGCGCTGCTGGGACCGGGGCGGAGGGCTCGGCGCGGGTTCGCCGGCGGAGTCGTCGACGGTGATCGCGATGCGGATCGGACGCCCGCACTCGCGGCTCAGCGTTTCGCTGACGACAGGGGCGAGGCGACCTTCGAGCACGCCCTTCGCAAATTCGTTCGGTACGGCGAGCAGGGCGGTGTCCGCCACGAGCGCGAGCGGCTGGCAGCGCCGGATCCAGTGTTCGTCCTTGCCTTCGACCCCCTGCCCGCGCCCTTCACCGAGGAGCTGCTCCAGTACTCGTGGCCACACTGCGGCAAGATCGGCAGGTACGTCAGCCACAGGGCACGCTTTCTCACGGGTCCCACGAACGTGTGGTTCGGGACGGATCGGGATTCAAATGGGGTGGGGCAGTTACAAGGGAACGAATCGGAGTCCAGCCACGGTAGTCAGGGCGACGGCTGCGGTTCAAGTTGTTGTCCCCAGGCTGTGGATAGTGTCTCCTGGTGACCGCTGGTTTGACCGGATGGCGCAGCCGCGCGTACCGTAACGAGGTCGAGTTGTCGATGGCTGCTGCCGCCTGCCTCCGATGGGCACAGATCATTTGGATGATCGGTCAGCGGTGCACTCGGGCGTGACGCGAGCTACTCGTGGGCGCACGGTGACAGCCAGGACGGCACCCCGAAAACCCCGATTGATCTCTGGAGCCCCCGAGTGAGCAAGCGCACCTTCCAGCCGAACAACCGTCGCCGCGCCAAGACCCACGGCTTCCGCCTGCGGATGCGTACCCGTGCCGGCCGCGCGATTCTCGCGAACCGCCGTGGCAAGGGTCGCGCCAGCCTGTCCGCCTGATTCCGGTCAGGTCATGACATCGTGCTGCCCACCGAGAACCGGCTGAGGCGGCGCGAGGACTTCGCGACCGCGGTACGACGAGGGCGTCGGGCAGGACGCCCGACTCTCGTCGTCCACCTTCGTAGCGGTGCCACGAACCCGCACGCGCCTGGGGAGAGCGCTCCCCTGACGCGTGCGGGTTTCGTCGTGAGCAAGGCCGTGGGCGGTGCGGTGGTGCGCAACAAGGTGAAGCGCAAACTTCGCCACCTGATGCGCGATCGAGTCGCCTCCTTGCCCCCCGGTAGCCTGGTAGTCGTACGAGCGTTGCCCGGTGCGGGCGACGCCGATCATGCACAACTGGCCCAAGACCTGGATGCCGCCCTGGAGCGGCTGCTGGGAGGGGGCGCGCGATGAAGTACCCGCTGCTGGCGCTGATCAAGCTGTACCAGTGGACCATCAGCCCGCTGCTCGGGCCGGTGTGCAAGTACTACCCGTCGTGCTCCCACTACGGGTACCAGGCCATCGACCGGCATGGTGCGATCAAGGGCACGGGACTCACGGCCTGGCGCATCCTGCGGTGCAATCCGTGGTCGCTTGGCGGTGTGGACCATGTCCCGCCGCGAAAGCGTCCGCGGTGGCACGAAATGCTGCGTGGCGCCTGGCGTACACGCAGGGGCGGGCCCTCCTCCGCCGAACCGGCCACCTCGGGGCAGGCTCCTATGAGCCCGGCCGCAGAGACCCCGTCCCATGCCCAAGGAGCATGATTAGTGGACACGATTGCCAGCTTCTTCAGCTTCATCACGACACCTGTCTCCTGGGTCATCGTCCAGTTCCACACGGTGTACGGCGCCCTCTTCGGCGATGACACCGGGTGGGCCTGGGGCCTGTCCATCGTGTCTCTGGTGATCCTGATCCGTATCTGCCTGATCCCGCTCTTCGTGAAGCAGATCAAGGCGACCCGGGCCATGCAGACACTGCAGCCCGAGATGAAGAAGATCCAGGAGCGCTACAAGAACGACAAGCAGCGTCAGTCCGAAGAGATGATGAAGCTGTACAAGGAGACGGGCACCAACCCGCTCTCCTCGTGCCTTCCCATCCTGGCGCAGTCGCCGTTCTTCTTCGCCCTGTACCACGTGCTCAACAGCATCGCGAACAACGACACCATCGGCTCCATCAACCAGGGCCTGCTGGACAGCGCGCAGAAGGCGCACATCTTCGGTGCCCCGCTGGCCGCGAAGTTCACCGACAGTGGCTCGGACGTCGCCGCCCTCGACGCCTCTCTGACCACCGTGCGCATCGTGACCGCGGTCATGATCGTCATGATGTCGGCCTCGCAGTTCTACACGCAGCGTCAGCTGATGACGAAGAACGTCGACACCACCGTGAAGACGCCGTTCATGCAGCAGCAGAAGATGCTGATGTACGTCTTCCCCGTCATGTTCGCCGTCTTCGGCATCAACTTCCCGGTCGGTGTTCTCGTCTACTGGCTGACCACCAACGTGTGGACCATGGGCCAGCAGATGTACGTCATCCGCAACAACCCGACTCCGGGTTCCACGGCGCAGGCCGCGTATCTGGAGCGCCTGTACAAGCACGTCACCCACCACGGCAAGACGCGCGGCCGCGGCGAGAAGGCCATCGTCAAGGCCATCGTGGCCAAGGGCCGCGACCGCAACGAGTTCGAGCGCAAGTTCATCAACGGCCTGAACAAGGCGGGCCTCGCGGCCCAGGCCGACGGCACCGTGGTGAAGGGCGAGACTCAGGTCGTGTCCCAGACCGAGGACGGTACGCCCACGAGCGCCGCCGCGCCCAAGCGTCAGCAGCCCAAGCGGCAGAGCAAGTCCCAGCGCCAGTCCGGCAGTGCCAAGGCAGCCGGCGAGGGCCCGTCGCTGATCAAGTCCGACGAGCCGGAGGACGCCAAGCCCGCCGCGGCCAAGAAGCCCGGTGGTTCCCGCAGCAAGGCCCAGTCAGGACAGCGCAAGGGCCCGCAGCGGCCCAAGTCCCCGTCCAAGAAGTAAGAAGGAGTCCATCCCGTGACGGAAGGCACCACCTCCGCCGCTGCCGAGGGTGCAGACACCCTGACCCGCCTGGAGCAGGAGGGTGAGATCGCGGCGGACTACCTCGAGGGTCTGCTCGACATCGCCGATCTCGACGGCGACATCGACATGGACGTCGAGGCCGACCGCGCCGCTGTATCGATCATCAGTGACGCGAGCGGCCGCGACCTGCAGAAGCTGGTCGGCCGCGACGGCGAGGTGCTGGAAGCCCTGCAGGAGCTCACGCGCCTTGCCGTGCACCGGGAGACCGGGGACCGCAGCCGACTGATGCTGGACATCGCGGGCTACCGCGCCAAGAAGCGCGAGGAGCTCTCCGAGCTGGGTGCCAAGGCCGCGGCCGAGGTCAGGAGCTCGGGTGAGCCCGTGAAGCTGAAGCCGATGACGCCGTTCGAGCGGAAGGTCGTGCACGACGCGATCAAGACCGCCGGCCTGCGCAGCGAGTCGGAGGGCGAGGAGCCGCAGCGCTTCGTCGTCGTGCTTCCCGCCTGATCGGTCCGTACGTTCCTCCGGCCCCGTCTGTTGCGCAGACGGGGCCGGACTTTGTCAGCCTGATAGTTCTGGTGGTTCTGGCGTCGGCGCCTGGTGCGCCCACGCGGTACGGAAGGACGGTCCCCCGTGACGGAGGCAGCGGAGCTTCCCCCCGCGCCCGAGCGTGCCCGTGAGGTGTTCGGTGATCGATTCGCCGACGCCGTGCGATACGCGGAGCTGCTCGCCGAGGCGGGCGTGCAGCGCGGCCTGATCGGTCCGCGCGAGGTGCCTCGCCTGTGGGAGCGGCACCTGCTGAACTGCGCGGTGCTCTCCGAGGTCGTCCCCGAGGGGGTGACGGTGTGCGATGTCGGCTCGGGCGCCGGCCTGCCCGGTATCCCCCTGGCGCTCGTCCGGGAGGACCTGAAGATCACGCTGCTGGAGCCCCTGCTGCGCCGTACGACCTTCCTGACCGAGGTCGTGGAGATGCTGGGCCTGGACCATGTGACCGTCGTCCGTGGGCGGGCCGAGGAGGTCATGGGAAAGCTCACACCCGTGCACGTGGTGACGGCACGCGCCGTGGCCCCCCTGGACCGGCTGGCGACCTGGGGCATTCCCCTGCTGCGTCCCTACGGGGAGATGCTCGCGCTCAAGGGCGACACCGCGGAGGAAGAGCTCAAGAGCGCGTCCACGGCACTGAGCAAGCTCGGTGCCGTGGAGACGTCCATCCTGCACGTCGGTGAAGGCGTCGTGGATCCCCTCTCCACCGTCGTACGGGTCGAGGTCGGCGAGAGCCCAGGCGGTGTGCGTTTCGCGGCGAAGCGGGCGAAGGCGGCCCGGACGGGGCGAACGCGTCGACGTCGTTGAACCGGGCGGGGCAGGCTCCTCCTGTGTCGCGTCATTGATCCGTTGTGATGACCAGCGACACGTATTAAGGCTGCCAAAAGTACGCACGTCGGAGTGTCGAGCGCATCCTGCGAGGGGCGCTCGGCATCGTGTTTCACGTGAAACGTCGCTCACTGCTGCATGGGATCATCAGTCGTGGCCGTTCTGTGACTCCGCGTGACCGTAGGCCCTTCGCGGGGGGCACGGAGTTGTCCACAGGTGTGGATTCATCCACAGAAGACCGGCCCTCGCTGGTTCACGACCCCGAAGACATGGGAGGCTCTGTGCATTGCGAGCCTGAAGTCGAGGAGAGTGAATCCTTGCGGTCCGACGCCAACATTGCGGGACCGATGACCGATCCGGTCCCCGGTCCCCGTACCGAGTCGATGGGAGAGGATGTTTCACGTGAAACACCGCCCCCGATGGACGACACCCCGATCGGTCGTGCTGCCCAACTGGCGGTAGAGGCTCTGGGCCGCGCCGGTGAGGGTCTGCCGCGTCCTGAGGAGACCCGGGTCATGGTGGTCGCCAACCAGAAGGGCGGAGTGGGCAAGACGACGACGACCGTCAATCTTGCCGCTTCGCTGGCGCTGCATGGCAACCGTGTTCTGGTGGTCGACCTCGACCCGCAGGGCAACGCGTCCACAGCGCTGGGGATCGACCACCATGCCGACGTGCCTTCCATCTACGACGTGCTGGTCGACAGCAGGCCTCTCTCCGAGGTCGTCCAGCCGGTCCCCGACGTCGAGGGTCTCTTCTGTGCTCCCGCCACGATCGATCTCGCCGGTGCGGAGATCGAGCTGGTGTCCCTGGTGGCGCGGGAGAGCCGACTGCAGCGGGCGATCCAGGCCTACGAGCAGCCGCTGGACTACATCCTCATCGACTGCCCGCCCTCGCTCGGCCTGCTGACGGTCAACGCGCTGGTCGCTGGCCAGGAGGTCCTCATCCCGATCCAGTGCGAGTACTACGCACTGGAGGGCTTGGGGCAGTTGCTGCGTAACGTCGATCTGGTGCGGGGACACCTCAACCGCGACCTGCATGTATCGACGATCCTGCTCACCATGTACGACGGCCGGACGCGTCTCGCGTCCCAGGTCGCGGACGAGGTGCGCAGTCACTTCGGTGACGAGGTGCTGCGGACGAGCATTCCCCGCTCGGTCCGCATCTCCGAGGCACCGAGCTACGGACAGACGGTGCTGACCTACGATCCAGGATCGAGCGGGGCCCTGTCCTATCTTGAGGCGGCACGAGAAATCGCGCTGAAGGGTGTCGGCGTCTCCTACGACGCGACACACGCGCACATCGGCGCACAGAGCGACCTGAACATGGTGGAGGGGATCCAGTGAGCGAGCGACGGAGGGGTTTGGGTCGTGGTCTCGGCGCATTGATCCCTGCTGCCCCGACGGAGAGGACGGTGGCTCCGGCCGCGACGGGAGGCGGCTCTTCGACGTCCCCGGCCGCTGTGCCGGTGCTGACCACCGACCGTGGGGTGGCCGCGGCGAAGGTGGCCATGCTGCCGCCTGTTTCACATGAAACCGAGGACCCGTCGACGAACGGTGCCTTGGAGGCACCTGAGCCGCCCATCGGAGTCCACTTCGCGGAGCTCCCCCTCGATTCCATCAAGCCGAACCCGCGGCAGCCGCGTGAGGTCTTCGACGAGGACGCTCTGCAGGAGCTCGTCACCTCCATCAAGGAGGTCGGTCTCCTCCAGCCCGTCGTCGTACGGCAGCTCGGCCCGGCGCGCTACGAGCTCATCATGGGCGAGCGGCGTTGGCGGGCCTGCCGCGAGGCGGGGCTTGAGGCGATCCCGGCGATCGTCCGGGCCACGGACGACGAGAAGCTCCTCCTGGACGCCCTTCTGGAGAACCTGCACCGTGCCCAGCTGAACCCACTGGAAGAGGCAGCCGCCTACGACCAGCTGCTCAAGGATTTCAACTGCACGCACGACCAGCTGGCGGACCGCATCGGCCGTTCCCGTCCCCAGGTCTCCAACACCCTGCGCCTGCTGAAGCTCTCGCCGGCGGTCCAGCGCCGGGTGGCCGCCGGAGTCCTCTCGGCCGGTCACGCGAGGGCGCTGCTCTCCGTCGACGACTCGGAGGAGCAGGACCGGCTGGCTCACCGGATCGTGGCCGAGGGCCTGTCGGTACGAGCCGTGGAGGAGATCGTCACCCTGATGGGGTCTCGGCCCCAGACGGCTCAGCGCTCGAAGGGCCCGCGGGCCGGTACCCGGCTCTCACCGGCCTTGACCGACCTTGCGACGCGCCTCTCGGACCGCTTCGAGACGCGGGTGAAGGTCGACCTGGGCCAGAAGAAAGGCAAGATCACCGTCGAGTTCGCGTCGATGGAGGACCTTGAGCGGATTCTCAGCAGCCTCGCTCCCGGAGAGGGACCGGTTCTGCAGAAGAGCCTGGTGGACGACGACTCCGAGGAGTCGGAGGACTGAGTGTCCGGCTGGGCGGGGTGATCCCGCTCGGCCGCCGGGGCGGGCTGTGTCCGGTGTCTACTGGACAGAGCCCGCTCTTTGCTTTCAGGCGGTATCGGTGGAATCTCATCGTGGATACGATGCGTTCGGGTATGGCGCATCCACCCGGCAGCACCTCTGAGGGGAGAGGCAGGGGCCATGCGAACGGTGAGCCGCACCGGATTGGTGAGCGCGGGCCTGGGGCTGGGCGCAGTCGGCGGCTTCGTCGGCAGCCTGCTCAGGGAACGAAGCGCTCTGACGGCCGCCCGCGACGCGGCGGGCGAAGGAAGCGAGGAACAGCCTTCATGGGGCGTCGGCTCGTACCGCTCACGCTGGACAACCTTCAGGACCTTCCCCAGCGCTGTCGCACGTGTGTCTTCTGGGAGTTGGACCCAGTCAGCGGTGAAGCCGCGGTAAAAGCCGGAACACCCGCCCTGGAGAAGGAAGCCTGGATCTCCGCCGTCCTGCTGGACTGGGGATCCTGCGGCAGGGTCGTGTACGTCGACGACGTGCCGGTGGGCTTCGTGCTCTACGCTCCCCCGGCCTATGTGCCCCGCTCGACGGCATTCCCGACGAGCCCCGTCTCGCCCGACTCCGTGCAGCTGATGACCGCCTTCATCATGCCGGGCTATCAGGGGCAGGGGCTGGGCCGGGTGATGGTGCAGACGGTCGCCAAGGATCTGCTGCGGCGGGGCTTCAAGGCGATCGAGGCCTTCGGAGACGCCCGCTGGAAGGAACCCGCCTGCCTGCTGCCCGCCGACCATCTCCTCGCGGTGGGCTTCAAGACGGTCCGGTTTCATCCCACGTACCCGCGGCTGAGGCTGGAGCTGCGCTCCACGCTCTCCTGGAAGGAGGACGTGGAGATGGCACTGGACCGACTCCTCGGGGCTGTACAGAAGGAGCCGGTGCTCCGGCCGCTCTAGACAAACGAATGGGCCGACCCCTGGAGGTCGGCCCATTCGTGTTTCACGTGAAACGTCACTCGGAGATGAAGTCCTCAAGGTCGCGGACGATCGCGGCCTTCGGCTTCGCACCGACGATGGTCTTGGCGACCTCGCCACCCTGGTACACGTTCAGGGTCGGGATGGACATGACGCCATACTTGGCGGCCGTACCCGGGTTCTCGTCGATGTTCAGCTTGACGACCTCGATCTTGTCGCCGTACTCGGCGGCGATCGCCTCGAGGGACGGCGCGATCTGGCGGCACGGGCCGCACCAAGCGGCCCAGAAGTCCACCAGAACGGGCTTGTCGCTCTTGAGGACGTCCTGCTCGAAGGAATCGTCGGTCACATGCTTGAGAGTGCCGGCCACGGCGGGCTCCTTAACTGGTTGGTGCGGTGGGGCGGATGGGGGTCAGACGGAGGTCTTCTCGGGCTCGGCCTTCTCCTCGTCCGCGAGGCCGGCGAGGAAACGCTCGGCGTCGAGGGCGGCGGAGCAGCCGGTGCCGGCCGCGGTGATCGCCTGGCGGTAGGTGTGGTCGACCACGTCACCGGCGCCGAAGACACCGGTGAGGTTCGTTCGCGTGGAGGGCGCGTCCACCTTCAGGTAGCCCTCCTCGTCCAGCTCCAGCTGGCCCTTGAACAGCTCGGTGCGCGGGTCGTGGCCGATGGCGATGAACAGGCCGGTGACCGCAAGGTCCGAGAGCTCGCCGGTCTTGAGGTTGCGCAGCTTCACGCCCGCGAGCTTCTGCTCGCCCTGGACCTCGGTGACCTCGCTGTCCCACACGAACTTGATCTTCGGGTCGGCGAAGGCACGCTCCTGCATCGCCTTGGAGGCGCGCAGGGTGTCGCGGCGGTGGACGATCGTCACGGACCTGGCGAAGCGGGAGAGGAAGGTGGCCTCCTCCATCGCGGTGTCGCCGCCGCCGATCACGGCGATGTCCTGGTCCTTGAAGAAGAATCCGTCACAGGTGGCGCACCAGGAGACACCGCGGCCGGAGAGGGCGTCCTCGTTCGGCAGGCCGAGCTTGCGGTGCTGCGAGCCAGTGGTGACGATGACGGCCTTCGCCTGGTGGACGGTGCCCGCGGTGTCGGTGACGGTCTTGATCTCACCGGACAGGTCGACGGAGACGACGTCGTCAGGGATGAGCTCGGCACCGAAGCGCTCGGCCTGGGCGCGCATGTTGTCCATGAGCTCGGGGCCCATGATGCCGTCCTGGAAGCCCGGGAAGTTCTCCACCTCGGTGGTGGTCATCAGCGCACCACCCGCGGTGACGGCGCCCTCGAACACCAGCGGCTTCAGCGACGCGCGCGCGGTGTACAGCGCCGCCGTGTAGCCGGCGGGCCCTGAGCCGATGATGATCACGTTTCGGACGTCGCTCACGGCTTGATTCCTCGTCTCTGGACTGCGTCGTATGTCCGGGGGAGTTCCTCTCGGAACTCTCACCCCACCCAACGGATCCTAAGGGGCGCGCATTCCCGCTGTGTCCGGGCACACGAGGATGCGACACGGTACGGGATACCACGCGGCACGGAGACGAAGCGTGCGCGGTCAGGAATCGGTGTAGGACTGCTTCAGCAGGACCTTGGCCGTGGCGGACGACGACGGCTGCCCCACGCAGGTCGCATCCATGAGGTAGGCGGTGAAACGGGTGCCGTCTGGAGCGTCGGGCAGCACGACAAGGAGCGTGTCCGTCCCCTTGTAGATCCCCTTCTCGGTCGCGAGCGCTGTGTCGCTGCGGCCGATGCCCTTTTGGATGCAGGCAGGAACTACGGGGTCCTTGAAGACCCTGGGCGAGTTGTTGGGGATGGATTCCGCGCCCAGGCTTTGCGGAGCCTGGGATCCACTGCCGGTGCCCTGGCTCCGGGCAAGGAGATCGGAGACCTGCTTCTCCAGCTGGGCCTCGGAAAAGGTGTCCGCGGACGTGGACTTCGCCGCAGGATTGGAGGGCTTGCCGTCGTTCATCGAGGACAGCAGCACCGACCCGAATCCGAGGGCCGCTGCAGTGAACACGGCGCCGAGGACGACACCGCGGCGCCGACCGCTCCGCCTGGGCTCTTTGCGGCCCGGTCCGGTGGTCGAGGATCGAGCACGGCCTGCGGGGCGGTCCGCCGATGTTTCACGTGAAACATGCGCACTGTCGTCCGAGGGGGATACGGATACGGGCGACGCCTCGGACACGGACTCGGCGCTGACGGGTGCGAGCGCGTCCACAGCATCGGGTGCGGTGGCGTGCAGCAGGGCCTCCGCGGCGAGGGCGGCATCGATACGGCCGGCGACATCGGCGGGCATACGCGGGGGACCCGGCAGGCTTCCCAGCAGTCCCCGGATCTCCTGCAGTGAGGCGTGGACGTCCGCGCAGAGTTCGCACTCGTCCAGATGCCGTCGTACGTCCTGGGTTCGGGACGGCGGGAGCAGGCCTTCGGTGAGGTCGGAGATCTCCGCGACGTCCGGGTGCCCGGCTGTATCTGTCGTGGCTGTCACGCCCGCCCACCTCCGCCCTTCACTGCAGCTGGATCGCTTGGTCCTGTGTCCGGCGGTCCCGCTCGGCGCGGTCCCGCTGCGGGTGGGACGGATGTCCCCTGCGTCCGGTTCCGCCCCGTGCCCGCTTCTCTGTCGGCACTGGTGTTTTCCGGCCGCAGATGCTTGAGCAGAGGCAGGAGTCTGGCTCGGCCGCGGGCACAGCGGCTCTTCACCGTCCCGGTCGGCACATCGAGCATGCGAGCGGCCTCGGCAACCGGGTAGCCCTGCATGTCCACCAGGACGAGCGCGGCCCGCTGGTCGGGGGGAAGGGTGCCGAGTGCTTCCAGGAGCTGACGGTGGAGGTCGTTGCGCTCCGCGGGCGCCGAGGCCGACTCGTGCGGCTCCAGCAGTTGTTCGAGGCGCTCGGTGTCGTCGACCGGGGAGGTCTTCCGGGAGGCGGTCTTGCGGGCGCGGTCCAGGCAGGCGTTCACGGTGATCCGGTGCAGCCACGTCGTGACGGCCGACTGGCCCCGGAAGGTGTGGGCGGCCCGGTAGGCGGACACGAGGGCGTCCTGGACAGCGTCAGCGGCCTCCTCGCGGTCTCCCAGCGTCCGCAGGGCAACCGCCCAGAGCCGATCCCGGTGCCGGCGCACGAGCTCACCGAAGGCGTCGGGATCGCCCTCCACGTGGCGGGTCAGGAGGTCCCGATCGCTCGTGTCGCCGTACGCGGTGTCATCTGCCATCGGGCCCCCTTCCCTTCGTCCTCAGCTGGTCACCTTGATGTCCGCCACCCGGCCCCGCCACTCACCGTCGATCTGCGGCAGCTTGGTCAGCCAGACCAGAAGGTAGCGGGACTTGAGGGACTTGTCGGGGGTGAGGGTCACGCTCGTGCCGAAGCCCCCCGTGACCTTGGTGTAGGCGTCGAAGGACGTGGGTTCCGAACTCGCGTCACCGGAGGCGGCGCGGAGCTCGACGGATGTGTTCCCCACGAAGGAAACGGTCACCTTCCCGACCTCTTGGACCTTGCCGAGATCGAGGATGACGCCGACACCGGGCTTCAGTCGGCCGAAGTCGGAACTGAGGTAGTAGTCCGTCTGCCAGTACGTGCTGGACGAGTTGTCGTAGACCTTGTCTATGTCGCCCGGCTTCTCCGAGCCGTCGGCGCCGAACGGGTCGAAGTCGTGAGCACTGCTGATGGAGATCGGAGCGCTGGGCGGCTTCGTCGGGGTCTTGCCGTCCCCGTCCCCGTCCGTCGTCTGAGTCTGGTTCGTCTCCTCGGACTTGCCGCCCCGGTCGATGAGGGCGTCCGCCAACTGCCAGCTGCCCAGTCCGAGTGCGGCGATGAGGAGGGCAGAAACGGCCCACTTCAGGGCCCTGCCGGTACGGCTCTGCAGCGGAGGCGGTGGAGCCGCCACCGGCTGGGTGATGCCCGGATGCGGCGCCTGGCGGCCGTACGTGCCCTGCTGGTACGTCGTGCGCTGATAGTCCGGTGGGGCGGTGAACGTAGGCTCCGGCGGGCGGATGCGGGGCATCTCGCCGATGGCCTTCACCAGCTCCTCGGGCGTGGTGCACGGAGACTCGTGGCGGGAGGCGGTCGCACCGTCGTTGGCGAGCGCCCGCATGGCCAGCTCGGACAGGCCTCGGTGGACGCCGGCACGCACCTGGTCGGGAGCGATGAGGCCGATGTCCTTGGGCAGCCCCGACAGCCCGTAGGCGTCGTTCTCGTACGGCCAGCGCTGAGTGAGCGCCGCGTACAGCAGTGCGCCGATCGCCTCGGTGTCGGTGCGCAGCGGGGTCTCGGAACTGATGCCGCGCAAGGCGGCGTTGACGGCGAGACCGCGGATGCGCCACTGGCCGGTCGACGTGCGCAGCACGGCGTTGGGATTCAGACGCAGATGGGCAAGGCCCTCACGGTGGGCGGCGGCCATGGCCGAGGAGATCTGACTGACCAACTGATAGGCGTCGTACACCTCCAGCGGGCCGGCGGCGAGAAGCGCGGTCAGCTCGGTGGCATCGGGCAGCCACTCGTGAACGACGTAGACGAGGTCGTTCTCCTCGACGGCGTCGAGGACTTGGACGAAGCGCGGATCACCCAGCAGCGCGGAGGAGCGGGCCGCGGCCAGCACCGAACGGGCTCGCGCGTGGTCCGCGGGCAAAAGGTGGACGCCGACGGCGCGACGCAGCTTCTCGTCCACGGCACGCCAACTGCTGAATCCGTCCAGACGGGTGACGCACTCCTCGAGCCGGTAGCGTCTGGCGAGCTTGTGTCCGCTGTGCAGCTCCGGTGGTGAGGCCTTTCCGGGACTCTCGGTCCCGCCACTCCCCTGTGCCTCGACGTCTTCCGTGTCCCGCTCCCGGTTCTTGGCCACCCCGTCGGCCGTGGACTGGTCCGCCTCGGCGGTCAGCGGCTTGTCACCGCTGTTGTCTGCCACGTCGACGGCAGCCGTGCTCCGTTCCGCCACCGTCGTTCCTGCCTCCCCATCCATTGCGCGTCATGTGACGCCGAAACCAATTGTGCCCACAGTCCGCCGCTATGCACGACACACGGTGGCTGACGATGGTTGTGCTCGTACCCCCGACTCAGCGCCCCAGGCGCCCGCGGACCATGCCGACCAGTGAGTTCAGCTCCTCAATACGCATCTTGCGGGCGGCCACGAAGAAGACTCCGAGCAGTACCGCCCCGCCGACGATCAGCGCGGCGAACGAGCCGAGAACGCCCTGGCCGAGCGCGTGACTGATGCCGTAGCAGGCGGCGCCACTGAGCAGGCCGGCCGGTACCGAGGCGATGCACAGCCGGGCGTACGTCCGCAGGACGCGCCCGCCGTCGAGGTCTCCGCCGAGCCGCTTGCGCAGCCGGCGCCAGGCGACGCCGACACCGATCGAGTACGCCAGGCCGTACGCGGCTGCCATGCCGACCACGGCCCAGCGGGCCGGCAGCACGATGTAGCAGACCGCGGCGGCGGCGGCGTTGACGGCCGCCACGATCACCGTGTTGTAGAAGGGGGTTCGGGTGTCCTCGTACGCGTAGAAGGCACGCAGGACGACGTACTGCACCGAGTACGGGATCAGGCCGAGACCGAAGGCCATCAGCATGTACCCCATGTTGGTGGCGGCGCTCGTGCCGGAGGTGCCGAAGATCAGGGTGCACATCGGGACGCCGAGGGCGACGAAGCCGAAGGCGAGGGGCACGATCGCGACCGCTGTCGTGCGCAGGCCCTGGGAGATGTCGTCGCGCACCGCTCCGCCGTCGTCCTCCGCGGCCGAGCGCGAGATGCGCGGCAGCAGGGCGGCCATGAGGGAGACGGTGATGATGGCCTGCGGAAGGCCCCAGATCAGCTGGGCGTTCGCGTAGGCGCTGAAGCCGGTGCCGGGGATCGCCGTGTCGGCGACCGCCGCGGTGGCCAGCTGGGTGACCACGAGCGCGCCCGCCTGGTTGGCGAGGACGAACAGGATGGTCCACTTGGCGAGCATCGCGGCCTTGCCCAGGCCGTGGCCCTTCCAGTCGAAGCGCAGCCTCAGCCGGAAGCCGGTCTCGCGCAGATACGGGATCATCGCGAGGGCCTGCACCACGAGTCCGAGCAGGATGCCGATGCCGAGCAGTCGCTGGCCTTGCGGCGGGATGTTCGTGACGCTCATGCCGGAGTGCTCGGCGGTGCCGTACACCCAGAGGAACATCCCGAGCGTCACGATGATGACGATGTTGTTCAGGACCGGGGTCCACATCATCGCGCCGAACCTGCCACGGGCGTTGAGGATCTGCCCCATCACCACGTGGACGCCCATGAAGAAGATCGAGGGCAGGAAGTAGCGGGTGAAGGTGACGGCGACGTCGTTGGCCGCGGGGTCGCTCGCGACGGAGTTCGACAGCGCCCGCACCAGGAGCGGCGCCGCGAACATCGCGAGCGCGGTGAGCGCGGCGAGCGCCACCATGACGAGCGTCAGCAGCCGGTTCGCGTACGCCTCACCACCGTCGTCGTCGTCCTTCATGGCGCGCACGAGCTGCGGCACGAAGACGGAGTTCAGGCCGCCGCCGACGGTGAGGATGTAGATCATGGTCGGCAGCTGGTACGCCACCTGGAAGGAGTCACCCAGGAACGCGGTGCCCAGCGCCGAGACGATCAGCGCGGAACGGACGAAGCCGGTGAGGCGGGAGACCATCGTGCCCGCCGCCATCACGGCACTGGACTTCAGCAGACCCGTTGCCCGGCCGCCCTTCTTCGCGGCGGGAGCCGGCGCCGGCCCCGCCGGAGCGGGAGCCTCGGCGACGGGAGGGGCCGGAGGAGCCTGGTACTGAGCCTGGGCGGGCGGTGTCGCCGCCGGGTACTGACCTGCGGGCGGTGCGGGGGACGGATTCGGTACCGACGGAGGGTCGTACGGCGAGTGGCCGCCGCCCTGCTGCTGGTCCCGGAAGAGGTGGGCGAAGGCGTCCTGCTCGTGGCGCTGCTCACCGGCCTGGGTCACCAGGTCGTCGACGCCCACGAACTGAGTGGTCCGGGGGTCATCGCCGTACGGCAGGTACTGGGTCGGCCCTTCCGGCTCGGGCGGCGGGGTCTGTGCCCACACATGCGGGTCCGGGGCGTACGACGACTGCGGCGGCTGGCCGTAAAGCGGCTGCTGCGGCTGGTACGCGTCCGGGGGCGGCGGAGGGTGGGCCGCGCGGTCGTAGAGCGCCTCGGCGACCGGGTCCTGGGCGTAGAGCTCCTGCGCCCGGTACGGGTCCTGGTCGTAGGCGTCCTGGAGGTACATGTCCGCGGGGGGCTGCGGCGGTACCTGGCCGTGCTCGGGCGGCGGGCCCTCGGGGTCGCCCGAGCTGCCCGCGGCCTGGCCGCGGTCACCGTCGTACGGCGCGTTCATGGTTACCCCACCTCATCGTCCCGGGCCCACCGGCCACGACATCCTCAACGGTCCACTCTCTCACCCGCGCCGGACGGGTCTGCGCTTTCCGCTGGGGTGTCCGGCGTCGGGTCACTCGGCTGCTCCGGGCCGTCTGCCCGGGCCCGGGTGCCGGACTCCTCCTTGAGACGGTCTTCCATGCCCGCGGGGTTCTCCGTTTCGCCCTCGGTCTCGTGCACCCCGTCGGGGCCTTCCTCCTCGGCTTCACGGGCGGCCGCACGCTTGCGCTGCGTGTACATCCGGAAGCCGGCGAGGACGAGCAGGAGGAAGCCGCCGCCGATGACCAGCATCACGGTGGCCGTGAACTCGGTGACCTTCACGTCGAAGGTGACGGGTTCGCCGTACGCCTGACCGTCCTCCGTGTACAGCTGGGCGATCACCGTGGCCTTGCCGTTGGCCTTGGCCGTCGTGGGGAACTTCACCGTCTGGCTGTGTCCGCCGGAGACCTCGACCTGCTGCTCGTAGTACGACTTGCCGCCGATCTCGAGACGCTTCGGGCTCAGCGAGGTGAGCCGCAGCACCAGGTGGTCCACGCCCTGCACCAGGTTGTTCTGCGCGGTCACCGGGATGGTGGCGCTGCGTCCGGAGAGCTTGGTCTCGGACTTGTCGATCAGCTTGACCTGGTCCTTCAGTTCATCGAGGTACCCCTCCACCTCGTTGCGGAAGCTGGTGGCCTCCGCGGTCCGGCCGCGCCACGACGTGGACATCTCACGGTTCAAGGCCCGCCCGAACGGGGTCACCACCCGGGACTGGTTGGCGAGGATCACCTTGAAGTTGTCGAGCTTCTTCTGCGTGCCGGCGATCTGCGCGAAGGCCGACCGCGGCAGCTCCTGCTTGCGCAGCGAAGAGGGGTACCTGGACGTCGACGGCACCTTCGTGGTGGCCGCCGGGTCGGGCTTGGCGGTGGCGGCCGCCGTGAGGTCCTGGGACTCGGACCAGCTCCCGCCTTGCAGAG
Organism: Streptomyces sp. NPDC033131; assembly: GCF_055578365.1. NCBI lineage: Bacteria > Bacillati > Actinomycetota > Actinomycetes > Kitasatosporales > Streptomycetaceae > Streptomyces > Streptomyces sp. NPDC033131. Next base: position 64,674 of record NZ_JBVIPA010000023.1, read on the forward strand.
CCGTCACCGCCTCGGCCATCACCAGGGCCTGGCGCGACGACGGCAGGCGCTGCGGGGCGATGACGATGCTGCGCTGCTTGTCGGTCTGCAGATTGAGGGCGAGGCTCTGGGCCAGGAACCGCTGTACGGCGAGCGTGGAGGCGGAGGCCCTCGTCAGGTCGCCCTGGAAGGCCGTCGACAGCCGAGCGTCCGCGACCACGGCCGTGGTGCCGCCGCCGATGGGCCGGGCCGCTGAGGGCGTGTACGTCAGACTGCCGGTCTCCTGCAGGCTGTCGCTGCGGGCGATGAGCTTGTCGGCGCCGGCGGAGGTGGCGACCTTGACGATCGAGGGATCGACGGCTCCCTCCACGGGCCAGGCGAAGTCGGTGACCGGTTTCACGTGGAGGATCGTCTCCACCGTGTTGGCGACGACGTCCGTGGCGTTCTTGAGCTGGCTCAGAGAGCCGGTGACGCTCGTGCCGTTGTGGGCGAGGGAGGCGAGGTCCGGGTCGGAGAAGGGCAGCGCGACGACTTCCTTGCCCGCCACAGCCTGCTGCAGCTCGGCCAGCCAGTTGTTGGCGAGCGTCTGATTCTCCTGCGAGCCCGGCCTGGTGGTGTTGCCCGACTTCACGCGGTAGGTGTTCGTCATCGCGTCGACCGAGGCCAGCAGGTCGGGGTCGACCACCCAGGTGACGTCTAGGTTCTTGCCCAGTGACACCAGCTGGTCCAGGCGGCCACCCGGGGCGATCTCCTTGGCGAGGTCGTCGTTGCGGAAGACCGGCGTCTGCTGCTCGTTCGACCCCGTCTCCGCCGTCATGTGGACGGTGGAGAGAAGCGGCCACAGGTACGTCGTCTTCGTCTTCGTGTCCGGCTCGCCGGACTGCCACGGCAGGAACGTGCTCCGCGTGCCGAGCACCTGCTCCCAGGGCTGTGCGGCGGTCTCGCCGGAGAGCGAGACAGCGAACGGATAGACCCCGCTGTTGCCGAGGTCGAGCTCGTCCACCGGTACCGAGATGGAGAAGGGCTGGGCGACGCCAGGGGTCAGCCTGGAGAACTTCTCGACGTACTTGCCGCCGATTTCCGGCCCGGCGGCGGCCTGCGTGTCGGTGCTGCCCCTGGCGGCGCTGTCGATGCCCGAGCGGGTCGTCACCTCGTGGCCCACCCGCAGGCCCACATGTGCGTCGGTGACGGCCTGCTTGCCGTTGTTGGTCACCGTGCCGGACACGGTCAGCGTGTCGCCGTCCGTGGGGGTGCTGGGGCTGAGCGTGTCGACGGCCACGGACACCGTGCCCGAGTCGGCGGCGGCCTGCGCCGAGGTCTGCTCGGTGGCGTGCGCGGACGTGGGCGAGGGCAGCTGGCACAGCCCGGCCAGCAGAGGCGCCCCGGCAAGGAGCGCTCCGGTGCGCCGCAGCCAGCGGCGGGCAGGTGAGGGACTCGTCCCCTGGAAGTCTGCCGCCTCGGCCACGCGCTCGCCCGTCCCTCGTCGTCGTCAGTGGTCGTCGGAATGTGCGTCCACGCATGGTAACGATGCGCGCTGAGGGGAAGTGCCGCGGTCTGCTCCACAAGATCGGGAGACGTGGCCGTGCTGTCCCGATTGTGCAGGTATAAAGGGGGCCTCCTTCACGGGGCTCACGGACAGGTCCTGTGCAGGTCGGGGTGGAGGGTCTGTGCCCGTTTAATGGAGGAGCCCGGGATCGCCTGAGCCACGTACCCTCTTCTGTTGTGCCGAACGCCAACGAAGACAAGCCCAGTGTCCTGAGTCAGGTGCAGCACCGCGCGGTCACTGAACTGCTGCGGGTCGCTCCTGTCGCCGACGACCTCGCCCGCCGATTCCAGGAGGCCGGGTTCTCGCTCGCCCTGGTCGGCGGCTCCGTCCGGGACGCGCTGCTCGGCCGGCTCGGCAATGACCTGGACTTCACGACCGACGCCCGCCCCGAAGACGTACTGAAGATCGTGCGGCCGTGGGCGGACGCCGTCTGGGAGGTCGGGATCGCCTTCGGCACGGTCGGAGCACAGAAGGACGGCTACCAGATCGAGGTCACCACCTACCGGTCGGAGGCGTACGACCGGACCTCGCGCAAGCCCGAGGTGTCGTACGGCGACTCCATCGAGGAGGACCTCGTCCGTCGGGACTTCACCGTGAACGCGATGGCCGTCGCGCTGCCGGAGAAGGAGTTCATCGATCCGCATGGCGGGCTCGACGACCTCGCGGCGCGTGTCCTGCGCACCCCGGGCACCCCCGAGGAGTCCTTCTCCGACGATCCACTGCGGATGATGCGGGCCGCGCGCTTCGCCGCGCAGCTCGACTTCGACGTGGCTCCCGAAGTCGTCACGGCCATGAAGGAGATGTCCGGGCGCATCGGGATCGTCTCGTCGGAGCGGGTACGGGACGAGCTGAACAAGCTGATTCTGTCCGCGCTCCCACGCAAGGGCCTGGCGCTGCTCGTCGACACCGGGATCGCCGACCACGTTCTGCCGGAGCTGCCCGCCCTGCGGTTGGAGAGCGACGAGCACCACCGGCACAAGGACGTCTACGAGCACACACTGATCGTCCTGGAGCAGGCGATCGCGCTGGAGGAGAACGGTCCCGACCTCGTCCTCCGCCTGGCCGCTCTGCTGCACGACATCGGCAAGCCGCGGACACGCCGCTTCGAGAGCGACGGACGGGTCTCGTTCCACCACCACGAGGTGGTCGGGGCGAAGATGACCAAGAAGCGCATGACCGAGCTGAAGTACTCCAACGATCTGGTGAAGGACGTCTCGCACCTGGTCGAACTCCACCTGCGCTTCCATGGGTACGGCGCCGGGGAGTGGACCGACTCCGCGGTCCGTCGTTATGTCAGGGACGCGGGTCCGCTCCTCGACCGTCTCCACAAGCTGACCCGGTCGGACTGCACGACCCGGAACAAGCGAAAGGCGGCCGCGCTGTCCCGGGCGTACGACGGCCTGGAAGAGCGGATCGCCCAGCTCAAGGAGCAGGAGGAGCTGGACGCGATCCGTCCCGATCTCGACGGCAACCAGATCATGGAGAGCCTTGGTGTCGGACCCGGCCCTGCGGTCGGCCGCGCCTACAAGCACATGCTGGAGCTTCGTCTGGAGAACGGGCCGATGGAGCACGACGAGGCGGTGGCCGCACTCAAGGAGTGGTGGGCCGAGCAGGGCTGAAGCCGTGAAACGGGGTCATGTTTCACGTGAAACATGACCCCGGACGCGCGCACGAGGACTGTCTCGGGTCCACTCGGAGGGTGTGTTTCACGTGAAACATGACTCGGTGACGCTCACCAGCGTTCAAAGCGAGCCAGGGCAACGGCGACCGCTCCGTAGATGACGGCGATCGTGAGCACCAGCGGCACCGACCGGCCGTCCGGGGGCAGCATCAGGGCGGCGACCGCGGCGGCACTGACGAAGGCGACGTTGAACAGCACGTCGTAGACGGAGAAGACCCTTCCCCGGAAGCCGTCCTCGACCGAGGACTGGACGATCGTGTCGGTGGCGATCTTCGCCCCCTGGGTCGTCAGGCCCAGCACGAAGGCCGCGGCGAGCATGGGGGCGGGGGCGAACGGCAGGCCCAGGGAGGGCTCCAGGGCCGCGGCGGCCGCCGCGCACACGAGGATCCACTTGCCGGGACCGAGCCGTCCGGCCGCCCACGGCGTCACGACGGCTGCCGCGAAGAAACCTGCGCCGGAGACCCCCAATGCCAGGCCCAGCAGGGCGAGCCCGTCGTCCGTGTCCGAGGAGAACTCGTACCGGCAGAGCATCAGCAGCATGACCAGCAGGGCGCCGTAGCAGAACCGCATCAGCGCCATCGCGCCGAGCGCCCGGGCGGCCTCCCGGCGCGAGGGTGCGGCAAGATGCCGTACGCCCGCCCTCAGGTCGCGGGCGGTGCCGGCGAGCGCCGTCGCGAGTCGATGGGGTACCACGCGGTCGGGGCCCAGCAGTTCCGGCGCCATGCGCAGCGATGCGAGCGCCCCGCACAGGTACAGCGCAGCACCCACCAGCACCACGGCCGCGTCCGAGTCCGCGACCACCAGCCGTACGACGAAGGCGAGACCGCCACCCGCGGTCGCGGCGAGCGTTCCGGCGGTCGGAGAAAGGGAGTTGGCGATCACCAGGCGTTCCGCGTCCACGAGGCGGGGCAGCGCGGCGGACAGGCCGGACAGGACGAAGCGGTTGACGGCGGTGACACACAGCGCGGAGACGTAGAAGAGCCAGTCGGGGACCTGGCTGACGATCAGGACGGCGGTCACCGATGCCATCAGGGCGCGCAGCAGGTTGCCGTACAGGAAGACCTGGCGGCGCCGCCAGCGGTCCAGCAGGACGCCGGCGAAGGGGCCCACCAGGGAGTACGGCAGCAGCAGGATGGCCATCGCTGAGGCGATCGCGGTGGCCGAGGTCTGCTTCTCCGGCGAGAAGACGACGTAGGCGGCGAGACCGACCTGGTAGACGCCGTCGGCGCCCTGCGACAGCAGACGTACGGCGAGGAGGCGTCGGAAGTTCCGGAAGCGGAGGAGGACACGCAGGTCACGGACGACGGCCATGGTGCACAGCCTCACACAAGGGGAGGGCCCCCGGGCGCAATGCCTCGGGGACCCTCGAACACGCGAGCAGACCGGGGCCTTGGCGCGCTGCGTTCTGGCTTGTCAGCGCTCGACTTCGCCCTTGATGAACCTCTCGACGTTGTCGTAGGCCTCGTCGTCGAAGTACTGGACCGGCGGGGACTTCATGAAGTACGAGGACGCCGACAGGATCGGGCCGCCGATGCCGCGGTCCTTGGCGATCTTCGCGGCGCGCAGGGCGTCGATGATGACACCCGCGGAGTTCGGGGAGTCCCAGACCTCGAGCTTGTACTCCAGGTTCAGCGGGACGTCACCGAAGGCACGGCCCTCGAGACGGACGTACGCCCACTTGCGGTCGTCCAGCCAGGCCACGTAGTCGGACGGGCCGATGTGGACGTTGTCGGCACCCATGTCGCGGTCACGGATCTGCGAGGTGACGGACTGCGTCTTCGAGATCTTCTTGGACTCGAGGCGGTCACGCTCGAGCATGTTCTTGAAGTCCATGTTGCCGCCGACGTTGAGCTGCATGGTGCGCTCAAGACGGACACCGCGGTCCTCGAACAGCTTCGCCATCACACGGTGCGTGATGGTGGCACCGACCTGCGACTTGATGTCGTCACCCACGATCGGGACGCCCGCCTCGGTGAACTTGTCCGCCCACTCCTTGGTGCCGGCGATGAAGACCGGGAGGGCGTTGACGAACGCGACCTTGGCGTCGATGGCGGCCTGGGCGTAGAACTTCGCCGCGTCCTCGGAACCGACGGGCAGGTAGCAGACGAGGACGTCGACCTGCTTGTCCTTGAGGATCTGGACGACGTCGACCGGGGTCTCGTCGGACTCCTCGATGGTCTCGCGGTAGTACTTGCCGAGACCGTCGAGCGTGTGACCACGCTGGACCGTGACGCCCTTGTTCGGGACGTCGCAGATCTTGATGGTGTTGTTCTCGCTGGCACCGATGGCGTCCGAGAGGTCGAGGCCGACCTTCTTCGCGTCGACGTCGAAGGCGGCGACGAACTCGACGTCGCCGACGTGGTAGTCGCCGAACTGGACGTGCATCAGGCCGGGCACCTTGGTCGCCGGGTCGGCGTCCTTGTAGTACTCGACTCCCTGCACCAGCGACGCGGCGCAGTTGCCCACGCCGACGATGGCTACGCGAACCGAACCCATTCCGGTTGCTCCCTGTGTGTACGAGTGAGGCCCTGGCAGGGGTCTCACGTGGTGGTGTCGCCGGGCGTATCCGGACCGGGGACGTCCCTGGTCCGGGGCAGAACGCCCGGCGCTCCCTCTGTGTTGTCACGAGCGGGTTCTTCGTGGACGGAACCCTTCAGGTCCCGTCCGGCCCGCTCGCTTTCGATGAGCTCGTTCAGCCAGCGCACTTCGCGCTCCACGGACTCCATTCCGTGGCGCTGGAGCTCAAGCGTGTAGTCGTCGAGGCGCTCCCGGGTGCGGACCAGCGAGGCGCGCATCTTCTCCAGGCGCTCCTCGAGCCGGCTGCGACGGCCCTCCAGGACGCGCATGCGCACATCACGGGAGGTCTGTCCGAAGAAGGCGAAGCGAGCGGCGAAGGTCTCGTCCTCGTACGCGTCGGGCCCGGTCTGTGAAAGGAGCTCCTCGAAGTGCTCCTTACCTTCCGCCGTCAACCGATAGACGATCTTGGCACGACGCCCTGCGAGTGGTGCGGCGAGGGCGTCTTCGGAGGTGTTCCCCGGCTCTTCGATCAACCAGCCGTTCGCGAGCAGCGTCTTGAGGCAGGGGTACAGGGTTCCGTAGCTGAACGCACGGAACACACCCAGTGACGTGTTGAGTCGTTTGCGCAGCTCGTATCCGTGCATCGGGGACTCGCGGAGCAGGCCGAGTACGGCGAACTCAAGGATCCCGGAACGCCGGCTCATGGTCGCCTCCTCCCTGCCGCGACCCGTCGGAACGGGTGCCGTGACGGTCGTTATGCCGAGCTGATGTATCGACTCGATACATCCAGACGATAGAACGGCCTTCCGGTCGCGGCAAGGGCGGGGACGGTGAACGGGATCACATCACTGATTCATGGGAAGCAAGTTGCCTGGTTTGGGGTGAACTTCTGGCCTAGGCAGGTTTTGACGGTGCGTAGTCTGTGCGCCATGCACACCACCGGGAACCGAGTGACGTCTGGGGGGCGTCTTCGCCCTCGGTGCAGTACGGGTGAATGTGTAACCGACCACATCCGTACTTCGGGGGGACCGGAAACAAGCCGCCGTTTCCAGGCGCGCAAAGGTGCGCCTGCCCGAGGAGTAGTCGTTCGATGAGCGAGCACCGTCGCAAACCGCCGCAGCCGCAGGGAGGCGGACGTGCCGCGGCCCGACGCGGCCAGCCCGGTTCGTCCTCCGGCCGCCGCGCGTCTCCGCGCGCCACCGGGTCACTTTCCGACTCCTATGGGGAGAGTTCCCATGAGTCGGATTCCTATGGCCCGGGAGGCGAGGAACGTCAGTTCGGCAGCCGCGCCGAAGCCCGCCGCGCGGCACAGAGAAGTGGTGGAAGCCGACGCAGAGCGCCCGAACCCGCCGGCCGTGGCCGCCGTGGTGGTCCCGGTGGTCCGAACGGCCCTGGACGGGGGCGTGCAGCGGCTTCGGGCAAGAAGCGGCTCATCGACTACCCGCGTGCCGGCAAGTACGGCGTGGGGCGCTGGGTTCCGTCGTGGAAGCTGGTGACGGGCCTGTTCATCGGCTTCTTCGGGGGCTTGGTCGCGGTCGCGGGCGTCGGGTACGCGCTCGTGAGCGTCCCGAACGACCAGCTGACGGCGACGGCTCAGAACAACGTCTACTACTGGGCCAACGGCACCGAGATGGTCGCCACGGGCGGTGAGACGAACCGCCAGAACGTCAACCTCTCGCAGATCCCCAAGGCGATGCAGTACGCCGTCATCTCGCAGGAGAACAAGACCTTCGAGACCGACAGCGGCATCGACCCCAAGGGCATCGCCCGCGCCGTGTTCAACATGGCCCGTGGCGGTGAGACGCAGGGTGGCTCGACCATCACCCAGCAGTACGTGAAGAACGCGAGGCTCAACGACCAGTCCCAGACGATCTCGCGAAAGTTCAAGGAGATCTTCGTCTCCATCAAGGTGGGCGCCACGGTCCCGAAGTCCAAGATCATGGAGGGCTACCTGAACTCCGCGTATTACGGACGCTCGGCCTACGGCATCCAGGCGGCCGCCCGCGCCTACTTCAACAAGGACGCCGTCGACCTGAACGAGGGCGAGTGTGCCTTCCTCGCCGCGACACTCAAGGGCGCCACGTACTACGACCCGGCGGGTGCGCAGTCCATCGACCCGGCCAATGCCACCCCCGAGGCCAACCAGAAGCGGGCCCTGGCACAGATGCAGGACACGCTCGACAAGATGGTCGAGTACGGCCATCTGAGCCCCGCGGTGCGGGCCAAGTACACGGAACTCCCCGCCGTGAAGAACCCGCGTTCGAACAACGAGCTGAGCGGTCAGGTGGGCTACCTCGTCGACCTCGCCAAGGCGTACGTGATCAACAACGACATCATCAGCGCCGATCAGCTGCAGCAGGGCGGCTACTCGATCTACACGACCTTCGACAAGAAGAAGGTCGACGAACTCGAGAAGTCGGTCCAGAAGGTCCAGAAGGCGAACATCAAACCCAAGGAACGCCCGAAGACGGACAAATTCGTCCAGTTCGGTGGCGCTTCTGTGGATCCGACGACCGGCGCCATCAAGGCCATCTACGGCGGTGAGGACGCGACGAAGCACTTCACCAACAACGCCGACGCGACCGGTGCGCAGGTGGGTTCGACCTTCAAGCCGTTCGTGCTCGCGGCGGCGATGAAGTGGGGTGTGCGCGATCCGGACCTGGGCGAGAGCCAGGCACAGGACGAGCGCACGGTCGTCTCCCCGAAGAGTCTGTACAGCGGCAAGAACGACCTCAAGATCAAGAACTACGACGGGTCGATCTGGAAGAACGAGAAGGACAAGGAGTGGCTGCAGGAGAACGACGGCCAGCAGTCGTACGGCAGCCCGCCGAACTACCAGATCGACCTGCGTGAGGCCATGCGGGAATCGGTGAACTCCGCCTTCGTACAGCTCGGCATGGACGTCGGGCTGGACAAGGTGAAGGAGGCGGCCATGGACGCCGGCCTCAAGGAGAACAGCCTCGCGGGCACCAGCTTCCCGTCCTTCTCCATCGGTATCTCCGACCCCAGCGCGATCCGTATGGCGGGTGCGTACGCCACGTTCGCGGCCAGCGGCAAGCAGCGCGAGCCGTTCTCGGTTCAGAAGGTCACGAGCAAGGACGGTCAGATCTACGCGCACAAGGACGAGTCCAAGGACGCGTTCGACCCGAAGGTCGCCGACAACGTCACGGACGTCCTCAAGACCGTGGTCGAGGACGGCACGGGCACCAACGCCCAGTTGAGCGACCGTGAGGTGGCGGGCAAGACCGGTACCACCGACGGCAACAAGTCCGCCTGGTTCGTGGGCTACACCCCGCAGTTGTCCACGTCGATCACCATGTTCCGGATGGACGACGACGAGACCAAGAAGAACCGCCAGTTCCTGGAGATGTTCGGAACGGGTGGCCAGGAGAAGATCCACGGTGCCTCGTTCCCGTCCGAGATCTGGCACGACTACATGGAACAGGCGCTGAAGGGCGTGAAGGCGGAGCCGTTCCCGACTCCCGATCCCATCGGTGTGATCGTCAACGACGTCCCGAGCCCGACGCCCACTCCCACGGTCAGCGAGACCGAACCGTCCGTCAGCCCGACGCCGAGTCCCTCGCCCAGCCTGACGTCGAGCTCTCCGTCGCCCACGCCGACCGAAAGCTGCCAGTTCGACTGGCAGTGCACCGGTGACAACACCGGCGGGGTGGACAACGGAGGCACCACCGACGGCGGTGTGACCTCCTCGCCCACAGAGTCGCCGACAGGCGAGAACGGGAACAACGGCAACAACGGGGGCTTCTTCGGAGGCCCAACCGGATAGCCGTCATATCGCCCACAGAGGGTGTTTCACGTGAAACATGGGCCGCCGCACCCACCAGGTGCGGCGGCCCTCGGCGTACTCCTGGGCGAGTACGGCAGGATGTGCGGCATGCCCAGTGCAGAATCGACGCCAGCGAGCGTGCACGAGCCGGACGTGGTGCGGCCGACCAAGGACGACGAGGTCGCCAGGAGCGGCAGTGAGCTGATCGGTGGCCCCGTCGGACGACGTGCCCTGCTCGGGACGTCCTGGTGGACTCCCGTCCGGATCATCGCTCTCGTGGCGATCGGCATGTTCGCCCTCGGCCTGGTCCAGAAGGCGCCCTGTTACAACGGCGCCTGGTTCTTCGGCGCCAGCTCCCAGTACACGCATGCGTGCTACTCGGACATCCCGCACCTCTATCAGGGGCGCGGCTTCGCCGACGGACTCGTCCCGTACTTCGACAAGCTCCCCGGTGACATGCAGTACCTCGAATACCCGGTGCTGACCGGTGTGTTCATGGAGGTCGCCAGCTGGCTCACGCCCGGCAGCGGCAGCATCCAGGACCAGGAACAGTGGTACTGGATGGTCAACGCCGGAATGCTGATGGCGTGCGCCGCCGTCATCGCCGTCTGCGTGACCCGTACACACGCCCGGCGCCCCTGGGACGGACTGCTGATCGCCCTCGCGCCCGCCGCCGCGCTCACCGCCACCATCAACTGGGACCTGCTCGCGGTCGCCCTGACGGCCGCCGCGATGCTGATGTGGGCCCGGGGCCGGTCCCTCGCCTTCGGCGTCCTGCTGGGGCTCGCCACGGCCGCCAAGCTCTATCCCTTCCTCCTGCTCGGCCCATTGCTCCTGCTGTGCTGGCGCGCCGGCAAGTGGCGAGAGTACGGGACGGCCCTGGTCGGGGCGATCGTCGCCTGGCTGGTCGTGAATCTGCCGGTGATGTTCTTCGCCTTCGACGGCTGGTCGAAGTTCTACACGTTCAGCCAGGAGCGCGGCGTCGACTTCGGCTCCTTCTGGCTGATCTGGTCCCAGAACACGAGCAATCCGCCCAGCACCGAGACCGTGAACACTATGGCCACTCTGCTGATGCTGCTGTGCTGCGGTGGCATCGCGGCGCTGGTGCTCACCGCGCCGCGCCGTCCCCGGTTCGCTCAGCTCGCTTTCCTGATCGTCGCGGCGTTCATCCTCACCAACAAGGTCTACTCGCCGCAGTACGTCCTCTGGTTGGTGCCGCTGGCCGCGCTGGCCCGGCCCAAGTGGCGGGACTTCCTGATCTGGCAGGCGTGCGAGGTGGCGTACTTCCTGGGCATCTGGATGTACCTCGCGTACACGACCAGTGGAGACGCCCACAAGGGCCTGCCGACCGACGGCTATCACTGGGCCATCGCCCTGCACCTGCTGGGCACCCTGTACCTGTGTGTGGTGGTCGTGCGTGACATCCTCATGCCGGAGCGCGACGTGGTACGCCGGGCAGGTGACGACGACCCCTCGGGCGGCGTACTCGACGGCGCGGAGGACGTCTTCGTCCTGGGCCCTGCAACCCATTCGCCGCGCCACGCGGCCCACTTCGACCTGCCTCAGGTGGAGTGGGGCGGCCGGCGAACGGCGTCTTCCTCCGATCCGTCCACGGGCGGTTCGCTCTGAGCGAACGCGACGTGGGCGACCCACGCGAAAGGCCGTACACGGACTCCGTGTACGGCCTTTCGGCTGTTGCTCAACCGCGGCTGCGGAAAAGCCGAGGGCTCAGCGGTCGACGAGCCGGTCGAACTGCGTGGTGGTGTGGCGCAGATGGGCCACCAGCTCCTCACCGACCTTCGGCTCCGGGGCCTCGGCAGGCACGAACAGGATGGAGACCTGCATGTGCGGCGGCTCGGCGAACCAGCGCTGCTTGCCGCCCCAGACGAACGGAGAAAGGTTCCGGTTGACCGTGGCGAGGCCGGCGCGGGCAACGCCCTTGGCGCGCGGCATGACGCCGTGCAGCGCCTTGGGAGCCTCCAGGCCCACCCCGTGGGACGTACCACCCGCCACGACCACCAGGAAGCCGTCCGAGGCCGCCTTCTGCTGCCGGTAGCCGAAGCGGTCGCCCTTGGCGACGCGTGAGACGTCCAGGACCGCCCCGCGGTACTCGGTGGCCTCGTGGTCCCCCAGCCACAACCGCGTGCCGATACGGGCGCGGAAGCGGGTCTGGGGGAACTGCTGCTGCAGCCGGGCCAGGTCCTCGGCCTTGAGGTGACTGACGAACATCGTGTGCAGCGGCAGGCGGGCCGCACGCAGCCGGTCCATCCAGCCGATGACCTCCTCGACGGCGTCCGAGCCGTCGGTGCGGTCCAGCGGCAGGTGGATCGCGAAGCCTTCGAGACGGACGTTCTCTATGGCGGCGTGCAGCTGCGGCAGGTCCTGCTCGCTGATGCCGTGCCGCTTCATCGAGGACATCACCTCGATCACCACACGGGCGCCCACGAGGCCGTACACCCCGTCGATCGACGACACCGAGCGGACGACCCGGTCGGGCAGCGGGACGGGTTCCTCGCCGCGCCGGTACGGCGTCAGCACGAGCAGGTCACCCCCGAACCAGTCCTTGATCCGGGCGGCTTCGTACGTCGTGCCGACGGCGAGGACGTCCGAGCCGAGCCGCGTGGCCTCCTCCGCCAACCGCTCGTGTCCGAAGCCGTAGCCGTTGCCCTTGCAGACCGGGACGAGTCCCGGAAACTGCTCCTGCACGTGCTTGTGGTGCGCCCGCCAGCGCGCAGTGTCGACGTAGAGCGTGAGCGCCATGGCCGGACCTGGAACCTTTCTCGTGGCTGCGGTGTATCAGAGGTATGGGACCTATTGAAGCGAAGAACGCGACGTCAGCGGCGCGACATGTAGATGTCGAGCGCCTTGTGGAGCAGCTTGTTCAGCGGGAAGTCCCACTCGCCGAGGTACTCGGCGGCCTGGCCGCCCGTGCCCACCTTGAACTGGATCAGGCCGAAGAGATGGTCGGTCTCGTCCAGCGAGTCGGAGATGCCCCGCAGGTCGTAGACCGTGCCGCCGAGCGCGTAGGCGTCGCGCAGCATCCGCCACTGCATCGCGTTCGAGGGCCGGACCTCGCGGCCGATGTTGTCGGAGGCGCCGTAGGAGTACCAGACGTGCCCGCCGACGATCAGCATCGTCGCCGCCGACAGGTTCACGCCGTTGTGCCGGGCGAAGTACAGCCGCATGCGATTGGGGTCCTCGGTGTTGAGGGCCGTCCACATGCGCTGGAAGTACGACAGCGGGCGGGGCCGGAAGTGGTCGCGCACGGCCGTGATCTCGTACAGGCGCTGCCACTCCTCGAGGTCGTGATAGCCGCCCTGGACGACCTCGACGCCGGCCTTCTCGGCCTTCTTGATGTTGCGGCGCCACAGCTGGTTGAAGTTCTTGTGGACCTCTTCCAGGGAGCGGTTCGCCAGCGGCACCTGATAGACGTAACGGGGCTGGACGTCGCCGAAGCCGGCCCCGCCGTCCTCCCCCTGCTGCCAGCCCATGCGGCGCAGCTTGTCGGCCACCTCGAAGGCGCGCGGTTCGATGAAGTCGGCCTCGATGTCCCGCAGCCGCTTCACGTCAGGGTTCTGAATGCCCGCCTTGATGGAGGTGGCCTCCCAGCGCCGGATGATCACCGGCGGGCCCATCTTCACGGAGAAGGCGCCCTGGTGCTTGAGGTGCGCGAGCATCGGTTCAAGCCACTCGGTGAGATTCGGCGCGAACCAGTTGATGACCGGGCCCTCGGGCAGATAAGCGAGGTAGCGCTTGATCTTGGGCAGTTGCCGGTAGAGGACGAGACCCGCGCCGACCAGTTCACCACTACGGTCGTCGAACCAGCCGAGGCTCTCGGAGCGCCACTCCGCCTTGACGTCGGCCCAGGCCGGAACCTGCATGTGGCTCGCCGACGGCAGGCTCTGGATGTATGCCAGATGCTGCTCGCGACTGATCGTCCTCAGGGTCAGGCTCATTCGGGGCGCTCCTCGGGCTGGTGTGGCCCCATGGGTAAGGGGGCTCCGGCTCTCGCGCCGAAGCCTACTGCGCCTTGCGAGCGCCCTGACTGGGCGTATGGAACCTTGGCCTCGGCCTGTTGGCCGCCGAGGCGTTCCGCCGCGTTTTGTGAGGGTTCAGCGGACGGTGTCCGTGGCGTCAGTCAGAAACCACCGAAGAGACCGCCGTGCGCCATGCCGAGGAAGAAGCCGACCCCCGCCGCGCCCAGACCGAGGATCAGCCCGAAGCGTTCCCGGGTCGTCTCGGAGATCCACTGCCCGTACGCGCCGGTGAGGATCCCCACGAGGCCGGTCCAGGAGCTGAGCAAATGCAGGCTGTGGAACATCGCCGTGACGAACGAGGTGAAGCCCAGCACCAGGGTCACCGCGAGCAGCGTGTCCTGGAGCGGGTGGGGCTTGCCGTCCGTGGCGAAAAGGCCTCCGACGGTGTTGGGTCGCATTGCCTGTGCCATAGGGCACCTCCTGCGGAAGACGGCGCATCGTAGCGCCATACACACCCGATGTGTACAGATTGACGGTCCGGGCGGCCGGATTTCAACCGGAAGCCGCTGTACGGGTAGTCTGTAGCGTCTGCACCGGTGTCTGCCCACGGTCATGACAAACGACTCCCCTTCGGGACCCCCGATTGTCAGTGGCGGCCGATACCGTTGCGTACGCATCACAACCCTCCTGCCACGGAACTGCCGTGGCCGTTGAGTCCAAAGGAGGTGGGTTCTACATGCGTCACTACGAGGTGATGGTCATCCTCGACCCCGATCTGGAGGAGCGCGCTGTCGCCCCCCTGATCGAGAACTTCCTCTCCGTCGTCCGTGAGGGCAACGGAAAGGTCGAGAAGGTCGACACCTGGGGCCGTCGTCGTCTCTCGTACGAGATCAAGAAGAAGCCTGAGGGCATCTACTCGGTCATCGACCTGCAGGCCGAGCCTGCGGTCGTCAAGGAGCTCGACCGCCAGATGAACCTGAACGAGTCGGTCCTCCGGACCAAGGTCCTCCGTCCCGAGACCCACTGAGCTCTCCCGCTCAGCTGATCTCGGATTCCGAGTAGCAGCAGCACTAGCAGCCAGCAGCAAACCCGCCGAGAGGTTCCCCCATGGCAGGCGAGACCGTCATCACGGTCGTCGGCAATCTTGTCGACGACCCCGAGCTGCGCTTCACCCCTTCCGGTGCGGCGGTCGCGAAGTTCCGTGTCGCGTCCACCCCCCGCACCTTCGACCGTCAGACGAACGAGTGGAAGGACGGCGAGAGCCTGTTCCTGACCTGCTCGGTCTGGCGTCAGGCGGCTGAGAACGTCGCCGAGTCGCTCCAGCGAGGCATGCGCGTCATCGTGCAGGGCCGGCTGAAGCAGCGGTCCTACGAGGACCGTGAGGGCGTCAAGCGCACGGTCTACGAGCTGGACGTCGAGGAAGTCGGCGCCAGCCTGCGCAGTGCCACGGCCAAGGTCACCAAGACCGCTGGCCGCGGTGGCCAGGGTGGTTTCAGTGGCGGTGGCGGTGGCGGTGGCGGCGCCCAGGGTGGTGGCAGCTGGGGCGGTGGCTCCGGCGGCGGCCAGCAGGGCGGCGGCAGTGCTCCTGCCGACGACCCGTGGGCGACCGGCGCTCCCGCCGGTGGCAACCAGGGCGGCGGCGGTGGCGGCGGCTGGGGTGGAAACTCCGGCGGCGGCGGTACTGGCGGCGGCTACTCGGACGAGCCCCCCTTCTAGGCCTTCGGGCCAAGGGTGGGTCGTTCCCACACTTCTTGATCACACAGGAGATACACCATGGCGAAGCCGCCTGTGCGCAAGCCGAAGAAGAAGGTCTGCGCATTCTGCAAGGACAAGGTCACGTACGTGGACTACAAGGACACGAACATGCTGCGGAAGTTCATTTCCGACCGCGGCAAGATCCGTGCCCGCCGCGTGACCGGCAACTGCACGCAGCACCAGCGTGACGTCGCCACGGCCGTGAAGAACAGCCGTGAGATGGCGCTGCTGCCCTACACCTCCACTGCGCGATAAGGGAAGGGTGACCGAAACATGAAGATCATCCTCACCCACGAGGTCTCCGGCCTCGGTGCCGCGGGCGACGTCGTTGACGTCAAGGACGGTTACGCTCGCAACTACCTGATCCCGCGGAACTTCGCGATTCGCTGGACCAAGGGTGGCGAGAAGGACGTCGAGCAGATTCGTCGTGCTCGCAAGATCCACGAGATTCAGACCATCGAGCAGGCCAACGCTGTGAAGGCCCAGCTCGAGGGCGTCAAGGTCCGCCTGGCCGTTCGCTCCGGCAACGCCGGTCGTCTCTTCGGTTCCGTCACCCCGGCCGACGTCGCTTCCGCGATCAAGGCTTCCGGTGGCCCCGAGGTCGACAAGCGCCGCATCGAGCTCGGCGCGCCGATCAAGACGCTGGGCGCCCACGAGACGTCCGTGCGTCTGCACCCCGAGGTTGCCGCCAAGGTCAACATCGAGGTCGTCGCGGCCTGATCGCCGCACTCGGCTTGAAGTGCTGAGAGAAGGGGCCGCACCCATCCAGGTGCGGCCCCTTCTGCGTGCCGGAGGGCAGGAATCGGCACCCATGTTTCACGTGAAACGCCGGTTTCACGTGAAACAGTCAGCGCGTCGCGCCCGTCACCAGCCAGCGCCCGGAGCGGGCGCGCAGCCAGAGTGTCAGCATGCGCACGGCCATCATCAGTGTCATGGCAGCCCAGAGCGCCGTGAGCCCACCGCCGAGGGCAGGAACCAGGAAGGCGGCCGGGATGAACACCGCAAGGGTGACCAGCATCGCCCACGCCAGGTAGGGACCGTCGCCCGCGCCCATGAGGACTCCGTCCAGGACGAAGACGACGCCACAGATCGGCTGTGAAAGGGCGACGATCACCAGAGCGGGCAGGGCGGCGTCCTTCACCATCGAATCGTTGGTGAACAGGGGCAGGAATACCGGGCGGCTGATCACGACCAATAGGCCGAGCAGGACGCCCACCGCGAGGCCCCACTGCACCATGCGACGACACACGTTGCGAGCGCCCTCCGGGTCATTGGCACCGAGATAGCGACCGATGATGGCTTGTCCGGCGATGGCGATGGCATCCAGCGCGAACGCGAGCAGGCTCCACAGCGACAGGATGATCTGGTGCGCCGCGATGTCGGCGTCGCCGAGGCGGGCTGCAACGGCGGTGGCGATCATCAGGATGGCACGCAGCGAAAGCGTGCGGACGAGCAGAGGAATGCCGGCCTGTGCCGAGGACCGGATCCCGGCGGCGTCGGGCCTGAGCGACGCCCCGTGCCGACGGGCACCGCGGACCACGACCACGAGATAGGCGGCGGCCATGCCACACTGCGCGATGACGGTGCCCCAGGCAGATCCCGCGATGCCGAGGCCGGCGCCGTAGACGAGACCCACATTGAGGACGGCGTTGGCGATGAAGCCGGCGATGGCTACGTACAGCGGTGTCTTGGTGTCCTGCAGTCCGCGCAGGACACCGGTGGCGGCGAGCACGACGAGCATGGCCGGGATGCCCAGGGCTGAGATCCGTAGATAGGTGATCGCGTACGGGGCGGCGGTCTCGGATGCGCCGAAAAGTTCCACGACGGCCGGAGCCGTGGGCAGGACGGTGGCGATGACGCCGGCGCCGAGCAGCAGGGCCAGCCAGATGCCGTCCATGCCCTGGCGGATGGCGGCCTGGAGGTCGCCCGCGCCGACGCGGCGGGCCACGGCGGCCGTGGTGGCGTAGGCGAGGAAGACGAAGATGCTGACGGCGGTCACTAGGAGAGCCGAGGCGATGCCGAGTCCGGCGAGTTGGGCCGTGCCGAGATGGCCCACGATCGCACTGTCGACCATGACGAAAAGGGGCTCGGCGACAAGCGCGCCGAAGGCCGGTACGGCCAGCGCCACGATCTCTCGATCGTGGCGACGGCGGGTGGCCTTGGGGGTCGCGGGAGCCTGTGTCATGAGCACTAATCTAATCGTCCACAGGTAAGAGATGCAATGCCTAAATGACCCTTACCTATCGTCGCGCCATGCGCTCTTCTGTGCACAGTCTGATGTGATCTTGGTCTGACTGAGAAAGTTTTTCTTCTGCACAGCCAGTGGACGGGGAAAGGGCAGGTCAGGAGGGTTGTCTCGCGAGGTGGCGAAGCTTGTTCACAGGGCTGTCCACCGGGTCGTGCACAGGTTTTGCCGACTTCTCCACAGCATCCGGGCCGTCGTCCACATGGCCTGTGGATAACCAGATTGGCTGACGGTGCCCGCGGGCCTACCGTGGACCGACGCCCACTCCGTCCGTCGGCCTGGAAACCATCACAAAGCCGACGCGCCAGAACCGGAGTTGGGCGTCTCATTTGTCAGTGGCGTGCCGTAGAAAAGAGGGGCACGCCGAAGGTCCGCTCTGCGGACGGGAGGAGGTGGCTCGGTGAGTATTTCCGAGCCCTTGGACGACCCCTGGGCCGACAGCGGTCCCAGTGATCGTCTGCCCGCCTCCCGACGTCGCGGCGACGGAGCCCGCGGCCGCGACGAACAGCACGACCGAGGCACGGAGAACGGGGCTTGGGAGGGGGGCGGTTCGTCCTTCGAGCGAGTTCCGCCGCAGGATCTCGACGCCGAGCAGTCCGTACTGGGCGGCATGCTCCTTTCCAAGGACGCCATCGCTGATGTCGTCGAGGTCCTGAAGGGCCACGACTTCTACAAGCCCGCGCACGAAACGATCTACCAGGCGATCCTCGACGTCTACGCCAAGGGCGAGCCGGCCGACCCCATCACGATCGCCGCCGAACTCACCAAGCGCGGCGAGATCAACAAGGTCGGCGGGGCGTCGTATCTGCACACCCTCGTCCAGACCGTGCCGACGGCGGCGAACGCCGAGTACTACGCGGAAATCGTCCACGAGCGTGCCGTGCTGCGTCGCCTGGTCGAGGCCGGTACCCGCATCACGCAGATGGGGTACGCGGCCGACGACGACGTCGACGAGATCGTCAACCGGGCCCAGGCGGAGATCTACGCGGTCACCGAGCAGCGCACCAGCGAGGACTACCTGCCCCTCGGCGACATCATGGAGGGTGCGCTCGACGAGATCGAGGCGATCGGCTCGCGCAGCGGTGAGATGACCGGAGTGCCCACCGGTTTCACGGACTTCGACTCGCTGACCAACGGCCTGCACCCGGGCCAGATGATCGTCATCGCCGCCCGTCCCGCCATGGGCAAGTCCACCCTCGCGCTGGACTTCGCGCGGGCCGCGTCGATCAAGAACAATCTGCCGAGCGTCATCTTCTCCCTCGAAATGGGCCGCAATGAGATCGCGATGCGCCTGCTGTCCGCCGAGGCGCGCGTGGCCCTGCACCACATGAGATCCGGCACGATGACCGACGAGGACTGGACACGCCTGGCCCGGCGCATGCCGGACGTCTCGGCAGCGCCGCTGTTCATCGACGACTCCCCGAACCTGTCGATGATGGAGATCCGTGCCAAGTGCCGGCGCCTCAAACAGCGCAACGACATCAGGCTGGTGGTCATCGACTATCTCCAGCTGATGCAGTCCGGTGGCTCGAAGCGTGCGGAGAACCGTCAGCAGGAGGTCTCGGACATGTCCCGAAACCTCAAGCTGCTGGCCAAGGAGCTGGAGGTGCCGGTCATCGCGCTCTCCCAGCTGAACCGTGGTCCCGAGCAGCGCACGGACAAGAAGCCCATGGTCTCCGACCTGCGTGAGTCCGGTTCCATCGAGCAGGACGCCGACATGGTCATCCTGCTGCACCGTGAGGACGCCTACGAGAAGGAGTCCCCCCGCGCGGGCGAGGCCGACCTGATCGTGGCCAAGCACCGTAACGGCCCGACGGCGACGATCACGGTGGCCTTCCAGGGCCACTACTCGCGTTTTGTGGACATGGCGCAGACCTGATCCCGGAGTGTGCCGGTCCGATCGGCCGGGCACGTGCCGGACGCCATCACCGACGCCGGTCCCGTGTCCACGGCGGCCTGATGAGGGCCCTCCGGCCCAGCACCCTGCAGACTCGACGACCGAGTGCCCCGCGGGGTGGACTGGGGCCATGACGACACCTCAGGATGATTTGCTTCCCGGCACGCGCCGGGCGCTGTCGCACCGGATTGCCGTGGCGCAGGCGGAAGGACGAGCGCCTTCGCTGGTCGCGTCGGTCGTACGGGACGGGCGGGCCGTGTGGCACGGTTCGCGGACCTCGGTGGAGGGGCACGGCCCCGACGAGAACGTGCAGTACCGGATCGGGTCGATCACCAAGACCTTCACCGCCGTTCTCGTGCTGCGGCTGCGCGACGAGGGCGCGCTCGACCTCGGTGACCCGCTGGAGAAACACCTGTCGGGAACCGGTGCGGGAGAGGCCACGATCGCCGAACTGCTCGCCCACACGAGCGGGCTGGCGGCCGAGTCCCCCGCGCCGTGGTGGGAGCGCACCCCGGGGTCCCTGCGTCCCGAACTCGCCGACATACTGGGGGAGCAGCCCTTCCGGCATCCGGCAGGCCGCCGTTTCCATTACTCGAACCCCGGCTACAGCCTGCTGGGCGCGCTCCTCGAGAAGCTGCGCGGGGCTCCGTGGGAGGAGGTACTGCGCAACGAGGTACTCGAGCCTCTGGGCCTCGATCGTACGAGCGCGCGGCCCCAGGCCCCTCATGCCGGTGCCTGGGCGGTGCACCCGTGGGCCGACGTGATGCTGCCCGAACCCACGGAGGACCTTGGGCTGATGGCTCCGGCCGGGCAACTCTGGTCCACCACCGGCGACTTGGCGAAGTTCGCCGCCTTCCTGGCGAAGGGGGACGACCGGGTCTTGAGCGCGGCGACCGTGCTGGAGATGCGGACACCCGCGGCGCCGGCCGAGGCCACGGATGTCGTGGACGGTGCCACCTATGGGCTCGGCCTGCAGATCCAGCACCGGGACGGACGGTTGCTCGTGGGGCACTCGGGTTCGCTGCCGGGCTTCCTCGCGAACCTCACCATCAGCGTGGCGGACGGCGTCGCGGCGGTGGTTATGGCCAACTGCACCTCCGGCCCGCTGTTGTCGGCCGTGAGTGCAGACCTCGTACGAATCGTCGCCGAGTCCGAGCCCCGCTTCCCCGATCCATGGCAGCCGCTGCGCGAAGTCGACGCGGCCACGCTCGAGTTGGCTGGACAGTGGTACTGGGGAACGCATGCCTTCGCCCTGCGGCTGACGGCCGACGGGCTCGTCTCGCTGGGCCCGCTCTCCGGCAACGGCCGTCGTTCCCGGTTCCGGGCGAACGGTGACGGAACCTGGACGGGCCTGGAGGGCTATTACGCCGGGGAGCTCTTGAAGGCCGTACGGCGCCCGGACGGAGCCGTGAGCCATCTCGACCTGGGGACGTTCGTCTTCACGCGCCAGCCGTACGGCGAGGGGGCTTCCCTGCCCGGTGGAGTGGATCCCGAGGGTTGGCGCGGCATCGGCTGACGCGCCGGCATGGCGAGGGGGGCCTTTTCCCCTGGAACAGGGCCCCCTACCCCCCTCCAACCAGAGAATCCCGGCGCTCTGGGCTCCCCATTCAAACCTGAACGTTGAACCAAAACGAGCAGAGGC
>NZ_JBVIPA010000023.1:85709-155452 GCF_055578365.1 Streptomyces sp. NPDC033131
CTCGCCGTTTGTGTGTGCCGCCGTCGCACCTCCCTATTCCTCCGTCCCCCCCCCCCCCCCCCCCCCCCCCCCCCCCCCCCCCCCCCCCCCCCGCAACCGGAGCGTCATGGCGCTCGGGGCTTCACCTCACAGCTGGAGCTTGAAGCCGACGTGCGAGGCGGTGAATCCGAGCCGCTCGTAGAAGCGGTGGGCGTCCGTGCGGGTGTTGTCCGAAGTCAACTGGACCAACTGGCAGCCCTGCCGCCGGGATTCCTCGATAGCCCACTCGATGAGCTGCGTCCCCAGGCCGCTGCCACGCTCGTCGGCGTGAATGCGCACGCCTTCGACGATCGACCTCGTGGAGCCGCGCCGGGACAGCCCGGGAATGATCGTGAGCTGGAGCGTTCCCACGACCCGACGTTCACGGACGGCGACCATCACATGCTGGTGGGGGTCGGTCGAGAGTCGGTCCAGTGCCGTCAGGTAGGGGATCAGGTCGTCCGGTGACTCACGCCGGGCACCCAGGGGGTCGTCGGCGAGCATGGCGACGATCGCGGGAAGGTCCTCCGCCATGGCGGGCCGTATCTCGATATCTCCCATGGCCGAACCCTATGCAGCGGCCGGGCGGGCAAAATATCAAGCGTTTACATATATAGAGCGTCTGCAATTAATGTGTTTCTGCGTAACGCGCCCATGCAACCATCTGGGAAGGTGTCATCCCCATGCCGCTCGCGCTTCTCGCCCTTGCGATCGGGGCCTTCGGAATCGGTACGACGGAGTTCGTGATCATGGGCTTGCTGCCCGAGGTCGCGGGTGACTTCGGGGTCTCCATCCCCACCGCCGGCTTCCTGGTGACCGGCTACGCGCTCGGTGTCATGTTCGGCGCTCCGCTGATGACCGTGCTCGGTACCAGGATTTCCCGGAAGCGGATGCTGATGCTGCTGATGGGGCTGTTCATCGTCGGCAACCTGCTGTCCGCCGTCGCACCCGCCTTCGCCGTCATGCTGACCGGCCGCGTGATTGCCTCACTCGCCCACGGGGCCTTCTTCGGCATCGGCTCGGTCGTCGCGGCCGACCTGGTCGCGCCTGACAAGAAGGCAGGAGCCATCGCGATGATGTTCACCGGACTGACGGTCGCCAACGTGGTCGGCGTCCCGCTCGGCACGCTGGTCGGGCAGTCCGTCGGCTGGCGTGTCACCTTCTGGATCGTCGCGGCCCTGGGCGTGATCGGTCTGCTCGGCATCGCCAAGCTCGTCCCCGAGATGCCCAGGGCGGAAGGAGTGAGCCTGCGACACGAACTGGCCGCCTTCAAGAACGCGCAGGTCCTGCTCGCCATGGCGATGACCGTCCTCGGCTTCGGTGGCGTCTTCGCGGCCATCACCTACATCGCGCCGATGATGACCAAGGTCGCCGGTTTCGCCGACGGTTCGGTCACGTGGCTCCTGGTCCTCTTCGGCCTCGGCATGGTCGGCGGCAACCTCGTCGGTGGCAAGTACGCCGACCGCGCCCTGATGCCCATGCTCTACGTCTCTCTGGGCGCCCTTGCCGTGGTGCTTGCTCTCTTCACGCTCACCGCCGACCACAAGGCCCTGGCCGCCGTCACGATCGCGCTGATCGGTGCCCTGGGCTTCGCCACCGTGCCGCCGCTGCAGAAGCGGGTCCTCGACCAGGCACAGGGAGCCCCGACACTCGCGTCGGCCGTGAACATCGGTGCCTTCAACCTCGGCAACGCGCTCTCCGCCTGGCTCGGCGGTCTCGTCATCTCGGCCGGCCTCGGATACACCGCCCCCAACTGGGTCGGCGCCGTCCTCGCCGCGGCCGCCCTGCTCCTGGCCTTCCTCTCGGCCGCCCTGGAACGCCGGGACAGCGCGCCCAGCACGGTGGTCGCGGAGGGCGTGCCGACGGAACAGCGAGCTGCTGTGACCCACTGAACCGGGCGGCTGCCCCCGACCGCGAGCTGTACGGCGCCGCCGGTTCCCGGATCCGCCGGGAGCCGGCGGCGCCGTATCGGAACTCGCCCGCCCGGCCTCAGCCCGCCGCCACCGTCAGTGGCGCGAACCGACGGCTCCAGTCCCCGGGGAGTTCCGCGATGCCATACGTCATGACGGCGTTGAAGGCGACGGAGGTCAGACCGTGATCCTTCGCCCACGCCAGCAGTTGCTCGTGCCGTACGTCGATGTCGGTGCGCAGGGGGCGAGCGGTGTGGGCGGCCAGGGAGGCGATCAGCGCCTTCGCCGTCCGTGTGTCGCGGGCGATCAACGGACCCACGACGTGTGTGTCCATGTTGGGCCAGGCGGCCGCGTAGCCGATGATCCGGCCGTCCTCCTCGGCGACGCGCAACTGGTCAGCGAAGGCAGGCAGTCGGGTGATGATGTGCGTGCGATCGGCGCCGAAGACCTCCTCGTCGAGCCGCAGGATGGTGGTGAGGTCCTCGGCGGTGGCCGTGCGGGTGGCGACCTCGGGAATCGAGCTGTCCGGTGTGAAGTGACCGCTCAGCATCTCGGCCCGGCCGGTGGTTTTGAAGCCGAGCTCCTCGTAGAGCGGGCTACCGTTCGGCGTCGCGTGCAGAGTCAGCGGTGTGGTGCCCATCGCGGCGGCCACGTGGCGCATCAGCCGGCGTCCGATGCCCTGGCGGGCATGCCGTTCGGCGACCAGCACCATGCCGACGGCTCCGAGCTCGGGCCGCTCCTGCGGTCCGTACTCGGTGACCACGCAGGCGCTGACGAGTCCGCCGTCGGGGTCGTCGATGCCATAACCCTTCCCGGCTGTGAGGAGGAAGCCCCACTTGTGCTCCTCGCGTGGCCACCCCCGGTCCTCGGACAAGTCGGCGCAGGCGGTGAGATCGCGACGCGTCAGACGGCGGATGGGCAGAGCGGTGAGGGAAGGGGAAGGAGTCGGCACGCAGGTCAGGCTGTCGGACGGGCACCCTCGACGTCCACCCGTTTCCGGGAGCTGGCACGAGCTTTTGGCCATGTCATGGCCAACTGCACAGGCCGCGAGCAGCCGCTGGGTGTTTCACGTGAAACATCGGCGAACGACTGCTGTCCGACGGCCCCTTCGCAAGCCGGGCCAGGCATCCCGCTAGCCTCGGCGGCATGGCCAGACTTCATCTCTTCGACCTCGACGGCACGTTGTTGCACGGAAGTACCGCGCCAGTGGAGATCTCCCGGCAGCTCGGGCTGGAAGCCGAGGCGGTGGCGCTCGACCAGGCGATCGGGGCGGGGCTGATAGGCCCGCCCGAATACGCGGCGGAGGTGTACACGCTCTGGGCGGAGCTCACTGAAGCGCATGTGGCAGCGGCCTTCGAAGGTGCCCCGTGGCTGGCGCGTATCCGTGAGGTCTGGGCGGAAATAAGGGAGGGCGGCGATTACTGCGCTGTTGTGTCGCTCTCGCCCTCCTTCTTCGTGGAGCGGCTCATCGGCTGGGGCGCACACGCGGCGCACGGGTCTGTCTTTCCCGCTTTGCCTTTCACCGAGCCCGTGGACCCGGCCGGAGTGCTCAGCGCTGCTGCCAAGGTCCGCATCGCCGACCGGCTGTGCGAGGAGTTCGGCGTGGCGCGGGCCGACTGCATCGCTTATGGCGACTCGCTGTCGGACAGAGACCTGTTCGGTGCGGTGCCGATCTCTGTGGCGGTCAACGCGGACAGTCATCTGGCCGATATCTCGACTCACTCCTACAGGGGCCGGGACCTGTGGGAAGCCTATGAATTGGTGCGACACACACGGTAATTGCGGGAATTGACGGTTCGAGTCCGTCGCAATCGTGGAGCAGGAGGGGGGACTTGTGTGGGGAGCGGCGGCCGGTATGGTCGACTCCGGTTCCTGTCCGGCTGAGGAGCCCCTCCTGCAGGTCCGAGGGGGCCGAGAGCAGGGCAATCCAGCCTAACGTGACGGAGAGATCAAAAGACGGCAATTCCGGGTATACGGCCGGGGCATCCACACGGGTGAGACGCTGCGATGAAGTACTGCGGCCAATGTCACACTCTCGCCCTACTTGTCCGTACGTGGCCGGAACACGGGTTGAATTGGCCGCGCCGGCCGCGGCACCGGCCACAAGAGAGCAAGCCGTCTGCGGGGGAAAGCAGGCAACTTCCGACCAGGGAAGTGCGCAGACCGACCGAGAGATGTTCGAGGCGAGGCACACCATGGACGCTCCGACCACCACGTCGGCCGACAACGGCACTTCCGGCGGCGGGAGCGGCTGGTTCACGCCGCACAAGCAGCCGGAGACCCCTCCTGGCGGCGAACCGGAGAGCGCCGACGGCCGTCGCCTGGCAGCGATGCGCCCGGTGGGCAGGACCGCGACAGGAACCGGCACGGCCCCACCGACGCCGGACGCCGCGCCGCCCGCCATGACAACCGGCGGAGCACCGCAGCCCCCGGAAGCTACGGACGACACACCGCCCGCAGCGACGGCAGCCGGCGCACCCCCTCCAGGGGAGACAACCGACTCCGAGCCCGCCACCACGGATGACCCAGCGTCCGGCGCAGCCCACGCTGTCCCGGCCGCCGACGCATCCGGAAGGCCGGGCGCGATACAGGCCCCCGGGATATCGCCCTCGATATCGGCCCTCAGGCCGACCAGCGTCCCAGCTCCGCCCCCTCAGGCCCCGCTCGCCGGCTCCTCCCTCCTCACCCAGGCCGCGCCCGCCCAAGCCTCACCGACCGAACAGCGAGTGCCCGCCCAGCGCTCCGCCCCGCAGCAGGACGCCTCCCCGGACGCCGTTCTCATCCGCCGGACCATGGCCGAGGTCGGCCCGGTGGCCGACAAGGTCACCTCGTACTTCTACGCGCTGCTCTTCGTGCGCCACCCCGATCTGCGGTCACTGTTCCCGGCCGCGATGGACACCCAGCGGGACCGCCTGCTCAAGGCGCTGCTCACGGCGGCCGAGCACATCGACAACACCGAGGTCCTCGTCGAGTACCTGCAGAACCTCGGCCGCGGCCACCGCAAGTACGGCACGCGGGCCGAGCACTACCCGGCGGTCGGCGAGTGCCTGATCGGCGCCCTGAGCAAGTACGCCGCCGGGATCTGGAACCCCGAGCTGGAGGCAGCCTGGGTCCGGGCGTACACGACGATCTCGCAGGTCATGATCGACGCGGCGGCGGCGGACGAACTACGCGCCCCGGCCTGGTGGCACGCGGAAGTCGTGGCGCACGATCTCAGAACGCCGGACGTCGCGGTGGTCACCGTCCGCCCGGATCAGCCCTATCCCTTCCTCGCCGGTCAGTACACGAGCGTGGAGACGCCCTGGTGGCCGCGGATCTGGCGGCACTACTCCTTCGCTTCAGCGCCCCGCTCGGACGGTCTGCTGTCGTTCCACGTGAAGGCCGTCCCCGCGGGCTGGGTCTCCAACGCTCTGGTGCACCGCGCCCGGCCGGGCGACATCATCCGGCTCGGCCCGCCCGCCGGCTCGATGACCGTCGACCACACCACCGACAGTGGACTGCTCTGTCTGGGCGGCGGGACCGGCATAGCGCCCATCAAGGCACTCGTCGAGGACGTCGCCGAGCACGGCGAACGGCGCCCGGTCGAGGTGTTCTACGGCGCCCGGACCGATCACGACCTCTACGACATCGACACCATGCTCCGGCTCCAGCAGAGCCACTCCTGGCTCTCGGTCCGCGCGGTCATCGATCAGCAGGCGCACCTCCAGCTCCCGGACGCCATACGCGATTACGGCCCGTGGAACGAGTACGACGCCTATCTCTCCGGCCCGCCCGGAATGATCCGCAGCGGCGTGGACGCGCTCAGGGACATCGGTATCCCGTCGGCACGCATACGCCACGACTCGGTGGAGGAGCTCGTCACCGCCGCCCAGTGATCCTTTGTCGGACGTCAGCCGAGGTCCGGGGCGTGCATGGCGCGTACACCCTCGATGTTGCCGTCGAGGTAGTGCCGCAGCGACAGCGGTACGAGGTGGACGGAGGCGATCCCGACGCGGGTGAACGGCACCCGCACGATCTCGTACTCGCCGATGGGCTCGTCCACCTCTGGACCGTGCCGCAGGGACGGGTCCATGGACTCCAGATGGCAGACGAAGAAGTGCTGCACCTTCACGCCGGTCGCGCTGGCGTCCGCGCCGATGTGTTCGACGGTGTCGACGAAGCAGGGCACCACATCGGTGATCTTGGCGCCGAGTTCCTCGTACACCTCGCGGTGCAGGGCGTCGACGACGGTCGTGTCGTCCGGCTCGACCCCACCGCCGGGCGTGAGCCAGTAGGGATCCATGCCGGGTTTGGTGCGCTTGATCAGGATCAGGTCGTCACCGTCCAGCAGAACGGCGCGGGCGGTGCGCTTGACCACAGGTCGGACGGTCATGGGAGAAATGTGGCCCCGCTGGTTCCACGTGAAACATCGCGCAGGCCACCGAATGGTCTCACCGTGTGACCAGCCGAAATGCGGGCCTCAGCACCAGTCGCCGGCCGCCTGCAGCAGCCACTCATGAGCGCGCGCGATGTGCGGCATCGCCAGGGTGCCGGTGCGGACCACCAGGAAGTACGTCCGCAGGGGCGGAACCGCCGGATCGTGCAGTGCGACGACCTTCCCGCGCTCGAGGGCGGAGGCGCACAGATAGCGGGGCAGCACGGCGAGCCCGGCGCCTGCCACCGTGCACGCGAGAACCGCGCGCAGGTCGGGAACGATCACGGTTCCCGGGGCGGCCGGGAGGGAGTCGAAGACCGAAGCCCAGTAGCGGGACACGAAGGGCAGCGACTCGTGCACCTCGACCACCGGGACGTTCTCCAGCGCGGGAGCCGACCTGGCCACGGAGGCGGATTCCGACGCCCGTCTTCCCGTGGACCCGGAGGGGTTGTCCGATGCCCGCCTTCCCCTGGGCCCTGAGATGTTCTCCGCCGCCCGTCTCCCCTTGGCAGATGTGACGTTCTCCAGGACCCGTGCCCCTTTGCGGCGTGGTTTCCCGGAGCCGAGCTGTTCGGCCCAGCGCGGGGCGGCGACCAGGACGTGCTCCTCGTCGCAGAGCGCAGTCGCCGTGAGCAGGGCGCCGCGTGGGCGGGCCGGGCAGATGGCCAGATCATGATGTCCGGCGGCCAGCCCTTCCAGAACCTCCTCGGCGTTGCCGAAGGAAGCACGCAGGGCGAAGCCCTGGCCGTCCTCGCCGGTCAGCAGGGTGAGCGCGGGCAGCGCCCGCTCGGCGGTGAACTCGGGCGGCCCTGCGAGGTGCAGTGTCCGTAAGGACGAATCGTCGTCGAGCCCGGTCTCGGCTATCTCCACCAGGGCGTCGAGATGCGGGGCCGCCTTGTGGGCGAGCTCGTCGCCGATGGTCGTAGGTGTCACGCCCCGGGCCTGCCGCAGGAACAAGGGCCGCCCCAGCTGTCGCTCCAGGGTGCGGATCTGCGAGGTGACGGCCGGCTGCGACAGGCCGAGCAGCGCGGCCGCGCGGGTGAAGGAACCGGCCCGGTGCACCGTCACAAAGGTGCGCAGCAAGGCCAGATCCATGGCGACGCCTCCTCTTCCCTGCCCTTCTCCCGGCCCCGAGGCAGGGCCCAACTATAAATATGTCGATAGGTCTCTGTCGCTACTGTGATTGGACACTGACACAGAGTCAACTAGCCTTGTTCGCGCGGTTCTTCGCGCGCAGAACCGGGACGGTCCGAGCCACGAGGGGGGAGGCTCGGACCGTCCGTCGTACGGAGCCGCACACTGCCCGGAGCGGGCGCGAGGGCGTCACCGGGACGATTCGTCCAGCGCGCGCAGCACATCCGCCACCAGGTCCTCGGGGTCCTCCGCACCCACCGAGAAGCGAATGAACCCGTCCGGCACGGCATCTCCGCCCCAGCGCCCGCGGCGTTCGGCCGTCGAGCGCACCCCGCCGAAGCTGGTCGCGTCGTCGACGAGCCGCAGTGCGTCGAGAAAACGGTCGGCACGCGCGCGCGTGGGCAGCGTGAAGGAGACCACGCATCCGTAGCGCCGCATCTGCTGCGAGGCGACCTTGTGGGAGGGGTCGCCGGGCAGGCCGGGGTAGCGCAGCCCGGTCACCTCGGGGTGCTCCCGCAGCGCCTCCGCGAGAGTCCGGGCAGTCGCGTTCTGCCTGTCGACCCGCAGTTGGAGCGTGGCGATAGAACGGTGGGCGAGCCAGGCCTCCATGGGCCCCGCGATCGCCCCGACGATCTTCCGCCAGCGCCGTACGGCGGCCATGGCCTCGGCGTCGCGGCCGGCGACGTATCCCAGCAGGACGTCCCCGTGCCCGGTGAGCTGCTTGGTGCCGCTGGCCACGGAGAAGTCGGCACCGAGTTCCAGCGGACGCTGCCCGAGAGGTGTCGCGAGCGTGTTGTCGACCGCGACCAGGGCGCCGCGCGCGTGTGCCGCCTCGGCGAGCCGCCGTACGTCGCACACGTCGAGCCCGGGGTTCGACGGCGTCTCGATCCACAGCAGCTTCGCGCCGTCGAGGACGTCCAGCTGGGCGTCGTCGCCGGTGGGCGCGGTGCGCACCTCGATGCCGTACGCCTCCAGTTGGGTGCCCACCAGGGGCAGCGCCTGGTAGCCGTCGCTGGGCATGACGACCGCGTCGCCGGTCCGCAGCTGTGAGAAGAGCACCGAGGAGATGGCGGCCATGCCGGAGGCGAACACGAGCGTCTCGGCGTCGTCCTGCCCGGGCGCTTCGAGCTCGCCGATGGCGCGCTCCAGCAGGGTCCAGGTCGGGTTGTCATCTCGGCCGTAGCCGTACGGACCCGTCACCTCGCCCGGCAGGTGGAAGTGGGCGGCGAACACCGGACCGGGCAGGGTCGGCTCGTGCTTGACCGGCTCGGGCAGCCCTGCCCGCACCGCGCGCGTGCCGTCACCACTGTCCACCGGCAGTCCCTGCCCGCTCGTAGCGCTCATGCCCCTCGTCCCTCCACGTCCTCGCGTACCGCGGCGAGCAGACCCTCACTCGCCGCCTCCACCATCTCAAGGCACTCCTCGAAGCCGTCCAGGCCCCCGTAGTACGGGTCCGGTACGTCGAGGTCGCCGCCCGCGGTCGGGTCGTAGGAGCGCAGCAGCCGGACCTTCTCCGCGTCCCCCGAGGTGGGTGCGAGGCGGCGCAGGGCCTTGAGGTGACCGGCGTCGAGGGCGATGACGAGGTCGAGGCGGGCGAACCATGACGGCTGGAACTGGCGGGCCGTGTGAGCACCGTCAAAGCCGTTGTTCTCGAGGACGGTGACCGTGCGCGGGTCGGCACCGTCTCCTTCGTGCCAGCCGCCCGTTCCGGCGCTGTCGACCTCCACCAGGCCGTCGAGGCCGGCCTCCCGGATGCGGGCGCGGAAGACGGATTCGGCCATCGGGGAACGACAGATGTTGCCGGTGCAGACGAAGCAGACCCGGTAGGTCATGGTGTGCTCAGTCCTCGTCGGGCAGGACGACGTGGAGCGCCCAGGACACGATCGAGATGATCAGGCCGCCCAGGACGGCGGTCCAGAAGCCCTCGACGTGGAAGCTCAGGTCGAGCTTGTCGGCGAGCCAGGAGGTCAGCAGCAGCATCAGGGCGTTGACCACCAGGGTGATCAGGCCGAGGGTCAGGATGAACAGCGGGAAGGTGAGAACCTTCACGATGGGCTTGACCAGGAAGTTCACCACTCCGAAGACCAGGGCGACGAGTATGAGCGTCCAGACCTTCTTGCCGGTGCTGTCGCCGGTGAGGGTGATCTTGTCGAGCAGCCATACGGCGACCGCCAGGGCGCCCGCGTTGGCGATCGTCTTGACTACGAAATTCTTCATGTGTCTGATCGTGACAGACGAGATCGATTACGAGTACGGGCGAGGGCGGACAAAGTCGATGAAGGCATTCCGGTTGGATGAACTGGAGGCGGAGCGTGCCGCCAACGACGGCGCCTACCTGCAGTTCCTGCGGGAGCGGAACATGTCGGTCGGCCTGTACGCGCTCGATGCGGGCGCGCACGACCCACAGCAGCCGCACAACCAGGACGAGGTCTACTTCGTCGTGAGTGGTCGCGCCGCGATCACCGTGGGCATGGAGACCACCCAGGTGGCGCGCGGCAGCGTCGTGTACGTACCGGCCGGTGTGGCGCACAAGTTCCACCACATCAGCGAGGACCTGAGGGTGATGGTGGTGTTCTCTCCGCCCGAGAGCTGAGCTGCGACCTCGGGGTTCCCTAGGGGATCAGTCAGGGGCGGACAAGGGATGCGAGGCCCCCGCCGGGACCCCTCCCGGCCCTAGCATCGAGTGCACGACGTCAGAAGATCCGGCAGCACAGGTGCCGGGCACAGAGAGGTTGGGGCGATGCGAGAGATCTTCATGGGACTGCCGTGGTGGGTGAAGTGGGTCGCGGTGCCGGTCATCGCCCTGGTCGTGTTCGGCGGGCTGATAGCGAGCGTCGTGGGTTTCGTCATCGGCCTGCTCTTCAAGTTGCTGGTCTTCGTGGCTCTGGTCGGCGGACTGATCTACGTCGTACGGAAGTTCACGACGAGCTCCTCGTCCCGCGGCGACTGGTGAGCCGTCAACTCGGGGCAACCGGCGGTCGGTAACAGGAATCACCGGTTCCCTCGGGGGAGGGAAGTTTCCCGGCGAGGCGGTCTGCGAGCGGTGACGGACGATTAGAGTCCGGAACTCGACGCGGGGAGACGACCCCGCGAGCGGCGTACACCCCCTCCCGTGTTCCCCGCACGGGCTGCCCCCTCGCGCTCCGGGAGTGACCCTTGGCCACGGTTGACACCCCACCTGTCCAATCCCACGTACCCTCCGCACCCGCCCAGCCCCAGGCAGCCGCCGCGGCGGCTGCGCCCCATGCGCCCGCAGCGGCCGGCCGAGCCGCGCTCCCGCCGCCGGGAGCGCACATCCGACCGCCCGAGCAGCCCGCCGCACCGTCGGCGCGGCCGCGCCCCACGACACCGCCGACGCAGCGGCAGGCGACCTCGTCGTCCGCGTCGCCACAGTCCGCGACCCTCATCGGATCCGTGCAACGCGCGATGCGCCTGCTCGAGGCCGTCGCCGAGCACGAACACGGCGCCCCAGCCAAGCAACTCGCCCGCGAGACGGGCCTGGCGCTCCCCACGGCCTACCACCTGCTGCGCACCCTCGTGCACGAGGGCTATCTGCGCCGCGACAAGGGGCTGTTCTTCCTCGGTGAGGCGGCCGAGCGGCTGGGCAGCAGCGGAGCCCGGCAGAAACGTCGCAGCACGGTCGCGGAGACACTCGCACACTGGCGCGACGCGATCGGCGTACCGGTGTACTACGCGATGTACCGCGACGGCGAGATCGAGGTCATGTGCGTCTCCGACACCCCGGGCAACCCGGCGGTCGAGGAGTGGGCCGATTTCCGCGAAACCGGGCACGCGCACGCCATCGGGCAGTGTCTGCTGGCCCAGTTGGACGACGAGGCCCGCCGCGACCACCTCGACCGCTATCCCGTTCAGTCCATCACCCCGTACACGGTGCGCGACAGCCACACCATGCTGCGGCGACTCGAACGCATGCGGCGGGCGGATCCGGTGACCGAGCGGCAGGAGTACGCGCTGGGGACGGTGTGCGCGGCCATTCCGATCACGGTCGGTAACTCGGCCGCGACGATGGCCATTTCTCTGCCCGCCCATCAGGCAGACCGGCTGCAGTCGGCGACACAGCAGTTGCAGGACGCGCTGGGGCTGCTGCTGGGGTCACTCGCGATCTCTATCAGTATCTGAAAACTCACTCCTTGTGATCTCTCGTGTACTTTCAGCAAGATTCCCTCAGTGTCTGAAGGATGGTTCCCAGCCAGTCGACGGCAAGTGACGGGGTAGGCGATGCGCGAGTCCGTGCAAGCAGAGGTCATGATGAGCTTTCTCGTTTCCGAGGAGCTCTCCTTCCGAATCCCGGTGGAGCTGCGCTACGAGACCTGCGATCCGTACGCCGTCCGGCTGACCTTCCATTTGCCGGGAGATGCCCCGGTGACCTGGGCCTTCGGTCGCGAGCTGCTGATCGACGGTGTGGGGCGGCCGTGCGGGGACGGGGACGTGCGGGTCTCGCCCGCCGATCCCGACTCGCTCGGCGACGTGCTGATCCGGCTGCAGGTCGGCAGCGACCAGGCGCTGTTCCGCTCGTCGACGGCGCCGCTCATCGCTTTCCTGGACCGCACCGACAAGCTGGTGCCGCTGGGTCAGGAAGGGGCGCACGCCGACTTCGACGCTCACCTCGACGAGGCTCTGGACCGCATCCTGGCGGAGGAGCAGAGCGCGGGCTGAAGCGCTTCGTCAGCAAGGTGGCGGAACGCTTCGCCTGGGGCGGCGGGTTGCGCTGCAAGGCTTCCGCGTGAGCCGTGACTTCGTCAGTCAAGCGTGATGCGTGAGGCGACGCGGGAGCCGTCATGCAGGAGGCCAGGCGTGAGCTCGGGTGCTTAGGCGACGCGAGGCGACGCGAAGCAAGGCGCAAGGTGGCGTGGCGGCGAGGCGGATGCTGAGGCGGCCAGTGCCGCCCGGCTCGGATCCGGTCGATCGGTCGGGTAAGCCGCGGCAGACAGGCAGACAGGCAGACAGGCAGACAGGCAGACAGGCAGACAGGCAGACAGGCAGACAGGCAGACAGGCAGACGGGCGGGCAGCAGACAGGGCGGGCAGGGCAGCCAGGCCTCCTGCCTCAGCGCCTGCGCCGCCGTCCCTTCCCGCCGCGTGCCGGAGCCGGACGCCCACCGGTCGCTGCCGTTTCCAGCGCCGGCGCTCCCGGCATCCCTGCCGTCGCAGGGGCCCCCGCCCCCGTCCGGTCGGCCGAGACCACCAGGGCCGCGAGGGCCGTGGTGACCGGTACCGAGGCGACCAGGCCGATGGAGCCCACCAGCGTGCGCACGATCTCCTCTGCGACAAGTTCGCTGTTGGCGACCGTCCCCATGCTGCTCTGTGCGATCGAGAAGAGCAGCAGCAGCGGCAGCGCGGCGCCCGCGTAGGCGAGGACGAGCGTGTTGACGACGGACGCGATGTGGTCACGGCCGATCCGTATGCCCGCGCGGTACAGCCCGCGCCAGCCCATCGTCGGATTGGCTTCGTGCAGTTCCCAGACCGCCGACGTCTGGGTGACGGTCACGTCGTCGAGGACACCGAGCGAACCGATGATGACGCCGGCGAGCAGCAGACCGCTCATGTCGATCGACGGATACAGACCGTGGATCAGACCGGTGTTGTCGTCCGTGTTACCGGTGAGCGCGGCCCATCCGATGAACAGCGAGCCCAGCACTCCGATCAGCAACAGCGAGATCAGTGTGCCGAGCACCGCCACGGACGTTCGGGCCGACAGGCCGTGGCACAGGTACAGGGCGATCAGCATGATGGCGCTCGATCCGACCACCGCCACGACGAGCGGATTCGAGCCCTGCAGGATCGCGGGCAGGACGAAGAAGTTCAGGAGCAGGAAACTGATGGCCAGTGAGACCAGTGCCATCACGCCCCGTAGCCGCCCCACGATCACGACGGCGAGCGCGAAAATGCCCGCGAGCAACGCCATCGGGAGGCGACGGTTGACGTCGGTGACCGAGTACTGCAGGTCCTTCGGCGCCGAGGGCTCGTAGGCGACGACGACCTTCTCGCCCTCGTGCAACTGGCGTGACTGGTCAGGCTGGACGATTTCCGTGAAGGTACGGCCCTTGTCCTCGCCGGTGTCGACCCGGATCGTCGCCTTCTTGCAGGTGCCGTTCGCCTGCTGTTGCGCGGACGAGCCCTCGGCGGTGGAGGTGTCGCCGGTCGGGGCTTCCCCGGAGGCGTTCACCGACGAGCAACTCACGCTCTCGACCTGGGTGACCGTGGCCTGCTGGGTCTGCCGGTCGAAGCCGACCCCCGTGCGCGCGTGCCCCGGGGCGCCCCCCGGCCACAACACCGCGAGCCCCACCAGGACGGCCGCGGCGAACGGGATCAGGATCGCCGCGATGACCTTGCGCAGATGCTTGGAGACGGGCGTCGCGGGCCCGTGACTGTGGGAGTGGCCGTGCCCGCCGCCAGGACCGGGACCGTCGTGCCCCTGTCCGCCGCCGGGACCGTCGTGCCCCTGCCCCCCGCCGGAACCGTCGTCGCCGTGACCGTCGCCGCCACCCGAGCCATGACCGTGCTCGTCGCCATGGCCGGACCCACGACCGCCACCGTGCCCGTCACCGACTCCGGCCCCATGGGCCAGCCCGGCTCGCCCGTCGACCCCGGCACCGAAAAAGTCATGGCTACCGCCACGGCCGCCCCCATGGCCCCCGCCAAGGCTGTCGCCGCGCCCGTCTCCACGTCCGTCATCGCCTCCGTCACCGTTCCCGCCCCCCGGCCTGCGCGGCGGCTCGGATGGCGGAAACGGGAACTGCTGTGTCGTGGTCACCGACCGATCATCGCAAGAACGCCAGGGGCCCTCTGTTCACCGCGCCCGAATTGACGCTAGCGTGGAGCCACCTTTGTACACGCGGGAGCTCGGAGCACCGGGCTGAGAGGGCGCTGACCTCCGTCCCTGCCATGTTTCACATGAAACATCACCTGAAGCGAGTGATGTTTCACACGAAACAACGGCACACGGAATTCGCTGCGTCGACCGCCGAACCTGTTACCGGGTAATGCCGGCGTAGGGAGCTAGGTCTCATGACCAACAAGGACGCACGCACGCCTGCCTCCACGCAGAACGAGCTCAGTGAGGGCGAGGAGAGCGGGAAGTCCATCGGCTGGCACAAGGCGTACGTCGAGGGCTCACGCCCCGATCTGCGGGTGCCGGTCCGTCAGGTGCACCTCACCAACGGGCAGTCGGTCACGCTGTACGACACGTCGGGCCCGTACACCGATCCACTCACCGAAACCGATGTCCGCAGGGGGCTGCCGCCCCTGCGCGAGAACTGGATCGTGGCCCGCGGCGACACCGAGGAGTACGCGGGCCGGCCCGTCCGCCCCGAGGACGACGGGGTCAAGCACACCTCACCGAGGGGCGGCCTGCGCAACCTCGATGCGGTCTTCCCGGGACGGCCGCGCCTGCCGCGCCGCAGCCGCGACGCCAACGCGGTCACGCAGCTCGCCTACGCCCGCCGCGGCGAGATCACACCGGAGATGGAGTACGTCGCTCTCCGGGAGAACGTTTCGCCGGAGGTCGTCCGCGAGGAGATCGCCGCAGGCAGGGCTGTGCTCCCGGCCAACGTCAACCACCCGGAGATCGAGCCGATGATCATCGGCAAGCGGTTCCTGGTGAAGGTCAACGCCAACATCGGCAACTCCGCGGTGACGTCCTCCATTGAGGAGGAGGTCGAGAAGATGACCTGGGCGACCCGCTGGGGCGCCGACACAGTCATGGACCTGTCCACCGGCCGCAACATCCACACCACCCGCGAGTGGGTGCTGCGCAACTCCCCCGTCCCCATCGGCACGGTGCCGCTCTACCAGGCCCTGGAGAAGGTCGACGGGCGCGCCGAGGAGCTGACCTGGGAGATCTACAAGGACACGGTCGTCGAACAGGCCGAGCAGGGCGTGGACTACATGACGGTCCACGCGGGCGTCCGTCTGCCGTACGTACCGCTGACGGCGAACCGCAAGACCGGCATCGTCTCGCGCGGCGGCTCGATCATGGCCGCCTGGTGCCTCGCGCACCACAAGGAGAGCTTCCTGTACGAGAACTTCGAGGAGCTCTGCGAGATCCTCGCCGCCTACGACGTCACGTACTCGCTGGGTGACGGCCTCAGGCCGGGCTCCATCGCGGACGCCAACGACGAGGCGCAGTTCGCCGAGTTGCGCACGCTCGGGGAACTCAACCGAATCGCGAAGCGTTTCAACGTACAGACCATGATCGAGGGCCCGGGACATGTCCCGATGCACAAGATCAAGGAGAACATCGACCTTCAGCAGGAGATCTGCGATGAAGCTCCGTTCTATACGCTCGGCCCGCTGACGACGGACGTCGCGCCCGCGTACGACCACATCACCTCCGGCATCGGTGCCGCGATGATCGCCTGGTGGGGCACGGCGATGCTCTGCTACGTCACGCCCAAGGAGCACTTGGGCCTGCCCAACCGTGACGACGTGAAGACCGGTGTCATCACCTACAAGATCGCAGCCCACGCGGCCGACCTCGCCAAGGGGCACCCCGGTGCGCAGGAGTGGGACGACGCGCTGTCGGACGCCCGGTTCGAGTTCCGGTGGGAGGACCAGTTCAACCTGGCTCTCGACCCGGACACGGCAAGGGAGTTCCACGACGAGACGCTGCCGGCCGAGCCTGCCAAGACGGCGCACTTCTGCTCGATGTGCGGTCCGAAGTTCTGCTCGATGAAGATCTCCCAGGACATCCGCCGCCGGCACGGCGGGAATCAGGAGGAGATCGAGGAGGGCATGGCACAGAAGTCCAAGGAGTTCGCGGCGGCGGGCAACCGTGTGTACCTGCCCCTCGCGGACTGAGGCCGTTCTGCCCCCGGTCGGGGCCGGGTCTTCGGCTTGCGCTCCCCTGGTGGGGGCGCAAGCCGAGGGGCCGTTCCGGCTATTCCGGCTGGTGTTCCGGCCCCCCGAAGTCCGGACTGGTGTAGTCCGGGCTCGTGAAGCTCGGGCGGGGACCCCGGGTGCCTTCGTCCGGGCTGCTGAAGCCCGGCCGGTCGTAGCCGAGGTGCGGGATGCGGCTGGTCGGTGCCGGCGGTGTCGTACGGTGCAG
This sequence comes from Streptomyces sp. NPDC033131, assembly GCF_055578365.1. Taxonomy (NCBI): domain Bacteria; kingdom Bacillati; phylum Actinomycetota; class Actinomycetes; order Kitasatosporales; family Streptomycetaceae; genus Streptomyces; species Streptomyces sp. NPDC033131. Next base: position 102,252 of record NZ_JBVIPA010000023.1, read on the forward strand.
TGCGGCACTGCCGGGGGTGGCGAGCGCCTCCCGGAGGAACGGCAGGATGCCGCGCTCCAGCAGGGCCTCACGCCAGGCTTCCTTGGCCCGGGCCACCTCCTCGCTCATCACGCCGTACGGCCCCGCTTCGAGCGAGGGCTGGTTGCGCAGCGCGGTGAGCAGCAGTCCGACGGCGGCGACGAGGATCGCGGCCGCGGTCATGGCGCCGAACACCCACCCGGTGGTGAGCATGGTCTGGGCGAACGCCGGCTCGGGGTTGAGCATCTTCAGGATGTAGCCCACGAGCAGGAAGATCGCCGCGGCCGTTCCGGCGAGGACGGGTGCCAGGACCGCGACGATGGCGATGGCGCCCGCGCCGGCGGTCTCGGCGACCTCACCCATGGTGGTGGCGAGTCCCATCGTGCTCGTGCCCGGCTCCGGGGAGCCGGTCTCGCGCGTGGACGACGAGGGGGACGGCGCCGGTTGGCGCAGTTCCTCGCGGACCTTCACATAGTGCTGGTACTCGGTCGCCGCGGCCGCCGTGATGAGGGCGGTGGCGTTGAGTGCCATGGTGCGCAGTTGTTCGGTGTTGAGCCGCTGACCGACAGCGGCCAGTTCAGGACGGTGTGGGGCGGAGCGCAGCGCCTCATCGAGGATCCGCTCGTATTCCTGGCGGTCCTCGCTCAGCAGGTGCTGCGGAACGCTGTTCATGTGCATCCCCCGATGCTCCGTAGGGCTTGGGGCTCGCACGCTGACGAGCCGTCGGGCAGAAACGGAGGGGAGCCTGCTACGGATAAGCCGATGGTAGAGCGATGTCGGTACGCGGTGACAGGGGGTTTACCGAAAATGCCCTCCGGCCAGGGCGGCCGGCGCTCAGTCCGTCATGGGCAAACGCCTGCCCTGAGAACCCTCAGATATCCAGGGGAAGTTGCTGGACCAGCAGCTTTCCGGCCATGGTCACTCCGCCGTCCATCGCGATGGCGAGTCCGTCGGCGTAGAGGTGCGGCCCCTCGACCAGCGGAGTTGCCGGGTCCTCGCCCTCTTCGGTGCCGACGTCGCCGAGGAGATACGGAATGGGGCTGTGCCCGTGAACGATGCGGGTGCCGCCATACGTATCGAGCAGGGAGCGTACGGCGTCCGCGCCGCCTTCGTCGCGGAAGGAGAACCGCTTGGTGAACTTGCGGAACAGATCCCACACTTCGTCCGCGTCGTTGCGGGTGATCGTCTCGCGGACGGTGTCGTTGACCTCTTCGATGGAGCGGCCGTAGTCGAGATACGCGGTGGTGTCGGAGTGGACGAGCAGATGACCGTCGACCTCCTCGACGGCGTCGAGGCGGGCCATCCACTGGAGGTGGTGGTCCTGGAGACGGTCCATGTCGCTCTTCTGGCCGCCGTTGAGCAGCCAGGCGGCCTGGAAGGTGGCAGTGCCCGCGCCGGAGTTGACGGGGGTGTCGCCGAACCGCTTGGCCCCGAGCAGCAGCAGCTCGTGGTTGCCCATGAGGGCCTTGCAGTAGCCGCCGGCCGCGGCTGCCTCGGCGGACAGCCGCATCACGAGGTCGATGACGCCGATGCCGTCCGGGCCGCGGTCGGTGAAGTCGCCCAGGAACCACAGTCGGGCCGTGCCCGCGCACCAGTTCCCGGCGCTGTCGACGAGGCCCCTCTCCTGGAGGGCGGCCACCAGCTCGTCGAGATATCCGTGCACGTCTCCGACGACGTAGAGCGGCCCGGGTCCGCTCGTCGGCTGCGGGTCCGGTACGGCCACGGGGTCGATGCGCACCTGAAGAGTGTCACCCCGGTTGATGACCGGCAGGTCGCGCTCGGTCGGCGTGTACCCCTCGGGGTGCTCCACCGCTTCCTCGACCGGTCTGACGCCCTCGCCGGTGGAGGCGGCGGGAGGGTACGGACCGGTCTCGTGGACGTACGCGGGCACCCGGAAGTCGCGCAACGTCGCCGTCCGCTCCACCTCGGGTCCCTGACCGGCCCCCTGAGTCATCCGACCCCTCCACCATCACGCCGCATCTGCACCGCTTCGGACTGCCTGGTCGCAGCGGCCCGCGGTGTCGTGGGCCCATCATAGGAATGCGGATCGCGCCGTGTGATGACCCAGGGGTGGTGAATCGGAGCAGGAGCCCGGTTCACCGCGGCTTTCGCCCCGATTGGGCAGGGCTTCGCCCTCCGGGCAACCGCCCTTGCCCCGCATCGGAGAACGCGCTTTCTCGGGGCGGCCGCCCTCGGATTACTTCTCTTCGGGCGATCGCGGCGGGCTGACGGTCGTACGCGGAGAACGTCGCTGGGACGAGGTACGCACGATCAGTTCGGTCGGTATCACCTGCTCGACCGGTCGGTCCGACTCGACCCCCTCGATGGCGTCGATGAGGAGCTGGACCACGGCGGTACCGATGCGGCGCGGCTTCAGGGAGAGCGTGGTGATGGGCGGCTCGGTGCTGGCGTACACGGTGGACTCGCTGCAGCAGACCAGCAGCAGGTCGTCCGGCACGCGCAGACCGTAGCGGCGGGCGGCGGCGAGCAGGTCGGTGCCGTTCGGGTCGAACAGTCCGTACACGGCGTCGGGCCGGTCGGGACGGGCGAGCAGCCGGTCGGCGGCGACGGCGCCCGCGCACGGGTCGTGCGCCGGGTAGGCCTCGTACACCGGATCCTGGCCCACGCGCTCGCACCAGCGCAGGTACGCGGTGGTCGACAGGTGGGTGTACGTGTCCGTCGTGGTCCCGGTCAGCAGGCCGATGCGGCGGGCGCCGGCGGCGGCCAGATGGTCGAGGATGCCGAGTACGGCAGCCTCGTGGTCGTTGTCGACCCAGGCGGTGACCGGCAGTGTGCCGGCCGGGCGGCCGTCGGAGACGACCGGGAGACCCTGCCGGACCAGTTCACTGACGACCGGGTCCTGGTCGGACGGGTCGATGACGACCGTGCCGTCCAGGGCGACGTTCGACCACACGTCGTGGCGGGAGGTCGCGGGGAGGATGACGAGCGCGTAGCCGCGGGCGAGCGCGGCCGAGGTGGCGGCGCGCGCCATTTCGGCGAAGTACGCGAACTCGGTGAAGGTGAAAGGTTCATCCCCGTACGTCGTCACGGTCAGGCCGATCAGACCCGACTTGCCGGTGCGTAGTGTGCGGGCGGCGGCCGACGGGCGGTAGCCCAGCCGGTCGGCGACCTCGCGGACGTGGCGTCGGGTGGCGTCGGGGAGCCTGCCCTTGCCGTTGAGGGCGTCGGAGACGGTCGTGATCGAGACTCCGGCGGCGGCGGCGACGTCTCTGATGCCTGCCCGGCCCGGCCGATTTCCCCGACGAGAGGTTTCCGCGCGGCTCACCTGGTGCTTCCCTGCTGCTGTCATGGCGAGCCGATAGTAGGGCTCATGCGGTGGGGTAGGGCGGACGCATATGCACGCGTTGACAGGCACGTTTCTGCAAGGTCACTTGTCGCCAAATACCTTGGAAAGCAAGGGACTTGGGTCACTCCATGTCAGGACGTGACGTGTCGGCCCGTGCAGGCCTGCCAAGTGGTCCATGTTTCGAAGAGGTCTCAACTCACCTCTACGAGGGATGCGCGCCACGGCGTGAGCCACCGGCGCATAGATATATGTGACCGCGCCCCCTGGTTTCGTGCGCCTTCGTATGGTGATGCCCCTGATGCCGGTGTGACGGATGAGGTCGGCTCCGACCTGTACGCAGCCGAACGGAATCCTCATAAGGTGAGGAGTATGGGAAGCCGGGCGGTGATGACGGGCCGCCGGCGGTCGCGAGGAGGACTGCGGTGAGCGAGACGAGCCCGAAGCTGCGCGCCGAGCTGGCGGGGATCCCCACCTACAAGCCGGGCAAGCCCGCGGCGGCCGACGGCCCGGTGGCCTACAAGCTGTCCTCCAACGAGAACCCGTATCCACCGCTGCCCGGCGTGATGGAGACGGTGATGGCCGCGGCCTCCTCGTTCAACCGCTACCCGGACATGGCGTGCACGGGCCTGATGAACGAGCTGTCCGAGCGCTTCGCCGTCCCCCTCTCCCACCTGGCCACCGGCACCGGCTCGGTCGGCGTGGCCCAGCAGCTGGTCCAGGCGACCTCCGGCCCCGGCGACGAGGTGATCTACGCCTGGCGGTCCTTCGAGGCTTACCCGATCATCACGCAGATCAGCGGGGCGACGTCGGTGCAGGTGCCGCTGACGACGGGTGACGTGCACGACCTGGACGCCATGGCGGACGCGATCACCGACCGGACCCGGCTGATCTTCGTCTGCAACCCGAACAACCCGACCGGCACCGTCGTGAAGCGGGCCGAGCTGGAACGGTTCCTCGACCGGGTGCCGAGCGACGTGCTGGTGGTGCTGGACGAGGCGTACCGCGAGTTCATCCGCGACGTCGAGGTGCCGGACGGCGTGGAGCTGTACCGCGAGCGGCCCAACGTCTGTGTCCTGCGGACGTTCTCCAAGGCGTACGGCCTGGCCGGTCTCCGTGTCGGCTTCGCGATCGCCCACGAGCCGGTCGCGGCGGCGCTGCGCAAGACGGCGGTGCCCTTCGGTGTGAGCCAGCTCGCGCAGGACGCGGCGATCGCCTCGCTGCAGGCCGAGGACGCACTGCTCGGCCGGGTCGGCTGCCTGGTGTGCGAGCGCACGCGCGTGGTCGAGGCGCTGCGCGGCCAGGGCTGGACGGTGCCCGAGACCCAGGCCAACTTCGTGTGGCTGCGGCTGGGGGAGCGCACGGTCGCCTTCGCCGCGGCGTGCGAGCAGGCGGGCGTGGTGATCAGACCGTTCCCGGGCGAGGGCGTGCGGGTCACGGTCGGGGAGAACGAGGCGAACGACATCTTCCTGAAGGTGGCGGAGGGCTTCCGCAAGGAGCTCTAGGTCCCGGCACCGGCGTGTTGTGAGGGGGGTCTCCCGGAAAAAGGGGGACCCCCCATCGTGCTTCGAAAACGGGTGCGCCATAATTGCTTGTGAATGTGAACGCGTTCACAAGCGTGTCCCGGTTACTCCCGCGATGTGGGGGGGCGTAAGGGGCAAACCGCCGCTGTGACACGGCGATGTAAGGAGAGTGACGACGTGGAACTGGCTCTGGCGCCGGAGACATTGGCGCGCTGGCAGTTCGGCATCACCACCGTCTACCACTTCCTGTTCGTTCCCCTGACGATCTCGCTGGCCGCTCTCACGGCCGGCCTGCAGACGGCCTGGGTGCGCACGGAGAAGGAGAAGTACCTCAGGGCCACCAAGTTCTGGGGCAAGCTCTTCCTGATCAACATCGCGATGGGTGTCGTCACCGGCATCGTGCAGGAGTTCCAGTTCGGCATGAACTGGTCCGACTACTCTCGCTTCGTCGGTGACGTCTTCGGCGCCCCGCTCGCCTTCGAGGCGCTGATCGCCTTCTTCTTCGAGTCGACCTTCATCGGTCTGTGGATCTTCGGCTGGGACAAGCTGCCGAAGAAGATCCACCTGGCCTGCATCTGGATGGTCTCGCTCGGCACGCTGCTGTCGGCGTACTTCATCCTCGCGGCCAACTCCTGGATGCAGCACCCCGTCGGCTACCGGATCAACAAGGAGAAGGGCCGCGCCGAACTCACCGACTTCTGGCAGGTCCTCACCCAGAACACCGCGCTCAACCAGGTCTTCCACAGCTTCTCGGCGGCCTTCCTGACGGGTGGCGCCTTCATGGTGGGCATCGCGGCCTTCCACCTGCTGCGCAAGAAGCACATCCCGGTGATGCGGACCTCGCTCCGGCTCGGCCTGGTCACCCTGGCGGTCGGCGGTCTGTTCACCGCGATCAGCGGGGACACCCTCGGCAAGGTCATGTACGAGCAGCAGCCGATGAAGATGGCCGCCGCGGAGGCGCTGTGGGACGGCGAGGAACCGGCGCCCTTCTCCGTGTTCGCGTACGGGGACGTCGACGAGGGGCACAACAAGGTGGCCCTGGAGATACCCGGGCTGCTGTCCTTCCTCGCCCACAGCGACTTCGATTCCTACGTGCCCGGCATCAACGACACCAACAAGGCCGAGCAGCAGAAGTACGGGCCCGGTGACTACAAGCCCATCGTCCCCGTCGCCTACTGGGGCTTCCGCTGGATGATCGGCTTCGGTATGGCGTCCTTCTCCCTCGGCCTGCTGGGGCTGTGGCTCACCCGGAAGAGGTTCCTGCTGCCGGCGTCCCTGCGGACCGGGGAGGACGAGGTACCGCACCTGGTGCTGCTGAAGAAGCCTCTCGGATCGCGGCTCACCCGGCTGTACTGGCTGCTGGCGGTCTGGACGATGGCGTTCCCGCTGATCGCCAACTCGTGGGGCTGGATCTTCACCGAGATGGGACGACAGCCCTGGGTCGTCTACGGCGTGATGCAGACCCGCGACGCGGTCTCCCCGGGCGTCTCCCAGACCGAGATCATCATCTCGATGGTCACCTTCACCGCGCTGTACGCCGTCCTGGCCGTCATCGAGGTCAGGCTGCTCGCGAAGTACGTGAAGGCCGGCCCGCCCGAACTCACCGAGGCCGACCTCAATCCGCCCACGAAGATCGGCGGCGACTCCCGTGACGCCGACAAGCCGATGGCCTTCTCGTACTAGGCCGAGGGAGCTGCACAGTCATGGAACTTCACGACGTCTGGTTCGTCCTCATCGCCCTCCTGTGGACCGGATACTTCTTCCTGGAGGGATTCGACTTCGGGGTCGGCATTCTCACCAAGCTGCTCGCCCGAAACCGGCCCGAGCGGCGCGTGCTGATCAACACCATCGGCCCGGTCTGGGACGGCAACGAGGTATGGCTGCTCACGGCCGGCGGCGCGACCTTCGCCGCCTTCCCCGAGTGGTACGCCACGCTGTTCTCCGGGTTCTACCTGCCCCTGCTGATGATCCTGGTCTGCCTGATCGTCCGGGGTGTCGCCTTCGAGTACCGGGTGAAGCGGCCCGAGGAGAACTGGCAGCGCAACTGGGAGCACGCGATCTTCTGGACCTCGCTGATCCCGGCCTTCCTGTGGGGTGTGGCCTTCGGCAACATCGTGCACGGCGTGAAGATCGACCAGAGCTTCAACTACGTCGGCACCTTCTGGGACCTGTTCAACCCCTACGCGCTGCTCGGCGGTCTGGTGACGCTGACCCTGTTCACCTTCCACGGATCCGTGTTCACGGCACTCAAGACCGTCGGAGAGATCCGGGAGCGGGCACGGAAGCTGGCGTTGGGGGTGGGACTCGTCGCCGCCGTGCTGGCGCTGGTCTTCCTGGCGTGGACGCAGGTCGACAGCGGTGACGGCAAGAGCCTGGTCGCGCTCGTCGTGGCGGTCGCCGCGCTGGTCGTGGCACTCGGGGCGAACCAGGCCGGACGTGAGGGATGGTCGTTCGCGCTGTCCGGCATCACCATTGTCGCCACTGTGGCGATGCTCTTCCTGACGCTCTTCCCGAACGTCATGCCGTCCTCGCTCAATGCCGAGTGGAACCTCACGGTCACCAACGCCTCGTCGAGCCCCTACACCCTGAAGATCATGACCTGGTGTGCGGGCATCGCCACACCGATCGTCCTGCTCTACCAGAGCTGGACCTACTGGGTGTTCCGCAAGCGGATCGGCACGCAGCACCTGGCCGCCGACGCCGTTCACTGAGTCCGACAGGGAAGCGCGTTTCACGATGTTTCACGTGAAACGCGCGCCCTGGACCGAAGGGCATGTTTCACGTGAAACCGATTGATCCGCGACTCCTCCGGTACGCCCGTGCCACCCGGCTCTTCCTGGTGGCCGTCGTCGGTCTGGGTGCCGTCGGTGCGGTGCTGGTCATCGCCCAGGCGATGCTCATCGCCGAAGTGGTGGTGGGTGCCTTCCAGCACGGCATGGCGGTGGACGAACTCGCCACTCCCCTGCTGCTGTTGGCGGCCGTCGCGGTCGGCCGGGCCGTGGTCGCCTGGCTGACCGAACTCGCGGCCCACCGTGCGAGTGCGGCGGTGAAGTCGGAACTGCGCGGGCGGTTGCTGGAGCGTTCCGTGGCCCTGGGCCCCGGGTGGCTGAGCGGACAGCGGACCGGCTCGCTGGTCGCCCTCGCCACTCGCGGTGTGGACGCCCTCGACGACTACTTCTCGCGCTACCTCCCGCAGTTGGGGCTCGCGGTGGTCGTACCGGTGGCGGTGCTGGCGCGGATCGTCACCGAGGACTGGGTGTCGGCGGCCATCATCGTCGGCACCCTGCCGCTCATTCCGGTCTTCATGATGCTGATCGGCTGGGCCACCCAGTCCCGGATGGACCGTCAGTGGCGGCTGCTGTCCCGGCTCTCCGGGCACTTCCTGGACGTCGTCGCCGGCCTGCCGACCCTGAAGGTGTTCGGGCGGGCCAAGGCACAGGCCGACTCGATCCGGCGGATCACCGGCGAGTACCGGCAGGCGACCATGCGGACGCTGCGCATCGCCTTCATCTCCTCCTTCGCGCTGGAACTGCTCGCCACGCTGTCGGTGGCCCTCGTCGCCGTGACGATCGGCATGCGGCTCGTCCACGGCGACATGGACCTGTACATCGGCCTGGTCATCCTCGTCCTGGCGCCGGAGGCGTATCTGCCGCTGCGCCAGGTGGGAGCGCAGTACCACGCGGCGGCGGAGGGACTCGCGGCCGCCGAGGAGATCTTCTCGGTGCTTCAGACGCCGGTGCCGGCAGTGGGTTCCGCCACCGTGCCGTCGGGGGGACTGTCCTTCGAGGGAGTCACGGTCCGCTACCCGGGACGCTCCGAGGACGCCGTGTCGGAGGTGTCCTTCGCGGTGGAGACCGGGGAGACGGTCGCTCTCGTCGGGCCGAGCGGGGCGGGCAAGTCCACGCTGCTGAACGTGCTGCTGGGCTTTGTAAGGCCCAGCGAGGGACGGGTGCTGGCCGGGGGAGTCGATCTCACCGAAGCCGACCTGGAGCAGTGGCGGGCACGGATCGCGTGGGTGCCCCAGCGGCCGCATCTGTTCGCCGGGACGATCGCCGAGAACGTACGTCTCGCCCGGCCCGACGCCGACGACACGGCCGTACGCCGGGCCTTGACGGACGCCGGCGCGCTCGAGTTCGTCGACGCGCTGGCCCTGGGCGCCGACACCGTGCTCGGTGAGGAGGGGGCCGGCCTGTCCGCCGGGCAGCGGCAGCGGCTCGCGCTGGCCCGGGCGTTCCTCGCCGACCGGCCCGTGCTGCTGCTCGACGAGCCGACAGCGGCGCTCGACGGGGCCACCGAGGCCGAGGTCGTGGAGGCGGTGCGGCGGCTGGCGGTGGGCCGGACGGTCCTGCTCGTGGTGCACCGGCCGGCGCTGCTGTCGGTGGCGGACCGGGTGGTGCGGCTGGCCGAGCCGGTGTCCCCCGCCCACCGGGAGGTCATGCCCGGGACGGCTCCGGTCCGCCCGGCCGGGGCTGAACCGGATCTCCCTGCCGAAGCCTTCGCAGCTTTCGAGGTTTTCGAAGTTTCCGAGGCACCAGAGACGACGCTCCCGGCGGCGGACAGGCGCGGTGTCCTTGCCCGCGTCCGTTCCATGTCCGGAGCCCGGCGTGGAAGGATCGTGCTCGCCCTGCTGCTCGGGAGCCTCGCGCTCGGCAGCGCCGTCGGGCTCATGGCCACCTCCGGGTGGCTCATCTCGCGGGCCTCGCAGCAGCCGCCCGTGCTCTATCTGATGGTGGCCGTGACGGCGACGCGGGCCTTCGGGATCGGACGGGCCGTCTTCCGCTACGCCGAGCGGCTCGTCTCCCATGACGCCGTGCTGCGGATGCTGGCCGACGCGCGGGTCGCGGTGTACCGGCGTCTCGAGCGGCTGGCGCCCGCGGGACTTCGGCAGACCCGCCGGGGTGACCTGCTGTCGCGGCTCGTCGCCGACGTGGACGCCCTGCAGGACTACTGGCTGCGCTGGCTGCTGCCCGCCGGTGCCGCCGTGGTCGTGTCCGCCGCCTCCGTCGGCTTCACGACCTGGCTGCTGCCGGAGGCCGGCGCCGTGCTCGCCGTCGGCCTGCTGATGGCCGGGGCAGGTGTCCCGCTGGTCACCGGCGCCGTCGCGCGACGGGCCGAGCACCGGCTGGCCCCCGCCCGCGGCGTGCTGGCCACGCGCGTGACCGATCTGCTCACGGGGACCGCCGAGTTGACCGTCGCCGGCGCCCTGCCCGCCCGTACCGCCGAGGCGCGGCGGGCCGACGGGACGCTCACCCGGATCGCCTCACGCGCCGCCACCGCCACCGCGCTCGGCGACGGACTCACCGCGCTGCTCTCCGGTCTGACCGTCGCCGCCACCGCCCTCGTGGGCGCCCAGGCGGTCGTCGACGGCAGGCTGGGCGGCGTGGTGATGGCCGTCGTGGTGCTCACTCCGCTGGCCGCCTTCGAGGCCGTGCTGGGCCTGCCGCTCGCCGTGCAGTACCGGCAGCGGGTGCGCAGGAGTGCGGAGCGCGTGTACGAGGTGCTGGACGCGCCCGAGCCCGTACGGGAACCGGAGCGGCCCCGGCAGGCGCCCGCATCGCCCTTCCCCGTCGCGGTCAAGGGACTTGCCGCCCGTCACGCCGGGCAGAACCGGGACGCGCTCGCCGGAGTCGACCTGAACCTGGCGGAGGGCCGTCGGATCGCGGTGGTCGGACCCTCCGGGTCCGGTAAGTCGACGCTCGCGCAGGTGCTGCTGCGCTTCCTGGACGCGGACGCCGGTTCCTACACGCTGGGAGGCGTGGACGCGCACGCCCTGGACGGCGACGACGTACGGCGGCTCGTCGGACTGTGCGCGCAGGACGCGCACCTCTTCGACAGCTCCGTGCGGGAGAACCTCCTGCTCGCCAAGAAGGACGCCACCGAGGACGAGTTGCGTGACGCGCTGCGCCGCGCCCGGCTGCTCGACTGGGCCGACGGACTGCCCGACGGGCTGGACACGCTCGTCGGCGAACACGGGGCGTGGTTGTCCGGCGGGCAGCGCCAGCGGCTCGCACTGGCCCGTGCGGTGCTGGCCGACTTCCCCGTCCTGGTGCTCGACGAGCCCGCCGAGCATCTGGACCTGCCGACGGCGGACGCGCTGACCGCCGATCTGCTGGCCGCCACCGAGGGCCGTACGACGCTGCTGATCACGCACCGGCTGGCGGGTCTGGAAGCGGTGGACGAAGTGGTGGTGCTGGACGCGGGGCGTGTGGTGCAGCGGGGCGCGTATGCCGAACTGGCCTCCGTGCAGGGGCCGTTGCGGCGGATGCTGGAACGGGAGGAACAGGCGGATCTGCTGGTGGGGGTGCGGTAGTCGGTCGGGCGCGCACCACCCCCCTCTTGGGGGTTGGAGGCTCCTCCCGGTGACGCCGTTCTAGCCCATCCGCAGCAACCCGTCCCCCAGCCGTACGACGTGAACAGGCCTTGGGCCGCGGGGCGGTCCAGGATCGCTGATATGCGCTTCCCCTGCCGCCATCCGCTGCTCGTGCCGGTGTTGCTGTGTGCCTTCGCCGTGCTAGCGGCCGGCCCGACGGGCATCTCCGGTGCCGCCGACGAGGGCGAGGACACACACGGCGGCGCCGACGCCGGGATCAGCGCGCAGGTGGTCCGGCTGTACGAGGACGCGGCCGTGGCGACGCAGCAGTACGAGGCGGCTCGGCAGGAGGCCGAGGTGCAGCGGGCGCAGGCCCAGCGCTTGGAAGCGCTGCTGGACCGGGAGCGGCAGGGGATCGCCGTCCTGCACGAGGACCTGGGTCGGATCGCGCGCGCCCAGTACCGCACCGGCGGGGGTCTTCCGATCACGGCGCAGATGATCCTGGCGGACGATCCCGATGACCTGATGCGTGGTCAGCGGGCCGTCTGGCAGGCCGATCTCGCCCTCAACAACGCGATCGGCAAGAGCAGCCGGGCCGAGGCGCGGCTCGCCGCGGACGAGGCGAAGGCCGCGGCGGCCTGGCAGCAGCTGGACCGGCGGAACACCGAACTCGCCGATCTGAAGAAGGACATCGATGCGAAGCTCGAACAGGCGCGGTGGCAGTTGCAGGGCCAGGCCGACGCCTCCGTCGCAGCCGGATCGTGCCGGGGCGCCGTCCGACTCGACCAGCCGCACACGGGTGCCACGAGCGCATGGGTGGCGCCGGTGGAGACGTACGAGCTGTCCGCGGCGTTCGGGAGCGGCGGTGCGCGGTGGGCGAACCGGCACACCGGGCAGGACTTCGCGGTGCCGATCGGCACGCCGGTGCGGGCGGTGGGCGCGGGCCGGGTGGTGAAGGTGTCGTGCGGAGGCCCGTTCGGCATCGAGGTCGTGGTCCAGCACGCGGACGGCTACTACACCCAGTACGCCCACCTCGCCGCCGTCGCCGTCGACCAGGGCGAGCGCGTGGCTGCCGGGCAGTGGGTCGGGCAGTCGGGCACGAGCGGCAATTCCACCGGCCCGCACCTGCACTTCGAGGTGCGGGTCACCCCGGAGACGGGTTCGGCGGTGGACCCGGGGCCATGGCTGTCGTCACGTGGAGTGAGCCTCAGCTAGCCGTGGACCTCCGCCCGCTCGAGCGGATCAGCGGTCCTGCTCCATCAGCAGCCGCTCGATCACGACGGCCACCCCGTCCTCGTTGTTGGCGACGGTCTGCCCGGACGCCGCCGCGAGTACGTCCGGGTGCGCGTTGCCCATCGCGTACGACCGTCCCGCCCACGTCAGCATCTCGACGTCGTTGGGCATGTCCCCGAAGGCGACGACCTGCTCGTGCGAGATGCCGCGCTCGGCACAGCACAGGGCGAGTGTGCTGGCCTTGGAGACGCCGGGACCGCTGATCTCCAGCAGGGCGCTGGGACTGGAGCGGGTGACGTTGGCCCGTTCGCCGATCGCGAGGCGGGCGAGCGTGAGGAAGGCGTCCGGGTCGATCTCGGGGTGAAAGGCGAGGATCTTCAGGACCGGCTCGCCGGCTCCGGGGGCGTCCGGCGCCAGCAGGTCCTCGGCCGGCGCGAGCGTGTCCGGGATCTCCATGTGCAGCTCTGGATAGTCCGGCTCCTGGTAGAAGCCGTACGTCTGCTCGACCGCGTACACCGTGCCTGGAGCCACGTCACGCAGCAGCCGCACGGCGTCCAGGGCGTTGTCCCGTGCCAGCTCGCGGACCTTCACGAACCGGTGGGCGCCGGGGCCGCCGTGCAGGTCGACCACCGCGGCGCCGTTGCCGCAGATCGCCAGGCCGTGGCCGTGGACGTGGTCGCTGACGACGTCCATCCAGCGCGCGGGGCGGCCGGTGACGAAGAAGACCTCGATGCCCGCCTCCTCGGCGGCGGCGAGGGCCGCGACCGTGCGCGGGGACACTGACTTGTCGTCACGCAGCAGGGTGCCGTCGAGGTCGGTGGCGATCAGCCGGGTCGGGAGGGCGGCGGCCGGGGTCTCGGGCTGTCGAGTCGCTGAGGTCACCCGGCCATTCTCCCGCATGTGCGTGCACGCCCGTGCGGCGGTCCGCACAGATGAGGATCCGACGAGGCACAGACGGCTGGTCTTCCAGGTCAGCGCAGCTGTCCCGGCGCCTCCATGGCGATCTGCTCGAAGACCTTCTCGTCCGACTCGAAGTCCGAGCCGGGGATGGGCCAGTGGATCACGATCTCGGTGAACCCGAGCTCTTGATGCCGGCCCGCGAAGTCCACGAACGCGTCCAGGGACTTCAGCGGCCGGGCGCGGTCCGGGGTGAAGCCGGTGAGCAGGATCTTGTCGAGCGAGCCGGCGTCACGGCCGATCGCGGCGCATGCGTCGGCCAGCTTCTCGGCCTGTCCGCGAATGGCTTGAACCGACTGTTCGGGAGTGCCGTTCTCGTACAGCTTGGGGTCGCCGGTGGTCACCCACGCCTGTCCGTAGCGTGCGGCGAGCTTCAGCCCGCGTGGTCCGGTGGCGGCCACCGCGAAGGGCAGCCGGGGGCGCTGTACGCAGCCGGGGATGTTGCGGGCCTCGTGCGCCGAGTAGTAGTCGCCCTCGTACGAGACTCCGCTGGGGCCGTCCTCGCTCAGCAGCCGGTCCAGCAGCTGCATGAACTCGGCGTACCGGTCGGCCCGCTCGCGCGGGGTCCACGGCTCCTGCCCGAGCGCGGTGGCGTCGAAGCCGGTGCCGCCCGCACCGATACCCAGCGTCACCCGCCCGCCGGAGATGTCGTCGAGGGAGATCAGCTCCTTGGCGAGGGTCACCGGGTGCCGGAAGTTCGGCGAGGTCACCAGCGTGCCCAGGCGTAGCTCGTCGGTGACGGCCGCGGCGGCGGTCAGCGTCGGCACGGCACCGAACCAGGGTCCGTCCCGAAAGCTCCGCCAGGACAGGTGGTCATACGTGTATCCGGTGTGGAAGCCGAGCTGCTCGGCGCGTGTCCATGCCGAACGGCTGCCTTCGTGCCAGCGGCGGTACGGGAGGATCACGGTACTCAGACGCAGACTCATGGGTCCGAGCGTATGCGGACGAACGTGTTTCACGTGAAACCGTCACCGACGGTCATCGCACGTGGCCTCTCGGCCATGGGCCGAGCCTCAGTCATGGGCCGGGCCTCCATCATGGACTGACGTCGATCCCGGCATCGTCACGGCGCTCCGGAAACCGCAGATACCGTGGCGGGACCGCCTTCGTCAGCCACACCCCGTTCGCGCTGACGTGGAAGACATGGCCATCGCGGTGCATGGCGCCCGCGTCCACCGACAGCACGACGGGACGGCCACGGCGGGCGCCGACGCGGGTCGCGGTCTCCCGGTCGGGCGAGAGGTGGACGTCGTGCCGGTTCATGGGCCGCAGGCCCTCGGCCCGGATCGCATCCAGGGAGCGGGCCACGGTCCCGTGGTAGAGGTGCCCCGGCGGGGTGGCCGGCGGCAGTTGGAGGTCCACGTCGACACTGTGGCCCTGGCTGGCGCGGATCCGGCTGCCGTCGACCGCGAAGCGCCGCTTGTCGTTGGCGACGACCACGTGGTCGAGTTCCTCGCGAGTGAACCGGAAGCCGTGGGCGGCGGCGGCCGCGATCAGGGTGTCGATCTCCACCCAGCCGGCGTCGTCGAGGATCAGTCCGATCCGCTCCGGCTGATGGCGCAGGTGCTTCGACAGATACTTGGACACCTTCACGGTGCGTCTTTCATCCACCCCGCCAGCGTGCCGCGCGAGACGTGAATCACGCGAATGATTTTGCTCCTGATGTTTGATCCACAACCAAGTACGGTTATCCACAGGGGAATTGGCGATTCTGTGGACAACCACCTTGCACCTCAGGATGTTTCGCCAAGTTCGCCTGGTGCGCCATGACTTGCGGCGAGTCGCTCCAAGGGCCGCGCACGCGACTCCCGTTCGGCGGTCGGCGCGATGAGCGCGGCTGTGTTCTCCGCTCCGACCAGCCTCTCCACAGCCCGCATTGTCTCCACGTGGATCGCCACGTCACGCGTCGCTCAGGTGACGTCGGGACGTCACCCGTACCTAGGTGCTCCTGTAGCTGCCGGACCGCCAACGGACGCATGGCGCGCGCGAGTTCGGCGTTCACCGTCTGCTGTGCAAGCGGTCGCAGCCGTCGTACGAGAGAGTCTGCTTCTGCCGCGTCCGCGTCCCTCGGACGCCGCGGTCCGCCCCGGTACCGGGCGAAGAGCTGCCCGGTCGTGAACTCCAGGGGCTGGGCCGCAATGTGCTCGGCCCGGCCCCTCAACTCCCGCAGGTGGCCCGGGATCGCGGACAGCACAAGCCCCGCCGCATGCAACTCGACGGCCACCACGCGCCGTTGAGGGCTCGGCACGAGGAAGGCGTCGTCGTCGCCCGCCACCGGCTCCAGCACACCCAGCCGGCCTGCCCCGGCGACCGCCGTGTCGTCGGGACACCGCCGAACCGCTCGTGCAGCTCGGCCCGCGAGATCCGTACCGCCTCCTCGTCGGTCCACGGACCGTCCACCTCGGCGACCAGGCCCAGCACTCCCCCCAGGACACGGCCTGCGCCCCACGCCTCCAGAAGCTCCTTGACGGAGGCGAGGCCAGGCCGTAGCCGCGGTCGAGGAGGTCGGCGATCTGACGCAGCCGGACGAGACGGGTGTCGGCGTAGATGTCGGCGCGGCCGTGGCGCTCGGGGCGGGGGAGCGGCCCGCGGTCCTGGTGGGCACGGATGGTGCGGACCGTGGTGCCGCCGAGGTGCGCCAGGCCCTCGATCCGGTAGGCGGGGGCGGGAGCCTCGGCCTGGTGCGCCAACTTCTCGGCTCTGCGGCCGGAACCCTGGAGCCGTCCGTCACGAGGCCGCCCTCGCGGCCGGTCCGCGCAGGCGGCCCGCGAGCCGCGGGGCGTGGCGTATCAGGTGGGCCGTGCCCCCAAGGGGCGCGGTCGGCTCGCCGGGGGCCGGTGCAGCGGCGTGCGCAGCCAGCCGAAGGCGACTGTGCGGGGGCCGGTCCGTGCGCTCACAGGCGTGG
The DNA here is from genome assembly GCF_055578365.1 of Streptomyces sp. NPDC033131. Taxonomy (NCBI): domain Bacteria; kingdom Bacillati; phylum Actinomycetota; class Actinomycetes; order Kitasatosporales; family Streptomycetaceae; genus Streptomyces; species Streptomyces sp. NPDC033131. The sequence continues at coordinate 118,502 of NZ_JBVIPA010000023.1, forward strand.
CTCCAGCCGTGCGATCGCCCGCACCGCCCTGGGCACGAAGCGGGACAGGAGGTGGGCGCCGCGCGCCTCGGGCGTCACCGGAACCACCGCCGCGTTCCGCACCACCGCCCGCAGGATCGCGTCGGCGACCTTCTCCGGCGGGTAGTTCCGCAGGGCGTACAGGCGGGCGGTCCGCTTCTGGCGCCGCTTCTCCTCGGCGGCGTCGACGCCGGCGAAGTGCGCGGTCGAGGTGATGTTGGTGTTGACGAAGCCGGGACAGACCGCGGTCACGCCGATGCCCCGGCCGGCCAGCTCCGCGCGCAGACACTGGCTCAGCATCAGCACGGCCGCCTTGGAGGTGCTGTACGCGGGCAGGGCCTTGGAGGGCTGGTACGCCGCCGCCGACGCGGTGTTCACGATGTGGCCGCCCTGTCCGCGGTCGGCCATCTGCTTGCCGAAGACGCGGCAGCCGTGGATCACGCCCCACAGGTTGACGTCGAGGACCTTCTTCCAGTCCGCAGGAGTGGTGTCGAAGAAGGAGCCGGACAGGCCGATGCCGGCGTTGTTCACCAGGACGTCCACCACGCCGTACTCGTCGGCGACCTTCTCGGCGAGCTTCTCCATGGCCTGCTCGTCGGAGACGTCGACCGTCTCCGCCCAGGCCTCGGGCGCTCCGGCCAGCCGGGACAGTTCCGCCGTGCGCACGGCGGCCTCGGTGTCCCGGTCGACGGCCACCACACGCGCCCCGGCCGCGGCGAACGCGAACGCCGTGGCCCGCCCGATGCCACTGCCGGCACCGGTGACCAGCACGAGCCGGCCGCCGAAGCGGTCGGCGTACTTCCCCGTCGCCTTCACCGCATCCGGCTTTCCGCCCTCCACCGACGTCACGAACTGTGAGATCCAGACCGCCAGTTGGCCGGGCCGGGAGCGGGGGACCCAGTGCCGGGCGGAGATCGTGCGCCGGGTCAGCCGCGGAGCCCACAGCTCCAGCTCGTCGTAGAGCTTCTCCGAGAGGAAGGCGTCACCCAGGGGCGTGATGAGCTGCACGGGCGCGTGCGCGTACGCGTCCGTACGGGGACGGCGCAGCCGGGACCGTACGTTGTCCCGGTACAGCCAGGCCCCGTGTGCCGCGTCCGCCGGCAGTGACGAGGTCGGGTAGCCGCCGCCCGGGACCTGCTCGAGGCGCTCCAGGATCCTCGGCCAGTGCCTGCCGAGGGGGCCGCGCCAGGCCAGCTCGGACAGCACGGGCATCTGCAGCAGGTAGACGTACCAGGACTTGGCGCCCTGGCCGAGCAGTTGGCCGATCCGGCGTGGGGTGGGGCGCTTGACGCGCTTGTGGATCCAGTGGCCGAGGTGGTCGAGGGACGGTCCGGACAGGGAGGTGAAGGAGGCGATCCGTCCCTCGGTGCGCTTGACCGTGGTGAACTCCCAGGCCTGTACCGAGCCCCAGTCGTGCCCTACCAGGTGCACGGGCTTCTCCGGGCTGACCGCGTCGGCGACGGCCAGGAAGTCGTCCGTCAGCTTCTCCAGCGTGAACCCGCCGCGCAACGGCTGCGGTGCGGTGGAGCGGCCATGGCCGCGTACGTCGTACAGCACCACGTGGAAGCGCTCGGCCAGCCGGGACGCGACCGCCGACCACACCTCCTTGCTGTCCGGATAGCCGTGCACCAGGACGACCGTCGGCCCGCAGGGGTCCCCCAGTTCGGCGACGCACAGCTCGACCCCGCCGGTCCGCACCCGGCGCTCCCGCGCACCCGTCGGCAACGTCACTTGTCCTCCGCCCAGCGCCGCACGTGCGGCAGATCGTCGTCCAGCCAGAAGGCGTCCTGCCCGGGATCCCGGGAGGGCGGCGACCAGGACCTCCTCGGACCTCGCCCCCGTACCCCGCAGGCCCAGGTGCGAACGCCCCACTCGTCCCCGTCGACCGCGGTACGTGCTCGTCACGTGACACTGGCGAATGTGACAGTCGTTAGAGATTGCGTCAATAGGAGGGCGCGGGCTGTGGACAACTCCGCGGATGTGGACAGCCGGGATACGTTGTTCGACCTGAGGGGGACCCTTAGGGATCCGTACGCCTGGAGTCTGAGACCAAGACGACCCTGCGGAGTGACGACCGGCGTGGTCCGGGTCACTACCGTCATAGCCGTGACTGTCATCGCGACCGAAAGCCTGAGCAAGCGGTTCCCCCGGGTGACCGCGCTTGACCGGCTCTCCGTGGACGTCGGGCCCGGTGTGACCGGACTCGTCGGAGCCAATGGAGCCGGCAAGTCCACACTGATCAAGATCCTGCTGGGTCTGTCCCCCGCCACCGAGGGCCGCGCCGAAGTGCTCGGACTCGATGTCGCCACCAAGGGAGCCGCCATCCGCGAGCGGGTCGGCTACATGCCGGAGCACGACTGCCTGCCGCCCGACGTCTCGGCCACCGAGTTCGTCGTGCACATGGCGCGCATGTCCGGCCTGCCGCCCACCGCCGCCCGCGAACGCACCGCGGACACGCTGCGGCACGTCGGACTGTACGAGGAGCGCTACCGCCCCATCGGCGGCTACTCCACCGGCATGAAGCAGCGAGTGAAACTCGCGCAAGCCCTCGTCCACGACCCGCAACTGGTCCTCCTGGACGAGCCGACCAACGGCCTCGACCCGGTCGGCCGCGACGAGATGCTAGGCCTGATCCGCCGCATCTACACCGACTTCGGCATCTCCGTCCTGGTCACCTCCCACCTCCTCGGCGAGCTGGAGCGCACCTGCGACCACGTGGTCGTCGTCGACGGCGGCAAACTCCTGCGATCCAGCTCCACCACCGACTTCACCCAGATCACGACCACCCTCGCGATCGAGGTCACCGACACCGACGAGCACCCGGACGGCACCCGCGCGGTGCGCGACGCGCTCCACTCGCGCGGGATGGACATCCTCGACAGCGGCGCGGGCCTGCCGGGTGCCGGCCACGTACTGCTGCTCACCGCGCAGGGCGAGGAGACGTACGACCTGGTCCGCGACGTGGTCGCCGACCTCGGCCTCGGCCTGGTGCGCATGGAACAGCGCCGGCACCACATCTCCGAGGTCTTCACGAACGAGGACGAGCAGCGGAAGGAGGCCGTCGGTCATGGCGGTTGAACAGCCCATGCGGACACCGGCGGCACCGTCCGGTGACCAGACCCGCATCCACAACATCGGCTACCGCAGTTACGACGGCCCGCGCCTGGGCCGCTCCTACGCCACCCGTTCCCTGTACTCGCAGTCCCTGCGCGGCTCCTACGGCCTCGGCCGCTCGGTCAAGTCCAAGGTGCTGCCGATGCTGCTGTTCGTGGTGATGTGCGTGCCCGCGGCCATCATGGTCGCCGTCGCGGTCGCCACCAAGGCCAAGGACCTGCCGCTCGACTACACGCGCTACGCGATCGTCATGCAGGCCGTCATCAGCCTGTACGTCGCCTCGCAGGCACCCCAGTCCGTCTCGCGCGACCTGCGCTTCAAGACCGTACCGCTGTACTTCTCGCGGCCCATCGAGACCGCCGACTACGTCCGCGCGAAGTTCGCGGCCCTGGCATCGGCGCTGTTCATCCTCACCGCCGCCCCGCTGCTGGTGCTCTACGTGGGCGCTCTGCTGGCCAAGCTCGACTTCACCGACCAGACCAAGGGATTCGCACAGGGGCTGGTCTCCGTGGCACTGCTCTCGCTGCTCTTCGCAGGCCTCGGCCTGGTCATCGCGTCGGTCACCCCGCGCCGCGGCTTCGGCATCGCCGCCGTGATCGCCGTCCTGACCATCTCCTACGGCGCCGTGTCCACGCTGCAGGCCATCGCCGAAGCGCAGAGCAGCACCGGGTCCATCGCCTGGATCGGTCTGTTCTCGCCCATCACGCTCATCGACGGAGTGCAGTCCGCGTTCCTGGGCGCGAGCTCGGCGTTTCCCGGAGGGGTCGGCCCGACGAACGGGGAGGGCGTGGTCTACGTCCTCGTCACCCTCGGCCTGATCGCCGCCTGCTACGGCCTCATGATGCGCCGCTACCGAAAGGTCGGACTGTGACCACGCTCAACATCGACCACGTCTCGCGCTGGTTCGGCAACGTGGTCGCCGTCAACGACATCACCATGACGATCGGCCCCGGCGTCACCGGCCTGCTCGGCCCCAACGGCGCCGGAAAGTCCACCCTCATCAACATGATGGGCGGCTTCCTGGCCCCCTCCACCGGCACCGTCACCCTCGACGGCGTGCAGGTGTGGCGCAACGAGAACATCTACAAGCACATCGGCATCGTCCCCGAGCGGGAGGCGATGTACGACTTCCTCACCGGGCGCGAATTCGTCGTGGCCAACGCCGAGTTGCACGGCCTGGGCGCCAAGGCGGCCCACAAGGCGCTGGCCACGGTCGAGATGGAGTACGCCCAGGACCGCAAGATCTCGACGTACTCCAAGGGCATGCGCCAGCGTGTGAAGATGGCCAGCGCGCTCGTCCACGAGCCCTCGCTGCTGCTGCTGGACGAGCCCTTCAACGGCATGGACCCGCGCCAGCGCATGCAGCTCATGGACCTGCTCAGGCGCATGGGCGACGAGGGCCGCACCGTGCTGTTCTCGTCCCACATCCTCGAAGAGGTCGAACAACTCGCCCGGCACATCGAGGTGGTGGTCGCAGGCAGGCACGCGGCCAGCGGCGACTTCCGCAAGATCCGCCGCCTGATGACCGACCGCCCGCACCGCTACCTGGTGCGCTCCAGCGACGACCGCGCCCTCGCGGCCGCGCTGATCGCCGACCCGTCGACGTCCGGCATCGAAGTCGACCTGGCGGAGGGCGCGCTGCGCATCCAGGCCGTCGACTTCGGCCGCTTCACGGCCCTGCTGCCGAGGGTGGCCAGGGACCACGGCATCCGCCTGCTCACGGTCTCGCCGTCCGACGAGTCCCTCGAGTCCGTCTTCTCGTATCTCGTCGCGGCGTAGGAGGCCAAGATGTACGACCCCACAGTCGCCCGACTCACCTACCGCGCCCTGCTCGGCCGGCGCCGGGCCCTCATCCTGGGCGCGCTGCCCCTGCTGCTGATCGCGATCTCCGTCGTGGTGCGCGGTCTGGCCGGCGCCGACGACCAGACGGCGTCCGACCTGCTGGGCGGGCTCGCGCTCGCCACCATGGTGCCGATCATCGGCGTCATCGCCGGCACGGGAGCGATCGGCCCGGAGATCGACGACGGCTCCGTGGTCTACCTGCTGTCCAAGCCGATCAAACGGCCCACGATCATCTTCACCAAGCTGATCGTCGCGATCGCCGTGACGATGGTGTTCTCCGCGGTACCCACCCTGATCGCCGGCCTCATCCTCAACGGCAACGGCCAGCAGATCGCCGTCGCGTACACGGTGGCCGCGCTGGTCGCCTCCATCGCCTACGCGGCACTCTTCCTGCTGCTCGGCACGGTGTCCCGGCACGCGGTCGTCTTCGGACTCGTCTACGCGCTCGTCTGGGAGGCCCTGTTCGGCTCCCTGGTCGCGGGAGCGCGCACGCTCAGCGTTCAGCAGTGGTCGCTGGCGGTGGCCCAGAAGGTCGCCGGCGGGGACCTGGTGACCTCCGACGTCGGGCTGACGACGGCGACGGTCCTGCTCGTGGCGGTCACCGTCCTGGCGACCTGGTACGCGGGGCAGAAACTGCGGTCACTGACGCTCGCGGGCGAGGAGTAGACGCCCCGCTTACTGACAGGGGCTTCACCTCGGTCCGGGCACACTGGGCACAGGCGGGCGCACGGCTGGGAGGGCGGGGATGGCGGTGGCGGACGAGGCGTCACAGGACGACAGTCGCGGACGGTCCGGGGACGAGAGCTGGGACGACCTCGTCCTGGACGAGGACTTCATACGCTCGGCCGAGACCGCCGAGCCGTCCGCGCGGGCGCGCATGCTGACCGAGCGCTGGCGCAAGGAGAAGCCCGAACCACAGCCGTGGCGTTCCGACGAGCCGCCCGCGGGTTGGTTCTTCAGCAAGCGTCGGCGCAGGTGGCGGCGGCGGTGAAGGAGTCCGGGGCCGCCGGTTAATCGGTGGCGCCGAACCCGGCGCACGGGCACAGTGGTTGATGTCCAGCCCGCCGGACCGAACCGGCGCCACGTACTGGGGAGGAGTTCGACGATGTCCATGCACGACAGTCCGTCGAGCTCCCCGCAGGGCAGCCCGCGGCGGACTCCGGAGTAGTTACTCCTCCGTCGAGTCCGCCCATACGGGGAGCTGCCCGGGGCGGCCGCTTCGAGCACGTGGCGCACTGCGCTCACGTGAGGCCGCCCACCCGGAGGATTGGCCGAGTGGTAAGGCACTGGCTTGCTAAGCCAAGGTCGGGCCTGAAAAGCCCGCGCACGTTCGATCCGTGCATCCTCCGCCGAGTAGGGAACTTCAGCCCAGCAACCGCTCCAGCACGACCGCGATCCCGTCCTCCTCGTTGGAGGTCGTCACCTCGTTCGCCACCGTCTTCAGTTCCTCGTGGGCGTTGGCCATGGCCACGCCGTAGGAGGACCAGGCGAACATCGGGACGTCGTTGGGCATGTCGCCGAAGGCGATCGTGTCGGCGGCCTTCATGCCCAGGCGGCGGGCCGCCAGGGACAGCCCCGTCGCCTTGGAGAGGCCGAGGGGAAGCAGCTCGACGATGCCCGCGCCGGCCATCGCGACACCGACGAAGCCACCGGCGGCCTGGCGGGAGACTTCGGCCAACTCGTCGTCCGTCAGCGTGGGGTGCTGTATGTAGATCTTGTTCAGCGGGGCGGTCCACAGGTCGGACGCGTCCGTGAAGGGGGTCGAGGGGAGCTTTCCGGTGACCGCGTAACCCGGGCCGACCAGGACCTCGCCCTCCAGACCGTCCCGGCTCGCCGCCAGGTGCAGCGGGCCGACCTCCGCCTCGATCTTCGCCAGCGCCACCCCGGCCAGCTGCCGGTCCAGCGTCACCGACGTCAGCAGGCGGTGCTCGCCGGCGTGGTACACCTGGGCACCCTGGGCGCAGACGGCGAGGCCGTCGTAGCCGAGGTCGTCGAGGATGTGGCGGGTCCACGGGGCCGCGCGGCCCGTCACGACGATGTGGGCGGCGCCCGCCGCGGTGGCCGCGGCGAGCGCGTCACGGGTGCGCTGCGAGACCGACTCGTCGGAACGCAGGAGCGTTCCGTCGAGGTCGGTCGCGATCAGGCGGTAGGGGAAGCCCGGTACGGCGGACGTACTCACTTGGCGACCGGCTCCAGGATCTCCCGGCCGCCCAGGTAGGGGCGGAGCACCTCGGGGACCCGGACGGAACCGTCGGCCTGCTGGTGGTTCTCCAGGATCGCCACGATCGTGCGCGGTACGGCGCACAGCGTGCCGTTCAGCGTCGCCAGCGGCTTGACCCGCTTGCCGTCACGGACGCGGATCGACAGGCGGCGGGACTGGTACTCGGTGCAGTCCGAGGTCGAGGTCAGCTCGCGGTACTTGCCCTGCGTCGGGATCCACGCCTCGCAGTCGAACTTGCGGGCGGCCGAGGAGCCCAGGTCGGCGGAGGCCACGTCGATGACCCGGAACGGCAGTTCCAGCGACGTCAGCCACTGCTTCTCCCACGCCAGCAGGCGCTGGTGCTCGGCCTGCGAGTCCGCCGGGTCGACGTACGAGAACATCTCGACCTTGTCGAACTGGTGGACGCGGAAGATGCCCCGGGTGTCCTTGCCGTGCGAACCGGCCTCGCGGCGGAAGCAGGGCGAGAAGCCCGCGTAGCGCAGCGGGAGGCGGTCGGCGTCGATGATCTCGTCCATGTGGTACGCCGCGAGAGCGACCTCGGACGTGCCGACGAGGTAGAGGTCGTCCTTGTCGAGGTGGTAGACGTCCTGGGCCGCCTGGCCGAGGAAGCCGGTGCCGGCCATCGACTGGGGGCGGACCAGCGCGGGCGTCAGCATCGGCGTGAAGCCGGCCGCCGTGGCCTGCGCGATCGCCGCGTTCACCAGGGCGAGCTCCAGCAGCGCGCCGATCCCGGTGAGGAAGTAGAAGCGCGAGCCGGAGACCTTGGCGCCGCGCTCGACGTCGATCGCGCCGAGGGTCGTGCCCAGTTCCAGGTGGTCCTTGGGCTCGAAGCCCTCGGCGCCGAAGTCGCGGATCGTGCCGTGCGTCTCCAGCGTGACGAAGTCCTCCTCGCCGCCCACGGGCACCTCGGGGTGCACGAGGTTGCTGAGCTGGAGGGCGAGTTCCTGGGTCTCGGTGTCGGCCGCGTCGCGCTCGGCGTCGGCGGCCTTGACGTCGGCGGCGAGCTGGCCCGCCTTCTTCAGCAGCTCGGCCTTCTCGTCCCCGGAGGCCTTGGGGATGAGCTTGCCGAGGGCCTTCTGTTCGGCGCGCAGCTCGTCGAAGCGGACGCCGGACGACCTGCGCCGCTCGTCGGCGGACAGGAGAGCGTCGACGAGCGCGACATCCTCTCCACGGGCGCGCTGCGACGCACGCACACGGTCGGGGTCCTCACGGAGCAGGCGAAGGTCAATCACGCGACCCAGGCTACCGGTGCGGGGTGACGGCTCACGACTCACTATTCCGGGCTGCCCCGAATCACGGCTTACGTTGCGTTATGCGCCAATTGCCGAGCGTGTCAATGAAAGGTGTCTCACTCCCCGGGACGGGGCATGCGATGGGCGCCGGGTTGACTCGATTTCCTTGTGGGGAACGGGACTTGGGCCGGCCTTCGTCCACAGGAATCCACAGTGCCGAAAAGTTATCCACAGGCTGTGCGAAAGATCTGTGGATGTCGGAATCGATCATTCCGAGTCGGGCGTGTGGGGCGAGGAATTCCCGCCCGAAACCGGCGTCACATCCACTTTCGGGTGGATATGCGTCGCTCCAAAGGATGGACGGAGGGAAACGGGTGGACGAAGAGTGACCCGCGGGACTGTGGACGAACTTGGGCGCTGCAGGGCGATTTGTCGACCGAGTGGCGCTTGGATGTCGACTTGTCCCCAGGTCGAGATGCCCACCTGTGGATAACTCCTGTGGATAACTTTGATATGCAGGTAGGAGCGGCTGGAAACGTCCTAGAAACGTCCGTCCTGGCATCGCGCCACCCAGTCCGCCGCCGACACGAACTCGTCGTCCGAGGTCCCCGGGAACGGAGGGCGTACGTCCGCCACCTCGACGTCCGCGCGCGGATACGAGCCGAGGTAGCGCACCTGGAGGCAGATCCGCTTGAGCCCCGTCAGGGCCTCGGCGACCCGGCGGTCGGAGATGTGGCCCTCGGCGTCGATACAGAAGCAGTAGTTGCCGATGCCCGCGCCGGTGGGCCGGGACTGCAGCAGCATCAGGTTGATGCCCCGCGTGGCGAACTCGCCCAGCAGGTCGCGCAGGCCGCCGGGGTGGTCGTCGCGCTGCCACAGCACGACGGATGTCTTGTCCGCGCCGGTGCGTGCCGCGGGCCGGGCGGGCCGGCCGACCAGCACGAACCGGGTCTGGGCGTTCTCCGCGTCGTGGATGCCGGTCTCCAGGGCCTGAAGGCCGTACCGGGCGGCTGCGAACTCACCCGCGAAGGCCGCGTCGTACTGGCCCTCCTGGACCAGGCGGGCGGCGTCCGCGTTCGAGGCGGCCGACTCCCAGTGGACGTCCGGGAGGTTCTTCTTGAGCCAGTTGCGCACCTGCGGCTGGGCGGCCGGATGCGCGGAGACCGTCTTGATGTCCGACAGCTTGGTCCCCGGCCGGACCAGGAGCGCGAAGGTGATCGACAGCAGCACCTCGCGGTAGATCATCAGCGGCGCCCCGGCGACCAGCTCGTCGAGCGTCGTCGTGATCCCGCCCTCGACCGAGTTCTCGATCGGCACGAACGCGGCCTCGGCCTCACCGAGGCGCACCGCGTCGAGCGCGGACTGCACGGACACGTACGGGATCAACTCCCGGGTGGCCGCCTCGGGAAGCCGGCGCAGGGCCACTTCGGTGAACGTGCCCTCAGGGCCGAGATACGCATAGCTCGCTGGCATGACCTCACCCTAATGGGCCTTGCGAAACACAGCGCCCGCGTCTCGGTACAGCCACCCCGCCGAGCGACCGGATCACCCCTCCAGCAGGGCCTGCCCCACGTACTCCCCCTCCGCCGCCCCGCCCGGCACCGCGAACAGGCCGCTCGCCTCGTGGCGGATGAACCGGGACAGGGCGTCGCCCCGGTCGAGCTTGCGCTGTACCGGAACGAAGCCGCGCAGGGGGTCGGCCTGCCAGCAGACGAAGAGGAGGCCGGCGTCGGGGACGCCGTCGCCGTCGAAGCCGTCGTGGTACGAGAACGGGCGCCGGAGCATCGCCGCGCCCCCGTTCTGGTCGGGCCGTGTGATGCGGGCATGGGCGTTGATCGGGACGACGAGGTCGCCCTTGGCGTCGGTCTTCTCCAGGTCCATCTCGGTCGTCTCGGTACCGCCGGACAGCGCTGCCCCGTCGGACTTGCGGCGCCCGATGACGTCCTCCTGGGCCGTGACCGGCAGCTTCTCCCAGTCGTCGAGGAGCATGCGGATGCGGCGTACGACGGCGTAGGAGCCGTTCGCCATCCACGACGGGTCGTTCGAGCCGGAGGACGGCACGAAGATCCGCCGGTCGAAGTCGGGCTCGGCCGGCTTCGGGTTGCGGGTGCCGTCGATCTGGCCCATGAGGTTGCGGGCCGTCATGGGATGGGACGTGGCGCCCGGCGAGCGGTTGAAGCCGTTCATCTGCCAGCGGATGCGGGCCGCGCTCCCCGCGTCCTTCTGGATGGCGCGCAGGGCGTGGAAGGCGACCAGCGCGTCGTTGGCGCCGATCTGCACCCACAGGTCGCCGTCGCTGCGCTTCTTGTCGAGGTGGTCGGAGGAGAAGTCGGGCAGGGGATCGAGGGAGGCCGGGCGCTGCTTCTCCAGGCCGGTGCGGGCGAAGAAGCCGTGCCCGAATCCGAAGGTGACCGTCAGCGAGGACGGGCCGGCGTCCCGGGCGACGTCCGTGTCGTCCTGCGTCGCCGCCTCCCCCGCCATCAGCCGCCCTGCCGTCTGCGACCAGCGGCGCAGCAGTGCGGCGCCCTCCTTGCGGCCCGCTCCCGCCGCCAGGTCGAAGGCCACGAGGTGACCGCGGGCCTGGAGGCCCTGGGTGATGCCGGGCTGATGTTTCCCGTGAAACATCACCTGATCGGCGCCCACGGAGGTGAGTGGCGTGGCCTCGGCCGGACGCGCGGTGTAGCCGACGGCCCCGCCGGCCGCCCCGAGGACGAGCCCGGTGGCGCCGGCGGTGCTCAGCAGCTTCCGCCGCGAAAGGCCCTCCCCCGAGGGGGCCTGTGCCGAAGCGCCCCCTTCGAGAGTGGGAGTCGGGGCCTCCGGGATGGACTGCTCAGGCATGGTGTGGTCAGCCGATCTGCGTGTTCTTGGAGACGGTCGTCTGGTCGATGTCGGAGGTCCGCACGGTCACCGCGATCTCCCAGTCGCCCGCCATGGGGATCTGCACTCCGTTCGCCGCCCAGTGCCCGGTGGTGATGTGGTCGGGGACGACGGGCAGCGGCCCGATGTCCTTCGACTTGAGGGTGAAGGCGACCTTCACCTCCGGGACGTCGAAGGCACGCCCGTTGGGCCGCTCCACATAGACGTGCATTTCGTTGGCGCCCACGCGCGCGGGGTCGAGATCGATGCGTACGACGCCCTTGCCGTCCTCGCCGCCGGTGTCGAAGGACATGTCCAGGGTGACAGCCCCGGACGACGAGGTGGAGGAGGAGGCCGACGTGGCCGCCTTGGCGTCCTGTTCCGTACGGCCGGGCTCGGTCTGCGTGAGCACGGTGGTGACGGCGAGCAGGACGACGGCGACCCCGGCCTCGGCGAGCACCGAGCGGCGCAGCCCGAACCGGTGCGGGTCGGCGTCCCGCTCCCGCTTCTGGCGTGCCGTGTCCATCGCGGCCCGCTGCCGGGCGAGCTGCGCGGCACGCTGGGAGGCACCGGCGTCCTTGGACGCCCCGGACCCCCCCTTGGCGTCCCCGGCGCCCGCACTGACCGGCTCCTTCTCGGGCGCCTGCCTGCTCCCTCGAACCGGCGTGTCCACCAGCTGTGCCGTCCACCGCCGCGAGATGTACGCGACGCCGACGAGGAGGGCCACGAGCCCGATCTTGACGAGCAGCAGTTGTCCGTACCGCGTGTCGGTGAACGCCGACCAGGAGCCGAGCTGACGCCAGGACTGGTAGGTCCCGGTCAGGACCAGGGCGACGACACTGCCGAAGGCGACGGTCGAGAAACGCCGTACGGCGGCCGTGTCGACGGGCGTGTCCGCGGGTGCCCGGTACAGCGCGACGAGGAGGGCGGTGAGGCCGCCGAGCCAGGCCGCGACCGCCAGCAGGTGGAGGACGTCGACCGGCATCGCGATCCCGGCCTGGAGGCCCACCGAGGCGTGCTCGGACATCGCCCAGCTCGCGGCGAGTCCGGCGGCGACCACGGTCCCGCCGATGGCGAGTCCGAAGGTCAGGTCCCGCTTCTCGTCCTCCTCGCGTTTGTCGTACGCCCCGAAGAGCACCGCGATGAACAGCGCGGCCGCGGCGAGCAGCAGCAGCCGGGACACCAGCGCCGCGCCCGTCTTGGTCTGGAGCACCTGGCCGAGCAGGTCGAGGTCGAAGATGTCGCCGGCCTTGCCGGAGCCGGTGTAGGAGCCCCGCAGGAGCAGCAGGGCGAGTGTGGCCGCGGTGAGCGTGAGCCAGCCGGAGACGACGAGCCGCTGTACGGCCCGGACGCCGGAGCCGGGCTGCCAGCAGGCGAGGACGAAGGCTGCCCCGCCGACCAGGACGACGAACCCGGCGTACGACATGTACCGCCCGAAGCCGTACAGCCAGCCGACGGCCCCGCCGCCCGCGGTCTCGCCGGACACCGAGACGGAGGTGGACGAGGGCGCGCCGACGGAGAAGGTGAAGGCGCCGGCGACGGGGTGACTGTCCGCGGACACGACCTGGTAGGTGACGGTGTAGGTGCCGTCGGGCAGGCCGCTGAGCAGCTGGACGGCGTACGTCGTGCCGCTCACGTTGGACGGTTTGCCGCGCTGGACGGGCTTGCCCTTGGGATCGAGCACGCGCAGCGAGTCGGCGGACGTCGAGACCTGCTCGGAGAAGGTCAGTGAGACCTGGGTGGGTGCCTTGTCGACCACCACACCCTGCTGCGGGTCGCTGCCGGTCAGCGCGGCGTGCGCGGAGGCCGGGGCGGCCCCGGCGAGGAGCAGCCCGGCCGCGGCCAGGAGCAGCAGCACCAGGGTCCGGACGCGGGGGGCGATGGTCGGCGTCAAGGTGATCCCTCCGTCAGTGTCCGGTCTTCGGGACGTACGTCGCCGACCTGACCGGCATCTTGACGACGACCGGGTCGGACTTGGCGAAGTGCAGCTCGACGGAGACCGTCTGGCCCTGTTCGGGCTTGTGCTGCAGCTTGTCGAACATCAGATGGTTGTCACCGCTTTTGAACACGAGTTGACCGTGGGCGGGGATGGAGAACCGGTTGCTCTCCTCCATCGCGCCCCCGACCGTCCGGTGCATGGTGACCTCGCCGATGTCGCTGGTGACCGAGGTCAGCTCGGCCTTCGTACCGCTGTCGTTGACGATCGTCAGATAGCCGGCCGCCATGTCGTCGGACACCGGCTGCGGCATGTAGGCGCCGGACACGGAGACGCCGCCGCCGGTGTCGGAGCCGGAGTCCGAGCCGCAGCCGGCCAGGACCAGGACGCCGGTCAGCACCGCGGCGGGCAGGGTGAAGAGCCTCACGGCTTCGCACCCTTCACGAGCTTGGGGAGGTCCTTGGTGTAGTCGTCGACCGTGGCGTCCTCGCCGTAGAGGACGTATCCGGCGTCGGTCTTCGGGGAGAAGGCGACGACCTGGGTGCCGTGCACGGAGACGGTCTTGCCCTTCTTGTCCTTGTGCGTCGGCTCGATGGAGATGCCGAGGGTGCGGGCGCCGGCCTGGATGGTGGGGAAGTCGCCGGTCAGGCCGACGAACTGGGTGTCGATGCCCTTGAGCCACTTGCCGAGTTCGGAGGGCGTGTCCCGGTCCGGGTCGGTGGTGACGAACACGACGCGCAGCTCGTCCTGTTCGGACTTGGGCAGCGACTTCTTGGCGACGGCGATGTTGTTCATCGTCAGCGGGCAGATGTCGGGGCAGTGCGTGTAGCCGAAGTAGATGAGCGTCGGCTTGCCCGCGGTCTCCTTGCGGAGGTCGTACGGCTTGCCCTTCGTGTCGGTGAGGACCAGGTCCGGCTTCTCGAACGGCTGGTCGAGGACGGTGGCGGCCTTGTCCGCGCCCGCCTCCTCGGAGACCACGGAGACCGGTGAGCCACTGTCGTCACTGCTGCCGCACGCGGAGAGGGTCAAAGTGGCGGCGGCGAGCAGTGCGGCCGCGGCGAACGTCTTCTTGCGCATAGAAAAATGTCCCAGATGTGATGGTGCCGACGGCACCGGGGTCGCACAGGAGCCGAGCGAACCCCGGTACCGGGCCGGACGGTGGACCTCAGGCGTCGGTGCGCCGGCGCCCGGCGAGCACGCCGTACGCCACCCCGACCACGCCGATGACGATGCCGACCACGCCGAGAACGCGGGCGGTCGTGTCGCTGCTGTCGGCGGGGGCCGCGGTCTCGGCGCCGGCGGCTTCCGCGTCGGCGGCCTCCTCGGTGGCGTCGTCGGTGGCTTCGGCGGTGGCCGTGGAGCCGTGCGCGTGCCCGTCCTCGGCGGCGGCGGACAGCGCCAGCACGGGCGCCGGGTTCTCGGGCTCCTCCGCGCCCTCCTGCTGCTCCTCGATCCAGCGGACGACCTCCTTGTTGGAGTACGTCTGGATCGCCTTGAAGACCAGCTCGTCGGTGTCCTCGGGGAGCGCGCCGACGGAGACGGGGAACTTCTGGAAGTAGCCGGGCTCGATGCCCTTGCCGTCCGCGGTCCAGGTGACCTTGGTGACGGCCTCGGTGATCTGCTTGCCGTGCAGTTCGACGGGCTTGTCGAGCTTGGACCTGGTGACCTTGATGTCCCAGCCGGCCATCGGCTCCGGCATCACGGAGGCGATCGGGTGGTCGGCCGGGAAGTTGACCTCGAGCTTGGTGGTCGAGGCGTCGTCGCGCTCGTTGGGGACCTTGAAGTCGACGACCGCGTAACCGCCCTTGGCCGCGGTCCCCTCGGGCTGCACGCTGACGTGCGCGAACGCGGGCGAGGACAGGACGACGACGGCAGAGGCGGCGACGGCGCCGACGGCGGCGAGGCGAGAGGCCTTCATGGGGAGCACTCCACTCCGAGAGGTTTCCGGGTTTCCGGTGAGGAAGAGGGGTACGCGTGCGCGGGCGTCAGCTCTCACCCGTCGACGGGCGGTGACTCACCAGCACGGGCACACGCGCGTGCCGCGCGACGGCGGCCCTTCCCACGTCCTCACAAGGAGGTGGAGCACTGGTCGCGTCGCGTCAGGCGGCGAGGAGGAACGCGTCGGCGGTCGGCGGGCCCCGCCGGACCAGCGTGTACTGGAGTGCGGTGGTGCGGGGGGCGGGCGGTGCGAGCAGGGCGGTGCGCGGGATGCGCCGGCCGGCCGCGGGCGCGCCCGGCAGCCCGGCACGCAGGGCGCGCACCAGCGCGAGCGCCCCGCGCAGGGACCGTACGAGCGCCCCCTCGGCGACCGAGTGCGCCGACAGTGCGGACATCTCGACGAGCCGCAGCAGCGCCATGTCCCCCCGGCGCAGCAGCCATCCCGCGGCGAGGGCCGCGAGGACGTGGCCGAGCAGCATCGGCAGGGACGGCAGCAGCGACATGGTGGACCCCGCCGCGGTGGACAGGGCCTCCGCCGGGTGGTGCGTCGTGGTCGGGGGAGCGGCCGCGCTCGGGTGGAGCCGGGCGTCGACGAGGATCTTGTGGGCCTGCGCGGGGCTGATCGCCGCCGCGGTGGTCCCGCAGACGAGCCGTGCGGCCTGCTCGACCAGGGAGGCGTCGGACACCGCCGAGGCCGTACCCGCCGCAGCGCCGGCCGTCGTCCCGTGCTGCCCCAGCCCGAACACCACGTGCAGCACGCTCTGTCCGACCGCGAGCAGCGCGGCTATGCCCGGCAGCGACCGCTCGCGTCCGGCGAGCGGTACCACGACCAGGACGGCCCCCAGGAAACCCGCGCCCAGCGTCCACAGCGGAAGCGTGGCGCAGGAGGCGAGGGCATGACCGGCCGCGGCCAGCACGACGCAGACCGCGGCGAACACCGCGGCCCGCAGCACCCGGAGGTCGCCTCCGGCACGCGCCGTACGTGGGTGGGGGGCAGTCATGGCGGGCTCATCATCGCACTGGCCTGATGACCGCCATACGGCAGGTCCACAAGATGACGTACGCGGTGTACGGCCGGAAGGTCACGTTCTGCCACAAGGCGCCCCACATACACCGATGGCCGTCGTCGGCACATCCCCCATATGGGCGGCATCACGTCAACTGTGTGCTTACACCGGTGCACTCGCGGCAATACGTAACGGTATGTCGAGCCGCGGCCTGGAGGCTGGAGCATGAGCATCTGGTGGTCACTCCATCTGCGCCGCGAGGCCGCGAGCGTTCCGCTCGCCCGGCGGCTGCTGCTCGGCACCATGGAGACGGCGGGTGTCGACCCCGACATCTCCTACGACCTCTCCCTGGCGCTCAGCGAGGCCTGCGCCAACGCCGTGGAGCACGGCGGGGACGGCGGCACCGAGGATTCCTCGCAGGCGTACCGCGTCACCGCCTACCTCGACGGCGAGAAGTGCCGCATCGAGGTCGCCGACTCGGGCCCCGGCTTCTCCGCCGCCCCGCCCCGGCCGCCGGCCCGTCCGGTGCCCTTGGATGACGAGAACGGCCGCGGTCTGTGTCTCATCGAGGAACTCGCCGACCACGTCCACATCGGCAACAAGCCCGGCCGGCGGGGCGCGGTGGTGAGCTTCGACAAGATCCTGAAGTGGAAGAAGGACGCGCCGCTGATGGCGGTGTAGCGCCGGCCCCACACCCGACGACGCGCGATCCGCATTCTCAGCTTGCGCACAGCGTCGGCCCAGGTTCCTGACGGTCGTCGTTCCTACGTTCATGGGCATGACGGGAAACCACAAGGACACCTCCATCACCCGGCGCCGCGCCCTCGCGGTGACCGGTGGCACGGTCGCGGCCGGCACTCTCGCCGTGGCCGGGTACCGGTCGGCCTTCGCCGACGACGCGACGACCACCGCCGAGACCGCCGCCACCGCCTCGGCGACCTCGGCCGACAGCGCGTGCATGACCCTGATGTCCGGCGTCACCGAGGGGCCGTACTACCTCGACGGCGCCCTGGTGCGGAAGGACATCACCGAGGGCAAGAGCGGTGTCCCGCTGACCCTGCGCCTCACCGTCGTGGACGCCACCGACGGCTGCACCCCGGTGCCCGGCGCGGCCGTCGAGATCTGGCACTGCGACGCCTGGGGCTACTACTCCGGGTACACCACCGCCAACCCCGGCGGTTCCGCGCCCGCCGAGAGCGAGGACGGCTCGACCGCCGACGACACCACCTATCTGCGCGGCTACCAGATCGCCAACGCCAACGGGGTCGTCAAGTTCGAGACGATCTTCCCCGGCTGGTACACCCCGCGCACCTGTCACATCCACCTCAAGGTGCACACGGGCGGCGAGAAGGAGGACGGCACCTACGAGGGCGGCAAGGTCAACTACACCGGCCAGCTGTTCTTCGCCGACGAGACCGCCGAGGAGATCTTCACGCTGGAGCCTTACGCGAAGCACTCCGGCACCTACACCGAGCTCGCCGACGACATGGTCTACGACGGTGGCGGCGCCTCCAGCGGCCTGCTCACCCTCAAGGCCGTGCACGGGAGCGACCCCTCCAAGGGCTACAAGGGCTCCCTCACCCTCGGCGTCGACCCCGACGCCGAGAACACGGGCGCGGGTGGCGGCGAGGGCGGGACACCCCCGAGCGGCGCGCCGATCGGCACCCCGCCGAGCGACGGCGCCTCCCCGTCCGCCACGGCGTCCTCGTAACGCATGAACAGCCGCGAGGACGACGCACTGGCCCGGGCCGCCGTGGACGCGCTGACCGGGCAGCTGGCGCTCGCCCCCAAGCCCGGCCTGCCCGACCCGCGTGACCTGGGCGCCCGGACGACCCGGGTGGACCACCGCGCCCTGCGCTGGTCCGCCAAGGCGCTCACGCCCGGCCTGGCGGCGATGGCCGCCGCGGCCCGCCGCACGGGCGAGCCCACGCCCCGGCTCCGCACCGATCTGGGCGCGATCGGCCGCTGCACCGAGCACTCGGTGGGCCTCGCCGGCGGCGGCCACCGCGGCGCCCTGTGGGCGCTCGGCCTGCTGGTCGCCGCGGCCGCCCTCGAACCCCGTGCCGCGGCGAAGGACGTGGCCGCGACCGCCAAGCGGATCGCCGCGCACCCCGACCGCCGGGCCCCGCGACGGCCCTCGCGCGGCTCGTCGATCTCGGCGAAGTACGGCGCCGCCGGGGCGCGTGGCGAGGCCCGGGCCGGATTCCCGCACGTGCGGCGGGCGTTGGACGCCCTGGCCACCGCCCGCTCGGCCGGCGCCGGCGAGGACGAGGCCCAACTCGACGCCCTGCTCACCGTGATGTCCACCCTCCAGGACACCGAACTCCTGTACACCGCGGGCCCGGCCGGCCTGCGGCACGTCCAGGCGGGCGCTCGCGGGATCCTGGAAGCGGGCGGCACGGCGACGGACGCGGGCCGCGAAGCCCTGTACGCCCTCGACGCCGACCTCCACGCGCGCGCGTGGAGCCCGAGGGGCAGTGCGGGACTGCTGGCGGGGGCGCTGTTCCTGGACTCGCTTCCGGCGAGGGTCAGTTCACCGGTGCGGGCAGCCTGACGTCCGCCCGGGAGGCATGGGCCCGGCGGGTCGCCGGACCCATCGCGTACGACGCCACGAGCGTCGCTCCGCCGAGCAGCAGCCACCCCGCCGCCCCCCACCCGAGCAGCAGCGAGGTCAGCACCAGCGGGCCCAGGGTCCGGGCCACGGTCACGCCGGTCCCGAAGAAGCCCTGGTACTCGCCGACGCGGTCGGCCGGGGCCAGCTCGAAGGACAGCTGCCAGGAGCCGGCCGACTGCCCCATCTCGGCAGCCACTTGCAGCACTGCACCGAGGACCAGCGCACCGACCGCCACCCATGGCGACGCGCCCGCCGACAGCGCGAAGACCGCGCACGCCGCCAGCATCACCCACCCCGACCTCCGCACCGCGCGCGTGGCCGGCGCTACGCCTGTGACCCCGCGCGCCATCCGCACCTGGAACACCATCACCGCCCCGGTGTTGAGCACGAACAGCGCGGAGACCAGCCAGGCCGGGGCGTCCGTGCGCTCCGCGATCCACAGCGGCAGCCCGAGGCTGAGCAACGGCATGCGCAGCAGCAGCACGGTGTTGAGGAGCGTGAGGAGGGCGTAGGGACGGTCGCGCAGCACTCCGAGGTCACGGCGCTCCCGGCCGCCTTCAGGGCCGCTCGCCCGGCCCTTGTGCACCAGCGCCACCGCAGGCGATCGCACCAGCGCCACCGAAGGCAACCGCACCAGCAGCCCCGCACACACCACGAAGCTCACCGCGTCCAGCGCGAACACCCCGAGATACGCGGTCCGCGTCCCGGCGTGCAGCGCGAGCCCGCCCAGTCCGGCGCCCACCGCCAGACCGGCGTTGAGCGTCGCCTGGAGATGCGCGAGCAGCCCGGTCCGCTCCCCGGCCGGTACCAGCCCCGCGAGCAGCGCCTGCCGGGCGGCGGCGAGTCCCGACTGGGCGGAGGCGTAGGCGCAGGCCGCCACGACGAACGGTACGAAGTCCCGGACGACCAGGAAGGACGCCACTGCCAGCCCGGTCGCCAGCGCCAGCAGCACCGCCGTGCCGCGGGCCCCGCGCCGGTCCGCGAGCCGCCCGAGCGGCACCCCCACCAGCGAGCCGACCGCCCAGGCGACGGTCAGCCCGAGCCCCACGCGCGCGGGGGCGAGCCCGACGACGTGGGTGAAGTAGAGCGCCGACGTCACGTAGTAGGCGCCGTCACCGACGGAGTTGGCCAACTGGGCCAGAGCCAGGACACGTTGTGGCCCCGCGGGCGGGACGAGCGAGTTCGTCATGCAAGCGACGCTAGAAGCGCGGTGGATCCCTGGGCAGGCCCACTGGGCAGGCCTTTCAGTGGCCCAATCCAGGACGGCCGAGCGGCTGTCTCAGCCCCCGTCCAGAACCTTCCTCAGCACGTCCAGCGCCTCCGGGTACACCCCCTCCCGAGGCGTCCCGTAGCCCACGACCAGCCCTTGCGTCCGCCCCTCGACGCCCGGCGTGTGCCAGTGCTCCCCGAGGTGCCCCACGGCGAGCCCTCGCGCCGCCGCGCGCACCAGCGCCTCCGCCTCGTCGTCGACCTCCACCAGCGCGTGCAGCCCGGCCGCGATCCCGCGTACCCGCCGGCGCGGCCCCAGCCGGTCCAGGAGCTGGTCCCGGCGCCGCCGGTACCGCAACCGGCACGCGCGCACATGACGGTCGTACGCATGGCTCCCGATCAGCTCGGCCAGCGCCAACTGCCCGATGGACTCGGTGTGATGGTCGCTGTGCAGCTTGGCGTCGGCGACCGCGTCGACCAGATCGGGCGGCAGCACCATCCACCCGAGCCGCAGCGCCGGCCCGAGCGTCTTCGAAGCGGTCCCCAGATACGCCACCTGCCCGGGCGCCATCCCCTGGAGCGCGCCGACGGGCTGCCGGTCGTAGCGGAACTCCCCGTCGTAGTCGTCCTCGACGATCAGCCCGCCACGCGCGCGTGCCCAGTCGGTCAGCGCCCGCCGCCGCTCCGGATGCAGGGTCACGCCGGTCGGGTACTGGTGCGCCGGCGTGACCACGACGGCGGAGGCGTCTCCCAAGTCCCCGGCGAGGACGCCCCGTTCGTCCACCCGCACCGGCACCACCCGCCCACCGCCCCGCCGCACCACCTCCCGGTGGAAGGGCAGCCCGGGATCCTCCATGGCGACGCTGCCGCCCTCCAGCACCCGCGTGAGCAGCGAAAGCCCCTGCACATACCCCGAGGTGACGACGATCCGCTCCGGCGGCGCGATCACCCCGCGCGCCCGCCCCAGGTACCCCGACAGCGCCGTCCGCAGCTCGATCCGCCCGCGCGGATCGCCGTAGTCGTACGCCCGCGAGGGCGCCGTCGCGAGGACGCGCCGCAGCGCCCGCAGCCAGGCCGCCGCCGGAAACGTCCCCACGTCCGGGCTCCCCGGCCGCAGATCGAGACGCGGTACACGCGTGCGTGCGGCGGCCTGAGGAGGTGCGGCGTCGACGGAGGGCAGCGGGGCGACCCGGGTGCCCGACCCCTGCCGCGCGGTCAGATACCCCTCGGCGACGAGCTGGTCGTACGCCGCCTTCACCGTCCCCCGCGAGACCCCCAGCTCACCCGCGAGCCGCCGGGTCGCGGGCAGCCGCGCCCCGGGCGCCAGCCGCCCGTCCCGCACGGCATCACGCAGGGCACGCTCCAGCCCGGCGCGACGCCCTTCCCCGACGTGGAGCTGCACATGCAGGTCCACCCCCACCCCCTCAGGGGCGCGGGGCTGTGACATGTGCGGCTCCGCCGCGTGGGCGCGATCGGCCACGAACTGCCCGCCGACGAATCTCAGCCTTTGAGGTCCGCCATCCACGCCTCGACCTCGTCCGACCGGCGAGGCAGCCCCGCGGACAGGTTCCGGTTGCCGTCCTCCGTCACCAGGATGTCGTCCTCGATCCGCACACCGATCCCCCGGTACTCCTCGGGCACCGTCAGGTCATCGGCCTGGAAGTACAGACCGGGCTCGACGGTGAGCACCATCCCCGGCTCCAGCGTGCCGTCGACATACGACTCCACGCGCGCGGCAGCGCAGTCATGGACGTCCATGCCGAGCATGTGCCCGGTGCCGTGCAGCGTCCACCGGCGCTGCAACCCGAGCTCCAGCACCCGCTCGACCGGCCCCTCGACCAGCCCCCACTCCACGAGCCGCTCGGTCAGCACCCGCTGCGCCGCGTCGTGGAAGTCCCGGTACTTCCCGCCCGGCTTCACCGCCGCGATGCCGGCCTCCTGGGCGTCGTACACGGCGTCGTAGATCTGCTTCTGGATCTCGCTGAACCGGCCGTTGACCGGCAGCGTGCGCGTGACGTCGGCCGTGTAGTACGTGTGCGTCTCGACGCCCGCGTCCAGCAGCAGCAGGTCGCCGGAGCGCACCGGCCCGTCGTTGCGCACCCAGTGCAGCGTGCAGGCGTGCGGGCCGGCCGCGGCGATGGTGCCGTAGCCGACGTCGTTGCCCTCGACTCGGGCGCGGAGGAAGAACGTGCCCTCGATGTACCGCTCGGACGTGGCCTCGGCCTTGTCCAGAACGCGTACGACGTCCTCGAAACCGCGAACGGTCGAGTCGACCGCCTTCTGCAGCTCGCCGATCTCGAACCCGTCCTTGACCAGCCGCGCCTCGGAGAGGAAGACCCGCAGCTCGGCGTCGCGCTCGGCGGTGACCTTGTCGGTCAGCGCGGCCTCGATGCCGCCGTCGTACCCGCGCACCACCCGGACCGGGCCCGTGGCCTCGCGCAGGTGGTCGGCCAGCTCGCGGACATCGGAGGCGGGGATGCCGTACAGCTTCTCGGCCTCGGTGAGGGAGTGCCGGCGGCCCACCCACAGCTCGCCCTGGCCGGAGAGCCAGAACTCGCCGTTGTCGCGGTCGGAGCGCGGCAGGAGGTAGATCGTCGCCTTGTGGCCGTCGGCGACGGGCTCCATGACCAGCACGCCGTCCTCGGTCTGGTTGCCGGTGAGGTACGCGTACTCGACCGAGGCCCTGAAGGCGTACTCGGTGTCGTTCGAGCGGGTCTTCAGGTTGCCCGCGGGGATCACCAGGCGGTCACCGGGGAAGCGCGCGGAGAGCGCGGCGCGGCGGGCGGCGGTCTCGGCGGCCTGGGCGATCGGCTCCAGGTCGCGCAGCTCCGTGTCGGCCCAGCCCGACTTCATGTTCTCGGCCAGCTCGTCGGAGACGCCCGGGTACAGGCCGTTCTTCCGCTGCTTGATCGGCTCCTCAGACTCAGCTTCCGGGGTCTCCGGGGTGAGCTCGTCGGCCACGGTCATCCTCCTCGATACGGCACTGGACCCCGTCCATCGTACGGTCGTACGGAAGGGGCCCAGGGCCGGAAGACCTGTTACCGACGGCTTTGCCGACGACTACTCGAAGTGAGCGGCGACCAGGACCACGTCCTCCTCGGAGTCCGCCTCGTCCAGCCCGTCCGGCAGCACGCTCCGCAGCACGTGGTCGACGATCGCCTCGGGGTCGCGCCGCAGCGCCCTGGGCACGCCGGCCGCCGCCGCGTGCAGCCGGGCGAAGGAGCGGTCCGTGGGGTCGCCGGTGCGGTGCAGCAGCCCGTCGGTGTAGAGCAGAACCGTCTCGCCCGCCTCCGCCTGGAGTTCCACACTCGGCGCCTCCCAGCAGGCGAGCATCCCGAGCGGCGCGGACACGGAGGTCTCCACGAACTCGGTGCGCCGCTCGCCGACAAGCAGCGGCGGGCAGTGCCCGGCACCGGCCAGCGTGATCTTGCGCAGCGCGGGCTCGCAATAGGCGAACAGGGCGGTGGCGGAGCGGGCCGGCTCGGTGAGCCGGAGCAGCAGTTCCAGGTCGGACAGGACCGCGACCGGGTCCTCGCCCTCCATCACGGCGTACGCCCGCAGGGACGCTCTCAGCCGTCCCATCGCGGCGATCGCGCTGGGCCCGGACCCCGTCACCGAGCCCACGGCGAGGCCGAGCGCGGCATCCGGCAGCGGCAGCGCGTCGTACCAGTCGCCGCCGCCGCGCGGCCCGGTGCGGTGCCGGGCGGCGAGCCGTACTCCGGCGACGCGGGGGAGCCGGGACGGCAGCAGTTCCTCGGCGATCGTCGCCATGCACGCGCGCGTGCGCTCGACCTCCAGAAGCCGGGCCAGGTGCTCGCCGGCGTAACGCGCGTACAGGCCGACCAGGTGGCGCTGCTGTTCGGTGGGCTCCGCGGGCTCGTCGTAGAGCCACACGGCGGCGCCGAGCCGGCCGGCGCCCTTGCTGTACGCCTCCGCGGTCAGGGGCAGCGCGTAGCTCGCGGCATAGCCGAGGCGGGCGGCGACCTCCCGGTGCCGGGGGTCGAGCCCGTCCTCCGCGAAGAGGTCGGGCTGGGCGATCTCGCCGTCACCGCCGGGCAGTCCGTCGAGGATGCGGCCGTACGACAGGGAGCTGCGGGGCACGGTCTCGATGTGACCGAGGTCGGCGCGGGCGAGGCCCAGGCCGAGGGTGGTGTCGGGGCCGAGTCCGTCGCCGGGTTCCAGTACGACGAGTCCGCGGCGGGCGCCCACCAGGGCGGCTCCGGCGTGCAGCAGTTCCTGCAGAGCCTCGGACAGCGCGTCCGTGCGGGCCAGCCGTTCGGTCAGTTCGTGCAACGTCGTGAGGTCCGAGACCCAGCCGGCGAGCCGGTCCTGAAGCAGCGCGCCCGGCGCGTTTGGTGAGAGAACCCCCGAGGTACCCGAGACGGAAGGCGCGGGCGCGACAGTGTGGGCTGGCGAGGGAACCGTTGAATCGATTCCAGCCACTTTCGGAGGGTGAGGGGCGTTCATGGCGTCCGGCTTTCCGACCGGTGCGTATTGCTGAAAAGCATCGCAAACCCCCATGTCATTCTGCGCCGCTAGCAGTGTCTCCACATGTACACGCACTCGTGAGGGGATGTCCAGCATTGTCCTGCTGGGATTCCTGGTGTCCGTGGGTCATCAGTGCAGCACTTGCCAAAAGGCAAAGTTGGCCTAAAACTGACTCGGGTAACGGCGTATTGCGGTCGACTGGCCCTGCTCCACAGAGCGTCACAGCGGTCGTGATGGGTACGTACTCGGAGAAGGCCAGGGGTGGTTGGTAACCACCCGGAACCTGGCGACGGACCCGGGCGTCTTAGCCACCGACGACCGAGCCCCATCCTCCCGCGGCGGAGGCGAAGAGAACCACGCGCGACAGCAAACGCCAGACTTCGCCACCCCACGCCAGGCCCGCGCTTCTGATAGACCGCAGTGTGGGCGAGGCTGCCGCGGACGCAGCTCAACGTTCGGCCCATAGGGGTTCCCCTTGTCTCTGACAGGGGTGTGATGCGCCAACAGGTACGCACAGTGAAGAGATCGACACATGTTGTGATGTGGTCCTCGGTGTTGCCAGCGGTGCAACGGAAAGGAACGAGCGCTCATGCGCGAGATCCTCGGAAGGCGACGCAGGCTCCTGTCCCAGCGCAGCGACGGAAGGCCTGAGTTGATCAGCGCGGCCCTGACCTTCGCGACCAAATGGCAGTGGCCCGTACTCCCGGGCGTGGCGGCCGACCCGCAGGGGCGAGCCCGCTGCGGGTGCCCCGACCCCGAGTGCACGGTGCCCGGTGCCCACCCCTTCGACCCCGGCCTCCTCGCGGCCACCACCGACGAGCGCATGGTGCGCTGGTGGTGGAGCAACCGGCCCGCCGCGCCGATCGTCCTGGCCACCGGCGGCAACGCGCCCTGCGCGGTCAGCCTGCCGGCACCCGCGGCCGCCCGCGCACTCGCCGTGCTCGACAGCACGGGCATGCGCCTCGGCCCGGTCGTCGCAGCGCCCACCCGGTGGGCGCTGCTCGTGAAGCCCTACTCCCTGGAGCAGTTGGGCGAACTGCTGTACGCCAAGGACTTCGTCCCCGGTTCCCTCCGCTTCCACGGCGAGGGCGGCTATCTGGCCCTGCCCCCCTCCGAGACCGGCCACGGCGAGATCCGCTGGGAGCGTGCCCCGCTGCCCGGCTCGGCCTCCCCGTGGGTACCCGACGTGGAGGCCGTGGTGGACGCGGTGGTCGAGGCCCTCACTCGTACGGGTGTGAGCGCACCCGAGTTGTAGGGGTGTCGGGCGCGGGCGGAACCGGACGCCCGCGCCACTGGCTATGTTCCGGTCCATGAACCTTCGTCTGCTCGCCCTCGCGGGCGTCGTGGCATGCGCGGTCGCGCTGCCGCTGGCCATGGCGTCCGCGGGACAGGTGGGCGACGAGGGACGCTCGTCCGTACGTGGCGCCTCCGTACCCGACGCCTCTGTTCCCGACGCCTCTGTTCCCGACGCCTCCGTACCTGGCGCGGTACCTCCTGCACCGCCACCCGCCGATGCCAAGGCCCCCTCGGCCCAGCGCACCGGTGCCCCGCCGGTGCTCGGCCTCGGTCTTGGCGTGGCCGCCCGTTGCGGTCCCGAACTCACCTCGCCCGAAGGCGTGGAGGCGCAGACGTGCGTGCTGACGCAGGGTGAGCAGACGTGGGCGCGGACCTACTACCGCAATGCGACCGGCGGCGCGCTGGACTCCGTACTGAGCCTCATGGGACCCGGCGGACGTACCGTGCAGATGCACTGCGCGGCGGGCGCGGGGGACGAGCCGAAAACCTGTGAGACGCCCCGGGAGCGCACCCGCGGAGAACCGGACGGGTACACGGCGGTCGCGGAGTTCGCGGCAAGGGCCGGGGAAGGGCCGCTGCTGCTGCGGTCCGGGAGCAACTCGGGTGCTGCTACGGGTAGTTGACGCGTGACGTCGTTGCGTAAAGAGCACCCGGACAGGAAAGAACCCGGTTGCTGGCGACGGGGGATGCACCAGCAACCGGGCTACTGAAACGGTAACAAGAGATCGTCAGTTCGCAAATTCGATCTCGGCTTTTGCTCGGCTATTCGGACACCGGATGTGGCTTGTCCGGAACGGGAGTTGTGAGCGGAGTCGCCGATTCGGGCGGGCGGTGTGCGGCTGACCGACCGGTCAGCCGCACGCGCCATGTCAACTCAGCGTGACCTGCCGGTTGGTCAGCCCGCCACGCGCGCGACGCTCCTCCGCGGTCAGCGGCGCGTCCGTGGCCAGCGCGCCGGAAAGGCGCTCGGCGAACTCGGCGGCCGGCTTCTCGATGTCCTCGGCGGTGACCGCGCTCGGCAGGTCCCAGACCGGCACGGTGAGCCCGTGAGCACGGAAGGATCCCACGAGACGGGTGCCCTCCCCGAGGTTCGAGCGGCCCGCCGCGTGCAGCCGCGCAAGGGCGTCCAGAAGCTGCTCCTCCGGGTACGGCATCACCCAGCGCAGGTGGTTCTTGTCCGGCGTCTCGCACCAGTAGGCGGCGTCCACACCGGTCAGCCGCACGGTCGGGATGGCCGCGGCGTTGGCCCGCTCCAGGGAGGCGGTCACCTCCGGCGTGGCGTTCTCCGCGTCCGGGACCCAGAACTCGAAGCCCGGGTGCACAACTGGCTCGAACGCGCCTTCGGAGTCGAGGAGTTCCTGCAGTCGCGGACCGTCCGCCGGGGCGCGCCGGGACTGGACCGGAGTGCCCGGGTCGGCGGTGAGCGCGCGCTGGAGGGTGTCGGCGAGGTCGCGGCTGATGTCGCCCGACGCCGTGTCGTTCTGCAGGCCGAGCAGGACCGAGCCGTCATCGCGGCGCAGCGCCGGCCAGGCCATCGGCAGGACCGTGGCCAGCGTGACCGACGGGACGCCCTCGGGGAGGCCGTCCTTCAGCGTCAGTTCGACCGTGGCGGCCGGCACCAGTTCGCGCAGCGCGACCCAGTCGCACTCGCCGGGCAGCCCTTCGAAGGGGCGCTGCACCAGTTCGGTCACGGCATGCTGGGCGGCCCGGCCGTGGCAGGCCTTGTAACGGCGGCCGCTGCCGCAGGGGCAGGGCTCACGGGCACCGACGACCGGGACCTCACCGTCGCTGAGCTGCGGCCGCTTGGCCTTCGTCTGGGGTCGCTTCTTGGCCATCGTGGGTGTCTCCCGGTTACGGCTCGTCTCGTACGGGCGCGAGCCTAGCCGTTTGCGCCGTCAACGACCGGTGCCTGTGGACAACGCGGCCCACGTGCCGACCTGTGGACAACGCGCCGGACCCTGTGGGACCGGCGGTTCAGTCCAGGTCGTCGAAGGCGTCCGTGAAGTTCAGCTCGGCCATCTCGGGTATCGCCGAGGCCGACGGTGCCCTGGAGGGCTCGACGGTCCCGGTCCCTCCTGCTCGAGCGAAGTCGCGAGCCGGGGAGCGCGGGGCCAGGTCGTCCCGCCGGCGTCCGGCGTCCGGATCGTGCACGTCGCGGTGGACGACGACCCACACCGTGATCTCGCCGCGGGTGTCGTCCCGTACGCCCCAGTCGTCGGCCAGCGCCGTGATGATGTTGAGCCCACGGCCGCCGTGCGCGGTGACCGAGGGCGTGGCCGGAGCCGGGCGGGTGGGCCCGCCGCCGTCCGTCACCTCGACCGTGAGTCTGCCGCCCGTGTCCACCCGCCATGCGGCCCGGACGTCGCCGTCGCCGGCCAGGGCGTCGCCCAGCGGTCTGCCGTGTTTGCACGCGTTGCTCAAGAGTTCGGAAAGAATCAGCACGGCGTCGTCGATGACCGTTTCCGACACACCGCCGCTGCGCAACTGGGTGCGCATGCGGTGCCTTGCCTTGCCCACGCCCGCAGGGCCATGGGGTACGGCCATGCTCGACGACGCGGGCACCTCCTGTGCCACCACCAACGCCACCCCCGAGACCTCCTTTGCCCCACGCCACGGAGTGGATGCCCCCTTGGCCTGTACCGGAAACCGGCCACTCCGCGTCCGAAGACGCATTCGCAACGATCGAATACGGACCGAACGCGCCGGAGCACTCCCTGTAGCCGTATGGCTGGATTTCGACGGTATGGCCGAGATCGGAGGATGGGGCCGGTGGGGCTGCCGGGTCAAGAGTCGTGCGTCACACGCGCGTACGTCAGCGTCCGATCCGGCCCAGGACCGCGCGCGGGCGGTTGGTGATGATGGCGTCGACGCCCAGGTCGACACAGAGATCGACGTCCTCGAGCTCGTTCACCGTCCACACGTGCACCTGGTGGCCGGCTCGTTTCAGACGCTCGATGTAGGCCGGGTGATTGCGCACGATCCGCATCGACGGGCCCGCGATCCGCACGCCCACCGGCAGCCTGCCGTCACGCAGCCGGGGCGACACGAACTGCATCAGATAGACCGACGGCAGCGTCGGAGAGGCGGCCCGCACCCGGTGCAGCGAGCGCGCCGAGAAGCTCATCACCCGCACCGGCGAGTCGGCCGCGTCCGCCGGGGCGTCCAGCCCGAACCGCTTCAGCAGCACCAGCAGCCGCTCCTCGACCTGCCCCGCCCACCGCGTGGGGTGCTTGGTCTCGATCGCCAGCTCCACCCGGCGTCCCGCGTCGGCGACGAGCGCCAGCAGCCGCTCCAGGGTGAGCACGGAGGTGTCCTCGCGGTCCTCGGGGCGGAACTCCCAGTCGGGCTCCTCGTCGCGCGTGCGCCAGAACTCCCGGGTCTTGCGGGAGCCGAAGTCCAGGGCGGCGAGATCGGCGAGCTCCAGTGCGGAGACCGCTCCGCGGCCGTTGGACGTACGGTTGACGCGACGGTCGTGGACGCAGACGAGATGGCCGTCCGCGGTCAGCCGGACATCGCATTCGAGGGCGTCGGCGCCGTCCTCGATGGCCTTCCTGTACGCGGCCAGCGTGTGCTCGGGGGCCTCCTCCGAGGCTCCGCGGTGGGCGACGACCTGAATCCGGTGCTGTCGTACGTGGGTCACCGCGTCATGGTGCCACCGCATGGGGGTACGCGTGCGAACGGAGGCCTTGGGATTGCGCCTCGTATGTCCCTCATGCCCTATATAAGGAATGGCCGCAGACCCACAGGCACCGCTTATGGTGCTCTGACGGCCTGTGGGAAAAGCTGACGGCATACAAAAACACAGGCACGAACACATGCACAGCTGCATCGCGCCGGACCGTCGACCAACGCGAAGCGTGAAGCGCGTGAACCGAGTGCGACCGACAACAACAGCCGTGGACCGAGGAGAGAAGCTGTGAGCACCGAGAACGAGGGCACCGCGGTACCCCCCGCCCCGTCCGCACCCCCCGTGCCGGTGGATGCTCCTACTGCTTCGGCGCGCCAGGAGCCCGCCGCTCCCCACGCAGGCGCCCCGACGACTCCGCTCCCGCCGACGTCGCCGAGCGCCTCCGGCGCCCACCCGGAGCAGCAGCTGGTGCACGCGGGCCAGGCCCCCGCCTACGCCGCGACCGGCCCCGGCGGCACTCCTCAGGACGGCTCCGCACCGCAGGGTGCCTGGCCGCCCCCGCCGCCCCCGGCCACCCCGTCGTACGCCGATGCCGGTTCCGGCGGCTCCCCGTACTCGGACGGCGGCTCAGGCAGCGGCTCCGGCGGCGCGGGAGACGCCTGGGGCGCCGCCTACCAGCAGCCCGCGCCGAAGCCCCGCAGCGGGCGCGGCGGCCTCGTCGCCGCCGTCCTGGTGGCCGCGCTGGTCGCGGGAGGTATGGGCGGCGGCCTCGGCTACACCCTGGCCAAGAACGACGACAACAGCTCCTCCACCACCGTCTCCGCCTCCGACAGCGGCGGCTCCGTCAAGCGCGACCCCGGCACGGTCGCCGGCGTCGCCGCCAAGGCGCTGCCCAGCACCGTCACCATCCAGGCCGAGTCCAACAGCGGCGAGGGCGGCACCGGCACCGGATTCGTCTTCGACACCGAGGGCCACATCGTCACCAACAACCACGTGGTGGCCGACGCGGTCGACGGCGGCAAGCTCACGGCGACCTTCCCGAGCGGCAAGAAGTACGACGCGGAGGTCGTGGGCCACGCACAGGGCTACGACGTCGCGGTCATCAAGCTCAAGAACGCCCCCTCCGACCTCAAGCCGCTCACCCTCGGCGACTCGGAGAAGGTCGCGGTCGGCGACTCGACGATCGCGATCGGCGCCCCCTTCGGCCTCTCCAACACCGTCACGACGGGCATCATCAGCGCGAAGAACCGCCCGGTCGCGTCCAGCGACGGCACCGGCAGCAACGCCTCCTACATGAGCGCCCTGCAGACCGACGCCTCGATCAACCCCGGCAACTCCGGAGGCCCGCTCCTCGACGCCCAGGGCAACGTGATCGGCGTCAACTCCGCGATCCAGTCCAGCGGCGGCGGCCTCGGCGGCACCAGTCAGTCCGGCTCGATCGGCCTCGGCTTCGCCATCCCGATCAACCAGGCCAAGTACGTCGCCCAGCAGCTGATCAAGACCGGCAAGCCCGTCTACGCCAAGATCGGTGCGTCCGTCTCCCTGGAGGACGGCACCGGCGGCGCCCAGATCACCGAACAGGGCGCCAGCGGCTCCGACCCGGTCGAGTCGGGCGGCCCCGCCGCCAAGGCCGGCCTCAAGCCCGGCGACGTCATCACCAAGCTCGACGACCGGGTGATCGACTCCGGCCCCACCCTCATCGGCGAGATCTGGACCCACCAGCCCGGCGACAAGGTCACCATCACCTACGAACGCGGCGGCAAGACCCACACGGTCGAACTCACCCTCGGCTCCCGCACAGGCGACAGCTGACCCACACCGCCCCACGCCAACCGTTACTCTTGTCCCGCGCTGCCGGTGGCGGCAGCGCGGGGTGGGTTGCCCGAGCGGCCTAAGGGAACGGTCTTGAAAAACGTGAGGACGCGAAAGCTTCTCCGTGGGCCCGGATCCCGCCCACTCCGGAGGTCATATACATGCTGGTCAGAAGGGGTGCCCCTCGGTGAGGGGCATCCCTTCTGCGTGGGGCCTGTCTCACCTTGATCCTGCACTGTCGCGGTGTGGATCAATGTGTGTGGACCAGGCGTGGACCAGATCTGCGGGAGAACAAGCAGCTCAGGCGCTATGCCAGACAACTGGCGACGTCGCGGTCCACGGGCAGCCTTGGTCGGTCGAGCCCAGTGTGCAGCACTGTATCGAGGGTATTCCCGCCCTGGCGGAACACCGCCGCCCACCGGGCGCTCTGGCGCTGCACCGCCGAGTTGGGCCGCAAGGTGGGGAGCGGAAGCTGGAGGGGCTGAGGCCACATGCGCAAGCACGTCATGACCACTACGGTTGCCGCCTTACTTGCCGTTACGTCCTGCGGCAGCGGTGGCGACAGTCCCAAACTTGCGTATCGCGCAGGCTTTGAAACCGGTCTGGACTATTCCGAGCAGTGGCCGGATCCAAGCTCGGTGCCGTCGTCCGAGCAGATGAAGGACTACTGCACGAGCAACAAGCCGAACTCAGACGACTCGGACGCCCACGGCCACGTTGACCTTTGGATGCGAGGCTGCCTCGATGGCTGGTCGAGGTCAGGAGGCGATCCGGAGTACTGGGACGGATAACCAAAGCGCCGCCCCTCCTGCATCGGTGGGGCGGCGCCTTTGGTCTGACCGGTCATTGGTTCTATTCGCTGTCGGCAGCGTCCAAGGCCCGCTCAATCTGTTCGTTCGAACGCCGCTGATTGCGGTGGATCGCCTTGGCGTAGAAGCGGAACAGGACTGCGATGCTGTGGCCTGCCCGGCGTGCGACTTCGGCCGGGGAGACGCCGGACTCAAGCCAGAGCGAGACGCCCGCGTGACGCAGCGAGTACGGCACGTCAGCCAGCGAGGAAGCCGCTTCAGGTTCGGTCAGCACCGCGAGTCGAGCCTCTTTCCAAACCTCCCCGTACTCCTTGGACAGCAGGCCGCCACCCTGGGCCGCGCGGAACAGCCGGCCGTCTTCCGCAGTGCCGAACTCCTTGATGTGCTCGCGGACCAGGCGCACGAGGACGGGGGGAATCGGTACAGGTCGGGTCGCCTTGCGGGCCCGCTTCTTCAGGCCGCGCGTATCGAACGACTCGCCCGTGTCGGTCCACCCGGAGCCGACTCGGGGTGTGCTCGTCGACAGCAGCACTTCCCCCCAGCCCTCTTCGGGCAAGGCGAAGTCGTCTTCCCGGAGATTGGCCGCCTCCCCAGGGCGGTTGGCCGCGTAGTAGAGGCAGCCGAAGAACGCCATGAGGTGCCGTCCGCGTGCCCCCTGCTCGCCTACACCGTCGATCAGCGCCTTCGCCAGCTTCGGGCCGGGTACGAACCGAAAGTCGATCTCGTCGTCAGTTTCGGGCGGGGTCCAGTCGACCTTGTCGAGGGGCAGGGCTGCCAGCAACTCCCGTTCCACCGCGTACCGGAGGCAGTTGCTGAAGACTGTCCGCTTGCGATTCACCGTGTTCTCGGCAGCGGCCGTGCCGTCTTGCTTCAGCTTCAGAGCGTCGAGCGCCGCACGCACCACCGAAGGCGTGTTGAGCGCGGTGATGTCGACAGACTTACGGCTGATCCATTCCAGCGCCGCCACGATGTCGGCGGGAGGTTCCTCGACGTCGATGCGAGGCTTCAGCGTTCCGTCGTCGCCAAGGACGAAGCGGTAGACCCACGAGTAGAGGGCGATGCGGAGCTCCTTGGGAGCAGGGGCCCCGCGGTTGTCCTTGACCAGCTTCGGCGTGATGGTGGCCAGCGTGTCAGCGATGCTCGCGCGGTGCTTGGCCGAAGCGCCGGGCCACTTCATCTCCGCATAGGCGCGCGTGTGGGCGTACCAGGTGGTGGATTTGAGCGCTTGCACTTCCGAGGCAGGCAGGCCGGTTTCCGTGTCGAACTGCTCGCGGTTACGCAGAGCGGCCAGCAGCTCCGAGCGCCGACCGTCGGCCTGAGCTTTGATCCTGTAGCTCTTGGAGAAGGGCCGGGGGCCCACTCGCCAACGAAGCTGATAGGCCGCCACACGGTTGGGCCGCTTGCGGATGCCCCAGATCTGTACGTCGTAGGTCAGCACGCTTCCTGCACCTCGCAGGAGTCGAACCAGGCGTCGAGGTCGGCCCGGCGTATGCGGATCTGACCGTTGGGAAGCTTCAGGTGCCTGGGGGCCTGGCCCCGAGCGCGCATGCGATAGAAGGCTGCACGGGACACCCCGATCTCAGCCAGCGCTTCCCCCAGCTTCAGCGTCTGCCTGTCGGCCTTGGTCGCAGTGGTCACAGCCAGGGGTCTCCTTCGGACTTGAGGCGTTGGGTGTGGGCGATGTCGTGGACCTGGGCGGCGAGGAGTTCTTCGCCGGGGCGGTAGCCGCTGCTGAGGTAGGTCCACGAGGAGGTGGTGACGAGGGTGGTCTCGTCGGTGGTGGAAAGGCCGGCGCGGGCGCGGGCGGCTTCTGCCTGGGCGAGGCGCCAGGCGCGGCGTACGTCGCGGAGTGCGCTGAGGGTGGTGGAGTAGGCGCGGGATTTGGTGGAGAAGTGGCCGCGGAAGCCGAGCATGTGGGCCCACTTCCAGAGCTTGAGTTCGGCGAACTCCGGCAGGTGGCCGAGGGCCCAGGCGGTGCGGATCATCTGCCGTACGTGCTGCTGTACGGGCAGTGCCTTGATGGGTTCGGCCTGTCCGGTGCCGTCGCAGTCGGCGCACCGGTCGTGGAAGGGGTCGGGGCCGCGTACGTAGCCGCGTCCAGCGCAGGGACGGCACATCAGGGTGCGGTCCACGGTGCTGGTGCCTTCTGCGTTCTTGGTCGCGTACTTGGCGACGTAACCGGCGACCTTGGCGTCTGTGTACTCGGCAACGCGGGCGTCGGTGAGTTCGCCGTCGCCCAGGGCGGTGATGGGGTCGACCTTGAACCGGCGGCCCCAGGCGATGACGCGTTCGCCGATGGCGTCGGAGGCGATGGTGAGTCGGGCACGCTTGACCGCCAGGCCCACGGCGGCGCTCAGGGCGTCGAACGTGGCCCAGGGCGGGGGCTCGGTGGTGTGGCCCTCGGGTCCGTCGAAGCGGATCACGGCGTGGAAGTGGACTAGGCCGCGCTTTTGGTACTCGGCGACCTTCGCGAAGGAGACACGCAGAGCGGCGTTCAGCGCCTTCTGCGTCATGCCGAGGTGTTCGGCCAGGGCGCGGCGAAGGTAGGTGGTGAAGCGTGCCCACAGCTGACCGGCGTGCGCGTTCCACAGCACGGCGCCCGTGTAGTCGTACGTGGTCGGGTTCAGCGGGGTGCCGGGTTCCGGCGCATCTTCGGCGTGTGTCTGGCCGCAGGCACAGGGCTGGGACTCGCCGGCATCGGTGGTGGGCGGTTGTGGACGGGGCCGAATGAGGGGGCAGTGAGGGTGACGAAGGCGCGGGGGTGGTCGCGGACGGTTTCGGCGACGTTCTTGCCGCCGGACAGTCCGGCTTTGATCAGGTGGTAGGTGTCGGCAGCGTAGAGGCGGGAGCAGGCGGGGCAGCGGGAGGCACGGCGGTTGCCGCAGGTGGTCAACAGGCGTCCGGAGGGTTCGTCTTCGGAGCGGTAGGAGCGGACCACTTCCTTGGTGGTCTGGTCGGTGGTGACCGTCCAGCCGTGCAGGTTGACAGGGCTAGTGCAGCCGCGCAGGTTGCGGACCTGTTCCGTCACGCGGTCGAAGTCGTCGGTGTTGGCCAGTTCGACCAGGTCCCGCAGGCCGGGGCTGATGATGTGGCGCAGGTCGAGGGGGCGGCGCATGGGTGGCGGGGTGTCCTTTCTGGCACGAGGGTGAGGGCCTGCGGGCAGCAGCGATTCAGTGCGCTCGGGCTGCTGCCCGCAGGCATGGCAGGTCGGGCCCATGGGGTGGGCAGCGGAGGGAAATGCCGGAGAGGCCGGCGGAAGGGTGTGGCGCTACAGGGCGGCGTGAAGCGCGGTGGCCATGGGCAGGCCGATTCCGAGTCGCGTCTTGAGCTGGGCCGCCGTGATCGGTTCGCCGTGCTCGGTGTGGTGGGACGCGGCGATGGAGCGTGCTTCGGTCAGCAGGGGCTCAGGCACCTTGACCGCAGGCGAAGCGGGAGCCGGGGCAGCCGGGGCGATGTCATGAGCGACGGGGGCCGGAGCCGGAACGATGGGCGGCGCCGCAGGGCGGGAGGCGTCAGAAGCCGTCTCAGGCACCGACTCGATCTCGTCCGGTACGGAAGCCGCTACGCCGGGGCGCGCAACGGTGTGGAAGGCGCGCAGGAGCTGCGGTCCGACGGAGCCCCAGCCGAGGAGGAGTAGCGGGGCCACCGCGTCAACGGCGGCGCGGCCGTAGTGTCCGGCGACGATCGGTTCGGCGACGTTGAGGGCGAGGGTCAGCAGTCCGGAGAAGTGCATGAGACGCGTGGCCGCCGTCATCTGTTCGGCGGGCAGACCGCGTAGGGAGAGGTAGCGCAGGGCGACCAGGAGGCCGACCACGGACAGGTCCACCATCGGGGCGATGAGCGGTGCGATCGGGCCGGGGACGCCCAGGCGCAGGGCGAGCGACCAGACGTTGCCGAAGGAGAAGACGAAGGCCAGCGCGGCAATAACGATCATGACGGCGGTGATGGTCCGCTGAGTGATCCGGTCCTCTGTCATGGGTGTTCACCTCTTCTCCTGGGGTGTAGGGAGCGTTAGTGCGCGGTAGGTCAGGCTGCTCAGGCGTCGAGCTTGGTGAGGTCCACGTCTGTCAGACGACGGCCGAGGAAGGCTTCCAGGAGGACGTTCGGGTCGGCGGTGAGGCTTGCCGTTTCTTCGGCGACGCGAGCCGCTTCCGCGTCGGGCACGTAGGGCGTACGGATGCGGGTGAAGCCGGGTTGCGACTGGTGGTTCATCGACGCGACGCCGACGTAGGTGGGGTCCTGGAGGTTGATCGGGTTGGCGTCGGGCCATTCCCGAATCTCGTCGCCGAGTGCGGCAACGGCGGCTTCGGCAGTCTTCTGGGCGAAGCTCAGGCCCACGGGGCATACGTCGCGGATGAAGGTGGGGATTGCGTCGCCGGTGGACTTTTGAGTGGTGAGGATGACGAGCAGCCCCACGGACCGGCCCTTCTTCACCAGGTCTTCCACGAGCCGGGCGTTCTCAGCTGCGAGCGCGGCCAGCTTCTTCGTCTGCTGGTCGCTGCCCTTGTGATCGCGGAAGTAGGTATGGGCTTCGTCGACGATCAGCACGACCAGAGGCCAGTTCTCGGAGGGGCCGACGTCCCACATGGACTTCACCCCGAGTGCCTGGCGCACCGAAGCCGACCGGGCGCGGCGCAGTTCCACCAGGTGCCGGAACAGCTTGTTGGCCTCTTCCAGGTCATCGCCCACGAAGGCGAACATGCGCTGCACCCAGTCCGCGTAGTCGCCTTCGTACGCAGCAGACACCTTGCCGTCCGCGCAGGCGAACTGCACCGCGGGCGACGGTGCCCAGTCGGAGAGAAGCCGGTTGATCAGGCTGGTCTTGCCGAAGCCGGGGGGGGGTGCCTCTATGTCCTTCGTCAAGGCACCCCTGTCGGGTTTGGGGTGATTCGGTCTTGGTGGGGTTATGCGGCGAGTTCGACGTCCGCGGG
>NZ_JBVIPA010000024.1:0-92368 GCF_055578365.1 Streptomyces sp. NPDC033131
CGACATCAGTGCCGGTGAGCGGGGTGTGGTGCGTGCAGCTGCAAGGCGGAGGAGGGCGTCGACGCGATGGGGGTGCCCCCGCTCGAGCGAAGTCGAGAGTGGGGGAGTCGGCAACCGACGACAACGCGGCAGATGCGCGTGCCACACCCCGCGTCTGCGGCATGACCGGCCGGACAGGTCCTAGGAGCGGGCCCCACAACGCCGGCGAGTACACCGAGCACGGGTTCCGCGAGCGCCTCAGTCGAGCCGCTTCACCGGGCGCCCGTTGTGCGGGCGTTCCGCCTCCGAGCCGCACAGCTCGCCGTTCAGCTCCTTGACCAGCTGGACCAGGTCCGTCGGCCGGTCCGGGCCCCACCAGTCGCCGAGGAGGTCGGCGAGAGACTCCTCGCGGGCCTGGGCGAGCCGGTCGGCGACCTCGTGGCCCTCGCCGGTCAGCATGAGGTCGAGGCCCCGGCGGAGGGCGAGGCGGCGCTCCTCGACCTGACGGGACGCCTCGATGACGACGGTCAGCGGGACGGTGGTGCGCTCGGCCAGCACACCCGGTTCCTGACTGCCGTACTTCCTGATCCGCAACAGCAGCCAGCTCGCCGCGGGGAGCAGGTCGTACCCCGCCTTCGCGGTGATCTCCCGGTAGATCTCCCGCCGGCCCTCCCGGGTGCCGAGCACGGACAGCGCACGGCAGACCTCGTCGTACGACGACCGCTCCACCGGGTTGCTGGCGAGCGTCTCCGTGACGTCCGGCGCCGTGACCGAGCCGCGCAGCCGGTCCTCCTTCAGGAACCAGGCCAGGACGAAGCCGACGAGGGCGACGGGAGCGGCGTACAGGAAGACGTCGGTGATGGACGAGGCGTACGCGTGCAGGGCCGGCGGGCGCAGGTCGGCCGGCAGGGCGGCGATGCCCCGCGGGTCGGCCTCCAGCCCGCCCACGGAGACGCCGGGCGGCAGCTGGGTGCCAGCGAAGGCGTCGGTGAGTTTGTCGCCGAGGCGGCTCGCGAAGACCGTGCCGAAGATGGCGACGCCGAAGGAGGCCCCGATGGAGCGGAAGAAGGTCGCGCCGGAGGTGGCGACGCCCAGGTCCTCGTACGAGACGGCGTTCTGCACGATCAGGACCAGGACCTGCATGACCAGGCCGAGGCCAAGGCCGAAGACGAAGAAGAAGCCGCTCATCACGCCCGTCGAGCTGTTCTCGTCCAGCTGGTGGAGGAGGAGCAGGCCGAGGGCGGTGATGCCGGTGCCCGCGACCGGGAACACCTTCCAGCGGCCGGTGCGGCTGACGATCTGTCCGGAGAGGGTCGAGGACAGCAGCAGTCCGAGCACCATGGGCAGCATGTGCACGCCGGACATGGTCGGGCTGACGCCCTGGACGACCTGGAGGAACGTCGGCAGATAGGTCATCGCGCCGAACATCGCGAAACCGACGATGAAGCTGATGAGCGCGGAGAGGGTGAAGGTGCGGATGCGGAAGAGCTTGAGGGGCAGGACGGGTTCGGCGGCCCGCCGCTCGGCGGCCACGAACGCGACGGCGAGGACGACGCCCAGGACCGCGAGTCCCACGATCTGCGGCGAGCCCCAGTCCCACGTCGTTCCGCCCAGGGACGCCACCAGCACCAGGCAGGTGGCGACGGCCGCGATGAGGAACGTACCGAGGTAGTCGATGACGTGCCGCGTGGACTTGCGCGGGATGCGCAGCACCGTCGCGATCACGGCGAGCGCGACGACACCGATCGGCAGGTTGACGTAGAACACCCAGCGCCAGCTCAGGTGCTCGGTGAACAGCCCGCCGAGCAGCGGGCCCAGCACGCTGGTGGCCCCGAAGACTGCACCGAACAGCCCTTGGTAGCGGCCGCGTTCGCGCGGTGGGACGAGGTCGCCGACGATCGCCATCGACAGCACCATCAGCCCGCCGCCGCCGAGTCCCTGGAGCGCGCGGAACGCGATGAGCTGCGTCATGTCCTGCGCAGCGCCGCACAGTCCCGAGCCGACCAGGAAGATCACGATCGCGATCTGGAACAGCCGTTTCCGGCCGTACTGGTCGCCGAGCTTCCCCCACAGCGGGGTCGCCGCGGTCGAGGCCAGCAGGTAGGCGGTGACCACCCAGGAGAGGTGGTCCATGCCGCCGAGTTCGCTGACGATCGTCGGCAGCGCCGTCGACACGATCGTCTGGTCGAGAGCCGCCAGCAGCATCCCGAGGAGCAGGGCTCCGATCGAGACGAGGACGTTGCCGGACACGTGTTCGTCGCGTGCGTCCCGCCCCTGCTCCGTCGTCACGTGCGCGTCCCCGGCCATGAAGACCTCCCGCCGTCTCGTTCCCACTCCCATCGTGGTCGGTGTGACCATTTATGGCCTGTTGAGTCCTGTCCGGAAGCCTTTCTTCCGGGGGCTCGTGGCCAACGGTGTGGAGGAGGTCTGGATAATCTCTGGAGTTCGCGAGGGGAGACGTGCGAGGGGAGGGACGAACACGTGGACGAGCCAACGGGCCATCTGTGCCCGGAATGCGGTGCCCCCCGGGGCGCCGACAACACCCCGTCCTGCGCCTGCACCCAGCGGGCGTCCGACGCCCTGCGCGACGCCCGTTCGGCGGAGGCGGCCGCGGCGGAGGACTTCGACCCGCTGCGGATACGGCCGTACGTCGAGCTCGACGGGGCCGCGGCCGAGGGGGCGGCGGCCGGGCGGTCGGACGAGCAGGCGACCGCCGCGCCGAACATGCCGGACGCGCCCCCGGCAGGGGCGACCATGACGCTGCGTGCGGTCGGCCCCGCGGTGGACCCGACGGCCACCCCAGCCGCCCGGCCCGTCGCCTCGCCCGACGGTGACGCCACCGTCGTGCTGCCCGCCGTGGACGCCACCGCCGCGCTCCCGGCTCCCTCGGCACCCCCGGCCACCGCTCCCGTCCCCGCCGACCCGCACCTGTTCGAGGGGGCCGACGGCCCGGGGCCCGCCTCGCCCGGCCACGGTGACGAGAGGCCGGGGCGCCGTCGTCGCCGTACCGTGCTGCTGGGCGTCGGCGCGGCCGTCGTCTCGGTCGTGGCGGCGGCCGGGATCGCGAGCGGGCTGTTCTCGTACGAGACGCCGTCGCGGGACGGCGCACCGCCGCAGGACGTACGGGCGGCCGTACCGGACGCCTCGGCGAGCGCGGCGTCCGTGTCGCCGTCCGCGCCGCCCACATCGGCGCCGCCGACGTCCGCCTCCCCGTCCGCGTCCGTCAGTGCGAGCCCGTCGCCCACCGCGTCACCGTCGGCAGCCGCGTCCAGCGCCGCACCGAGCCCGTCCCGGTCGGCCGAGCCGACCCGGTCCCCGACGAGCAGCGAGGCCGCGGGCGCAGGCTCCGCCGACGGGGCGGACGAGGGGCGGGCCGACGAACCGGTCCTGAGCCGGGGCGACCGGGGCCCCGAGGTCACCGAGCTCCAGCAGCGTCTGCGCCAGCTGTACCTCTACAACGACGAGATCGACGGGAACTTCACCGACAAGGTCGAGAACGCGCTGCGCAACTACCAGTGGTCCCGCGGCGTCGGCACGGACACCCTCGGCGTGTACGACGAGGAGACCCGCGCCGAGCTGGAGTCGGAGACGACGGAGCCGTAGGCCCGCCCGGCGGCTCGGGCCGCGGACGCGGGGTTCGGCACGGGCCGCCCGAAGGGCCCGGCCGCATGGTCGCCGGTGCCCCCCGTGCCCGGCCTCGCTCGGGCAGTGGGACGCGATCGCCCCGCCCGCCGGCGGTGCACGGAACCCCGTCGGACCCCCGCGGCCCCATCGCCCCGACGGCGGCCTGACCACCTCGACACCGCACCAGGCGCACCCTCCGACCCCGCGGCACCCGCCGCCTCCGCGACCCGATCAGCCCGACAGCAACCGCCCGCCTCGACACCGCACCAGGCGCACCCGCCGGCCCCGCGGCACCCGCCGCCTCCGCGACCCCATCAGCCCGACAGCAACCGCCCGCCTCGACACCGCACCAGGCGCACCCGCCGACCCCGCGGCACCCGCCGCCCCCGCGACCCGATAGCCCGACAGCAACCGCCCGCCTCCCACGCCGTACCCGGGACACCCGCCGCACCCGGGACACCGGGGCCGGTCTCAGCCGACGTACAGCCTGATCGTCCCGTCCGCCACGGCCTCCACCCGTACCTGTGTCAGGTCCCGCACCAGCGCGTCCGGGTCGTGGAGGCCGGCCCGCGACCCCACGCCGACGACCCGCATCCCGGCCGCGCGGCCGGCCTGGATCCCGGCGCCGGAGTCCTCGAAGACGACGCAGTCGGCCGGGGCGACGCCCAGTTCGGCGGCGCCCTTGAGGAAGCCCTCGGGGTCGGGCTTGCTCGCGCCGACGGACTCGGCGGTGATCCGGACGTCGGGCAGGCCGAGTCCCGCGGCGGCCATGCGCGCGGTGGACAGGGCGACGTCCGCGGAGGTGACCAGGGCGTGCGGAAGGCCGTGGAGTGCCGTGAGGAACGGGGCGGCGCCCGGGATCGCGACCACGCCGTCCATGTCGGCGGTCTCCTCGGCGAGCATCCGCGCGTTGTCGGCGTGGTTCTGCTCCATGGGGCGGCCGGGCAGCAGCAGCGCCATCGAGGCGTGCCCCTGGCGGCCGTGGACGACCTGCATGACCTCGTCCGAGTCCAGCCCGTGCCGGTCGGCCCAGCGCCGCCAGATGCGTTCGACCACGGCGTCGGAATTGACCAGGGTGCCGTCCATGTCCAGCAGCAGGGCGCGGGCGGTGAGCACGGCGGTGGCCGTCATCGGCAGCTCCAAGGACGCGGGGCGGGCGGGGCGTCGGGTGGTCCCCGGGGGACAAGGTGACCCCGCCCGCCGGTCAGGGAAAACGGGCGGGAGCCACTTTGTTCCTCTACGGTACAAAACAGAACCGGCTCCCGCCACCGTCTCCCGAAATGATTCACCCGCCGTTCAGCTCGCCCGGCCGGTTCAGCCGGCCACGGCCTCCCCCAGGGACCACAGTCCGAGCCCGAGCATCAACAGCGCCGCGACCTTGGTGATCAGCCGCAGCGGAACCCGCTTCATCAGGGCCTTTCCGCCGACGATGCCGAGTCCGGCGACCGCCCACAGCGCGAGCACCGCACCAAGGCCGACGGAGAGCGGATCGTCGTAACGGGCCGCGAGGTTCGCCGTCATGATCTGCGTGAGGTCACCGAACTCGGCGACCAGGATGAGCATGAAGCCCGCGCCGGAGACCTTCCAGAAGGACTGGTTCTCCGGCCTGCGGACCTCCGCTTCGTCCTCGTCCTTCTTCAGCAGCAGTACGGCGGCGCCGCCGAGGAAGAGCACCCCGGTCAGCGCCTGCACGATCTGCTGCGGCAGGAGTGTCAGCACGCTGCCGGCCGCGACGGCGAGCGCGACATGGAGCGTGAAGGCGGCGGCGACGCCCGCGAAGACGTACGAGGCCCGGTAGCGGGTGCCGAGGACGAGTCCGGCGAGCGCGGTCTTGTCCGGCAGCTCGGCGAGGAAGACGACGCCGAAGACGAGCGCCGTCACGGTGAAGCTGATCAAGGGTCCTCAATCGGTCGGGCTGCCCCACCGAGAGTGACGACCGCTCCTGCGACACCTCGGCACGGCAGCGCACTGGTCGCCCGTGCCGTGTGGCACGGGCGTGCACTGCTTGCCGAAGGTCTCGCTGGCCGATCGCGAAGGATCCGCCTCCGGGCGCCGGCTCAGACGAGCTGAGCAGTATGTCGACGGTCCGGCGAAGAGCTACTCCCCTTCTGCGCCGTCCATAGTACGTGACCCATGAACCGACTCCCGGGCCGAAAGTCCCGTCGCGGGCATAGACGTGTCATGCACACGTCATTAGCTTCTTACCCGACGCTCATTCCCCCGCAACACGGCGCCGCGAGCATTCCCTCGCTCGCACTCCAATGCCCCCGCATCCCCTGGGAGTTCGCATGTCGAAGTTCTACGCGCGTCGACGCGTCAGCATACTCACGGCGCTCACCGGACTCATAGCCTCGGTCGCGCTCTTCAACAGCCCGACCGCCTCCGCCGCCCTCCCCACCCCGGTCAGCGCCACCACCGCCCGCACCTACCTCGCCTCGCTCACCGTGGCGACGGAGGACCGTACCGGCTACAGCCGCGACCTGTTCAACCACTGGATCACCATCAGCGGGAGCTGCAACACCCGCGAGACGGTCCTCAAGCGCGACGGCTCGAACGTCGTCACCGACTCCGCCTGCGCCTCCACCAGCGGCAGCTGGTACTCCCCCTACGACGGTGCCACCTGGACCGTCGCCTCCGACCTGGACATCGACCACCTCGTGCCGCTGGCCGAGGCCTGGGACTCCGGCGCCGACGGCTGGACCAGCACCAAGCGCCAGAACTTCGCCAACGACCTGACCCGCCCGCAGCTGATCGCCGTCACCGACAACGTGAACCAGTCGAAGAGCGACCAGGACCCGGCCACCTGGATGCCCTCGGTCACCTCGTACCGCTGCACCTACGCCCGCGCCTGGGTCCAGGTGAAGTACTACTACGGCCTCTCCGTCGACTCGGCCGAGAAGAGCGCGCTCACCAGCTACCTGTCGAGCTGCTGATCCCGCGATCCTGAAAGATCCACAAGGAACGACAAACCGTGACCCGCGGAATCTCCCCGTTCCCCTCCGTCGTTCCGTACCGTACGGGACGACGGAGGAGGGTGATCACGTGGCGGGACTGCGCCTGGGGCCACTGCTGAGGTATGCCGACGGCTCGTCCGCGACCGTCTGGGTCGAGGCAAGCCGTCCGTGCACCGCGGAGGTGCGCTGCGCTGAGGGCGGCGGGGGCGAGGCCCCCACGTTCCAGATCGAGGGGCACCACTACGCCCTGGTCCCGGTGACCGGCCTGACGCCGGGCACGACGCGGGCGTACGAGGTGTTCCTCGACGGCACGCGCGTGTGGCCGTTGCCCGACTCCCCGTTCCCGCCCTCGGTCATCCGCACCACCATGGAGGACGACGACGTCCGGGTCGCCTTCGGCTCCTGCCGCTGGGCCTCGCCCCCGACCGGCGAGAAAGACCCGGTCGGCCCCGACGCCCTGGACACCCTCG
This sequence comes from Streptomyces sp. NPDC033131, assembly GCF_055578365.1. Lineage (NCBI taxonomy): Bacteria > Bacillati > Actinomycetota > Actinomycetes > Kitasatosporales > Streptomycetaceae > Streptomyces > Streptomyces sp. NPDC033131. The sequence continues at coordinate 7,028 of NZ_JBVIPA010000024.1, forward strand.
CGGCCCGGATGGTGGGCGAACCCGAGGGCGAACGTCCGGACGTGCTGCTGCTGTTGGGCGACCAGGTCTACGCCGACGAGACCACGGACGCGACCCGCCGCTGGCTGGCCGCCCGCCGCGACCTGAGCGACCCGCCGGGCAACGAGGTCGCGGACTACGAGGAGTACACCCGCCTCTACTACGAGTCCTGGCTCGACCCCGAGGTGCGCTGGCTGCTGTCGACCGTGCCCAGCTGCATGATCTTCGACGACCACGACGTCATCGACGACTGGAACACCTCCGCCTCCTGGCTCGAGGACATGCGGGCCACGGGCTGGTGGCAGGAGCGGCTGATGAGCGGCCTGATGTCGTACTGGGTGTACCAGCACCTGGGGAACATGACGCCGGACGAACTGGCCGCCGATCCGGTGTACGCGGCCGTGCGCGACACGCCCGACGGCACCGACGTGCTGCGCGCCCTCGCCGCCCGGGCCGACACCGACTCCCCCTCGGTGCGCTGGAGCTACCGCCGCGACTTCGGCCGCGTCCGCCTGCTGATGGTGGACAGCCGGGCGGCCCGGGTCCTCGACGAGGAGCAGCGCTCGATGCTCGACCCGGGCGAGGCCGCGTGGGTGCGCGAACAGACACTGGACACACCGGGGTCGTACGACCACCTCCTCATCGGCACCTCCCTGCCCTGGCTGCTGCCGCAGCTGGTGCACGACGCCGAGGTGTGGAACGCGGCGTTGTGCCGGGGCGAGAAAGGTGCCCGCTGGGCCCGCTTCGGGGAGGACCTGCGGCGCAAGGCCGACCTGGAGCACTGGGCGGCCTTCCCGGAGTCCTTCGCCGCGCTGGCGGAGCTGATCGCCGAGGCCGGTTCGGGACCCCAGGCGCCGGCGACGATCCTCGTCCTGTCCGGCGACGTGCACCACGCGTACGTGGCCGAGCCGAAGTGGCGTTCCGGGGCGCGGTCACCCCACGCCCGCGTCCTCCAGCTGACCTGCTCCCCCGTCCACAACTCCATCCCCCTGTCGATAAGGCTCGGCTTCCGCTTCGGCTGGAGCTCCCTGGCCCGCGCCCTCGGCCGCCGCTTCGCCTGGCACGTCCGCTCGCCCCTCCCGCCGGTCAGCTGGCGCAAGAAGGGCGGCCCTTGGTTCGGCAACCAGCTCATGACCCTGACGCTGCGCGGCCGTTCGGCCCGGCTGCGGCTGGAGCAGGCACGGGAGGTGCGGGGCGCCAGGCCGCGGCTGGAGACCGTCACGGAGTCCGAACTCGCCCGGTAATCAACCCCTTACCGGCGTTTCCTGCACCCGTGGCCCGTGATGCTCGTGATGCGTCCCACAGTCCGTGCACCCTGGGCTCGGCTCCCCCGGCACCCGACGGCATGATGAGGCGGACCGTCCGCTTCCAGCGGTCGCCACCACGCGCCCCACACGCCCGGGAGTCCCCCTCTTGCCCGCACCGACCGAGGACCACGTGCCCGTCTCCGTCGCCCTGGTCGGCGCCGGACCGCGCGGGACCAGCGTGCTGGAACGCCTGTGCGCCTCGGCGCCGGAACTCCTCCCGCCGGGCGCCCGGCTGACGGTCCACGTCGTCGATCCGGCGCCACCCGGCCCCGGCCGCGTCTGGCGGACCGCGCAGTCGCCGGAGCTGCTGATGAACACCGTGGCCTCGCAGGTGACCCTGTTCACCGACGACAGCGTGGACTGCGCGGGCCCGATCCGGCCGGGACCGAGCCTGTACGAGTGGGCGGGCGGTGCGCTCGGGCCCGACGAGTACCCGACCCGGGCCCGGTACGGCCGTTACCTGGAGTGGGTGTTCGCACGGGCGGTGCGCGAGGCGCCGCCCGGGGTACGGGTGGAGACGCACGCGGCACGGGCGGTACGGCTCGACGACGCCCGCGACGGCCTCCAGTGCCTCACCCTCGACGACGGCCGCACCCTGTCCGGCCTGTCCGCCGTCGTCCTGGCGCAGGGTCATCTGCCGGTGGTCGCGGACACGGCCGTACGGCGGCTCACCGCGTACGCCGAACTGCACGGCCTGTGCCACCTGCCGCCCGCCAACCCCGCCGACGTCGACCTGTCCCGCGTCTCCCCCGGTGAGCCGGTGCTGTTGCGCGGTCTGGGTCTCAACTTCTTCGATCACACGGCCCTGTTGACGACCGGCCGCGGCGGACGCTTCGTACGCGGCCGTCGCGGGCTGCGGTACCTGCCCTCCGGCCGGGAGCCGCGCCTGTACGCCGGTTCGCGGCGCGGCATCCCGTACCAGGCCCGGGGCGACAACGCGAAGGGCCCCTACGGCCGTCACCTCCCGTTCGTCCTCACCGACGAGGTGATCGCCCGCTTCCGCGAGCGCGCCGACTCCGGCGACTCGCCGGACTTCCTCACGGAGATATGGCCGCTGGTGGCCAAGGAGGTGGAGACGGTCTACTACGAAGCCCTGCTGCGCGACCCGGAGTTCAGGGAGCGCTTCCTGGCGGCCGCGCACGGCAGCCCGCAAGAGGCGGCCGTACTGGACGAGTTCGGGGTGGCACGGGCCGACCGCTGGTCCTGGGACCGGATGTCCCGCCCGTACGCGGGACGCGCCTTCCCCGATCCCCGCGCCTGGCGGGACTGGCTGCTCGCCCACCTCCGCGAGGACGCCGGCCAGGCCGCCCTCGGCAACGTGTCCGGCCCGTTGAAGGCCGCCCAGGACGTGCTGCGTGACCTGCGCAACGAGCTGCGGCAGATCGTCGACCACGGCGGACTCGCGGGCACGTCCCGCCGGGACCACCTGGACCGCTGGTACACCCCGCTCAACGCCTTCCTGTCCATCGGCCCGCCCCGGCGCCGTGTCGAGGAGCTGGCCGCGCTGGTGGAGGCGGGCGTGGTGGAGGTGCTCGGTCCGCGGCTGGAGGTCCGCGAGCAGGAGGGGGCGTGGCTGGCGCACTCCCCCGAGGTGCCGGGGTCCGCCGTACGCGTGACCACTCTCATAGAGGCGCGGCTGCCGGAACCGGATCTGCGGCGCACGGCCGACGACCTGCTCGCCCGGCTGCTGAAAACCGGTCAGTGCCGGCCACACACCGTGGACGGCTACGAAACGGGCGGACTCGACGTGACGCGGCGGCCGTACCACCTGATTGACCGTCAAGCGCGGGTCCACCCAAGGCGGTTGGCATTCGGCGTGCCCACGGAGGGCGTGCACTGGGTGACCGCGGCGGGGGCCCGTCCGGGTGTGGATTCGGTCACGCTTTCGGATGCGGATGCAGTGGCGAGAGCGGCTCTACGTGCAGCTGGGACCGAAAAGGCAGGGCAAGCGGAAGTAAACCAATGGCCAAATGTTGAACTTGCAAGCATCGATTAGGCACCCCTAGCCTGGGTCACTCACTCGGTTCTGTCCCCCGACCGGTCCGCCCCGCGGACCGGCCCGACCGAAGGAGCAACCCCCACATGACCGCACGTCTCAACAGAGCCCAGCCGTACGCGCTCGGCCTGTTCCGCATCGTCGTAGGCCTGCTCTTCGCCTGCCACGGCGCCTCCTCGCTCTTCGGCGTCCTCGGCGGCGCCGACGGCAGCGGCGGCACGGTCGAGACCGGCGCCTGGCCCAACTGGTACGCGGCCGTGATCGAGTTGGTCGGCGGCTCGCTCGTGCTGCTCGGCCTGGGCACGCGGGCCGCCGCGTTCATCTCCTCGGGCGCGATGGCCTACGCCTACTTCAAGGTGCACCAGCCGAACGGCCTGTGGCCGATGGAGAACAGCGGCGAGGGTGCGGCGATGTTCTGCTGGGCCTTCCTGCTGCTGGTCTTCACCGGGTCCGGCGCCTTCGGCCTGGACCGGCTGTTCGCCGGCCGCTCCGCGGCGGCGGACCGGTCCGACACGAAGCAGACGCCGGTGGCGGTCTGATCCTCGGCCACCCCGCGAACGACGGGGCCCGTCCCGCGCGGCTCACGCGGGACGGGCCCCGTCGCGTGTCAGCCGGGTGAACATGCGGTGCCGAACCCACGAGCCCCCCGTGAATCTCCTGTCGGACCCGACGCGTACGCTGTATGGCTGTTGAGGCCGCCCCTGCCGCTCCCCCGCGACATCGCGGCACGGTCTGGCCACGGGGGACCACGGGGAGTTCGCGGTGCTGGAAAGCATGGAGAGTGTGGGGCTGCTGACCGGCAGCCCATGGATCTACGCGGTGATCGGCGCATCCGTCCTGCTGGACGTGTTCGTGCCGGTCCTGCCGAGCGGCGTCCTCGTCATCGCGGCCGCCACGGCGGCTGCCGCCGGCACCGGCGCGGCGACCGGCCAGGTCCCGGCGCACGAGGTTCCCGACATCCTGGCCCTCATCCTCTGCGCCGCGACCGCGTCCGTGCTGGGCGACCTGGTCGCGTACCGCCTGGCCTGGCGCGGCGGGGCCCGCCTGGACCGCGCGATCGCCCGCTCCCCCCGGCTGACCACCGCGCAGGAACGTCTCGGCGCGGCCCTCGCCCGCGGTGGCGGCATCCTGGTCGTCCTCGCCCGATTCGCCCCCGCCGGCCGCTCGGTCGTCTCCCTCGGCGCCGGCGCCGCCCACCACCGCGCCCGCGACTTCCTCCCCTGGTCCGCCCTCGCGGGCCTCTCCTGGGCCGCCTACAGCGTCGCCCTCGGCTACTTCGGCGCCCAGTGGCTGGGCACGACCTGGCTCGCGACGGGAGTCTCGGTCCTGGCGCTGTTCGGGGCGGGAGCGGGAGCGGCATACGTGATGAGACGCCGACCGGCCCCGGCGGAGGCACCGTAGCGCCGGGGCCCGGTGCCTCGACCCGGGCAAAGGCCCATAAGGGCGGGGCCCGCGCCCGCCGATCCGCGGACACTCACGGGGCCATCCCAGTGGCCAGGAGGGCGGCTGCGGGCGGGCTGACGGCGCCTGCGTCAAAATGGTGCAGGGTCGTGCGCAGGAGGCGTTGGAGTCGCCGGTCCGGGTCCGTGGCCGGCGTCATGCGTTCGGGGCCGCAGGTCCGCGGATACCCACGGGGCCATCCCAGGCGTCCGGTCCTCAGGTCCGCGGACGCCCCCAGGGTCACCCCAGTCAGCTGAGCCCGACGAGCCGCCGACGCCGCCACTCCGCGGGTGCCGACCGGGGCCCCCACGCTGCTAGCCCGACAGTCACGTGCCCTCGACATCGCCGCTCGCCGATAAGCCGCAGGCAGACGAAACGGGCGACCCGAATCGGCGGAGGCCGAGGCGACGAAGCGGCGGGCAGGCGACGCCCGCGATCCGCGGATGCCCACACCGCCGGCCCCGGGCCGCCCGCAGCGGCCCATGCCGCCACCACACCGGCGGAGCCCCGTCGGCGCGGGACCGCGCGGCCCATCCCCGCCCGGTGCCGTCACCGGCACCCGGCGGACCCGGCAGATCCCAGCCCGTTCTATCCGGCCCGCTGCGCGGCGGAGCCCCGTACCTCGAGGTCGGCCAACAGTTCCGCCGTGGCCTCGGCGATCGCGTCGACGGCCCGGTCGAACACCTCACGGTTGTGCGCGGCGGGGGCCCGGAAGCCGGAGACCTTGCGGACGTACTGCAGGGCTGCGGCCCGGATGTCCTCCTCCGTCGCCTCCTCGGGCAGGACGGGTGGACGAAGCGTCTTGATACTGCGGCACATGCTTCCAGTCTCGCCCCTGCCGGGGAATACCGCCGGGCCTTGCCCGGATTTCCCCGGACGACGGCCACCGCCGAGCCCCGCCTGCGATGATCACTGCGAGGCGGCCACCATCCCGGGGCCGACCGTGGAGAGGAACCCGGCATCATGGCGTACGACGAACTGACCGTGGCCGTACTCGGTCCCGGCGGCACCGGCGGCCTCCTCGCCGCGCTCCTGTCCCGCGCCGGCCACCGCGTGGTCTGCCTGGCCGGCGAGGAGACCGCCGACACGCTCCGCACGGCCGGCATCCGTGTCCACAGCGAGAGGTTCGGCGACTTCACCGCCCGCGTGGAGGCGGACACGACCCTGCGCGAGCCGGTCGACGTCTGCGTGGTCGCCGTCAAGCACACGAGCCTCGGCGCCGCCCTCGACCGCGTCCCGCCCGCGGTCCTGGGCGACGGTCTGGTCGTACCGCTGCTGAACGGTGTGGAACACCCCGCTGCCCTTCGCACCCGCTACCGCCCGGACCGCGTGGCCCCCGCCGTCATCCGCGTGGAGTCGACGCGGGTGGCACCGGGCGTGATCGAGCACGGCAGTCCCTTCGCCGAGGTCGCCTCACCGGCGACGGCGTCCCCCGCGAGCGCCTGGACGCGCCGGCGGAGGCCCTCACGGCCGCCGGTCCGACCACCCGCGTACTGCCCGACGAGTCGGCGGTCCTGTGGGCGAAGATGTCGTTCCTGGCACCGTTCGCGCTGCTGACGACCCGTCACGGGCTCCCGCTGGGCGACGTCCGCACCAAGTACCGCGAGGAGCTGACGGCCCTGGTGGAGGAGACCGCCGAGGTCAGCGCGGCCTGGCACGGCCGGGTCTACGGCGAGACGGAGAACGGCCCGGTCGCCCTCGACGCCCGCACGGGCGAGGACCCCCCGACCAGCCCCGGCATCGCCCCGGTCCTGGTGAACGGGTCGGCGGCCCTCGCCCTGAAGCGGGAGGACGGCTGGAAGTACAACCTGTTCGTGTACGCCGCCACGGGCTGAGCGACGCACCGGGGCGCCGGTCCTCGCCGCCCCGGTGACGTTCCTCGTCCACCTCCGTACCGGTGCCGTTTTGCCGAACCGGCAACAGTCCTCGCGCCCGGCCGCCGCCGGACCGCAGGATCGACGTACGAGCCGCGGCGCGGCCGCCCGAGGGCGTGCCGCCGCACCCGACGCACGTACGGAGGACGCATGCCGCAGCAGGCCCCCCATCTCGAGGACGTCACCCACCACCTGCTCCCCTCCCCCGCCGGCCGCAGCCACGCGGCGGTGCTGGGCGAGGGACCGCTGGTGCTGCTGCTGCACGGCTTCCCGGAGTCCTGGTACTCGTGGCGTCACCAGCTGCCGGCCCTGGCCGCCGCCGGCTACCGCGCGGTCGCCGTGGACGTGCGCGGATACGGACGTTCGTCGAGGCCGGACGCGGTGGAGGCGTACGGGATGCGCGACCTGGTGGCGGACAGCGCGGCCGTGGTCGAGGCGCTCGGCGAGCGGTCCGCGGTGGTCGTCGGACACGACTGGGGTGCGACCGTCGCCGCGCACTGCGCGCTGCTGCGGCCCGACGTGTTCCGCGCGGTCGGCCTGCTGAGCGTGCCGTACACGCCGCCCGGCGGCCCGAGGCCGAGCGAGGTCTTCGCCCGAGCGGGTGGCGGCGTGGATGAGTTCTACGTCTCCTACTTCCAGGAGCCGGGCCGGGCCGAGCGCGAGATAGAGCCGGACGTACGCGGCTGGCTGGCCGGTTTCTACGCCGCCCTCTCGGCGGACACCATGCCCGCTCCCGGCGCCCCCGACCCGCACTTCGTGAGCCCTGGGGGAACCCTCCGCGAGCGCTTCCCGGCCGACCGCCTGCCGGCCTGGCTCGGCTCGGGGGAACTCGACGTCTACGCGGGGGAGTTCGAGCGCACCGGCCTGACCGGCGCCCTGAACCGCTACCGTGCGATGGACCACGACTGGAAGGACCTCGCCGACCTCGGCGGCGCCCCCGTCCCTCAGCCGTCCCTGTTCCTCGGCGGCACCCTGGACGCCTCGACGACCTGGCTGGCGGACGCGATCGAGGCCTTCCCCGCCACTCTTCCCGGCCTGCGCTCCTCCCACCTCCTCGACGGCTGCGGTCACTGGATCCAGCAGGAACGCCCCGAGGAGGTCAACCGCCACCTCACCGCCTGGCTGGCCGACCTGCCCGCCGGCTGAGCGGCGTGCGACGGGTTTCGGGGCCTGGCGGGCCTGTGCGTCGGCCGGTTCAGCGCAGGTCGAACCGCATCAGGACCCGGGGATGACCGGCCAGCACGGAGGTGGTGTCGGCGGCGTGGACGAACCCGGCGCGCTCGAAGTTCTTCCGGATGCCGGCGTACGCCATCGTCAGGTCGACCCTGGAGTCCCCGTTGTCGAGGGGGTACGCCTCGACCGCCGGCGCGCCGTGGGCGCGGGCGAAGGCGACCGCGCCGGCGATGAGGGAGTGGGAGATCCCCTTCCTCCGGTGTCCGGGGCGTACCCGGACGCACCACAGGGACCACACCGGCAGGTCGTCGACGTGCGGGATCTTGCGGCTGTGCGCGAAGGAGGTGTCCGAGCGCGGCGCCACGGCCGCCCAGCCGACCGGCTCGTCACCGTCGTAGGCGAGCACCCCCGGCGGGGGTCCCGCACGGCACAGCTCGGCGACGTACTCACCGCGGGCGGGCCCGCGCAGCTCGTTGTTGAGCCTGGAGGGGATCCGGTAGCTCAGGCACCAACAGACGTTGGCCCCGGGTGACTTCGGGCCGAGGAGACCGCGGACGTCCTCGAAGACCGAAGCCGGGCGCACCTCGATGGTCATGGCACCACCGTGCCACGGCGATCCGGGCGACGCGAGCACACCCGTTCGCATGAACCACCCGAAGAAACTCGCCACCCAAAATCGAACAGGCGTAGCATTGTGCCGTGGCAACGACCTATGACTTTCCGAGTGACCTCCTCGCCGGTCAGGAGGAGCTGCATCAGGTCCGGGCCGAGCTGTCGGCCCTGCTCAAACGGCTTCCCTGGTCGGTCGAGCCCCTGGACGGATTCAGTGACGCGGGCGGCTGGCGCAAGGTGGAGCGCCCCGCCTCCCCCGGCTGGACGGCCGACGAACAGGCCGCGGTGGAGAAGCTGCGTCGGCGCGAGCACGAACTGGCGGTCTTCGTGAGCTGCCACCGCTTCTGGGCGGAGATCGCGGCGCCGGAGCAGGTGGACGCGCGGATGAAGCTGAAGCACGCGCACGAGACGCCGGAGAAAGAGGGTTCCTGAACCACGAAGACCCCGGCCGTGATCGGCCGGGGTCTTCTCGTGGTGTGGGCGCGGACGGTTTCGAACCGCCGACATCCTGCTTGTAAGGCAGGCGCTCTACCCCTGAGCTACGCACCCGAGACGAGTCGACAGCCTACATTGCCCGGGGCACTGCCCCGCAAACCCGTATCCCCGGCCGACCTGCGGGCCGACACCCCGGTCGGCATCCGCGCCGACAGCCAGGGCGACAACCGGGCCGCCCCCGAGGCCGGCCGGGGGGTTATCCCCACCCGCGATCCGGGAGCGGCCCGGATGCCCGCGCGAGCCCGGGATCCGTACGGTCGAAGAGCGTCCTAGCAGGAGCTTCGCCGCTTGTCCCAGGGGGAGATCGTCATGACCCGTACCGTTCCCGTCCGTGCCGTCGCCGTAGCCGGTGTGGTCGCGGCTCTCGTCGCCGGTGCCACCGCGTGCGGTGCCGCCGCCGCGGACGACAAGGACCCCGACCACCGGTCCTTCGCCCTGCGGGGCCAGACGCTCACGATCGACTCCGACGACTCCGCGCTGGAGATCGTCGCCGCCGACGCGCACAAGGCGGGCACGGTCGACGTCACCCGCTGGTTCCAGGGCACGGTCGCCATGGGCAAGGACCCCGAGGTGACCTGGTCCATGAGCGACGACCGGCTGAAGCTGCGGCTCAAGTGCACCGGCGTGGTCGCCGACTGCGCGGCCAAGCACCGGATCGAGGTGCCGCGCGGGATCGCGGTGAACGTCGTGGACGGCGACGGCAGCGTGCGCGCGAGGGGCTTCGAGGACGCGCTGAACATCCGTACCGGGGACGGTTCCGTGCACGTCACCGACTCCAGCGGCCCGCTGGAGCTGCGCACCGGCGACGGTTCGGTCCGCGCCGAGGTCTCCTCGCGCCAGGTGCGCACCCGGACCGGCGACGGCTCGGTCCGCCTCGAACTGGGCGCCGTACCGGACCTCGTGGAGTCCCGCGCCGGCGACGGATCCGTGACGATCACGCTGCCCGACGCCACGTACCGGGTGACGGCCGAGACGGGCGACGGCGCCGAGGACATTTCGGTGCCCCGGGACGCCTCCAGCTCCCACGTGGTGTCCGCGCGGACGGGCGACGGCAAAGTAACGGTCCGTACGGCGAACTGACCGGCCCGTGTGTTCGTCCTTAACCGGTGGGAGAATGACAGCGGGCAAGGTCGAACACAGCACGGGAGAGGGATGTGACGGCGACACCTTCGCAGCCGTACTCGCCGTTGGTGCCGCACGCACACCATTCTGTGCGTCACGCACTGCGGGACACCCTCGCCCTGCTCGGACTGCCCCTCGTGATCGCGCTCGCGCTGCCCACCGCCTTCGCGAGCGGCGGGGGCAGCGGCACCCGGCGCTGGTTCGGCGGGCGCGCGGAGAGCCAGCGGGCCGAGGCGCAGTCCGCGAAGGACGCCGCCGCGGCCGCCTTCTACGACCTGGACACCGCCCAGCGCGATCTGCGGATCTCGATAGAGACCATCACGGCCGTCGACGACTCCCCCGCCGCCCGGCGCGCGGTCGCCGACTTCCAGGCGATCAGCACCCGCATCGACGAGGCCAGCTTCCAGTACATCAACGCCGTCGACGCGCACGACCTGGACCGCGACGACCTGGAGGCCTCGGCCGCCGCGCAGGCCCGCACCGAACTCGCCCGGGCCAAGGACGAACTGGGCCGGGTCAGGCAGGAGCTGGACCGGTTCACCGCCGGGCTCGGGCCGCTGCTCGGCAAGGCCGAGACGCAGCTGGCCCGTCTCGCTCCCGCCGTCGAGCGGGCCCGGCAGGGACTGCTGGCGGCGTCGAACGCGCTCGACGCGGTACGGGGATCAGGGCTGAAGGCGGACGACCTGGCCGCCCGGCTCGCCGCCCTCGGACCCGAGCTGACCAAGTTGAACCAGGGCGCCGGAGCGCATGGTGTGCCCCAGACGCTGGAGCGGGCCGAGCGCGTGGCGCGGGAGGCCGAGTCCGTCCGGGTGGAGGCCGAGCGGCTGCCGGAGCGGGCCGCCGAGATCGACCACCGGCTGGTCTCCCTGCGCACCCGCGCCCAGGCCCTCACCACCCGCGCCGAGCAGGTCGAGCCCGTCCTGAGCGAGCTGCGGCGCCGCTTCGTTGCCGACTGCTGGCAGGACCTCCAGCACGTGCCGGACCAGGCCGCGGAGAACGTGGCGCAGGCCGAGCTGAAGCTGCGCGAGGCCCGCGCCGCCCGCGACGAACAGCGCTGGCCGGACGCGACCGCCCTGCTGTCGACGGTCCGGGCGCTGCTGAACACCACAGACGAGTCCGTCTCCGCCGCCGGGGACCGGCTGCGCCGGCTGAACGAGGTGCAGAAGGACCCGCGGCGGGAGATCGACCGCACCCGCTTCGCCATCCGGGACGCCCAGCGCCTCGCGATGGCCGGCCGCAACACTCCCGATCCGCGCCACGCCCGCCCTCTGGACGAGGCGGTCGCCCGCCTCGACCGCGCGATCGGCACCCTGGAGGGCCGTCACCCGGACTACTGGCACTTCCTCACGGAGACGGAGGCGGTCCGCCAGGCGGTGGCACGGGTCGTGGGCCAGATCCGGGACGAGCGCGGGTCCGGGCACTGACTCGCCCCTACGGCACCGGGCGGACGCCGGTTAACCTGTGCGCATGCCTCGCTATGAGTACCGCTGCCGGACCTGCGGCGACACGTTCGAACTGAGCCGCCCGATGGCGGAGTCCTCCGCCCCCGCCGACTGCCCCGCGGGCCACGACGACACGGTCAAGCTCCTGTCCACGGTGGCGGTCGGCGGCTCGGCCTCCGCACCCGCCCAGGCCCCCCGGTCGGGCGGCGGTGGCGGGGGCGGCTGCTGCGGCGGCGGCTGCTGCGGCTGACCGCGTTCATCGGCGTACGGCTGCCGCGGCCAGTCGCCTTCGTCGGCCGATCACGCTCGTCGGCGTGTCCGACCGAGTCGGGATGGGGGTCCCCCGCGCGAGCGCAGCCGAGCGTGGGGGAGGGTGGGCACAGGCCGGGGGTCTGGGGGCGGAGCCCCCAGGAACGCGTACCCCCACCGGGGATCAGCGCCTGATCCACGGCGGTCGGCCGCCGCGGCCGACCGCGCTCATCGGCGCACGGCTGCCGCAGCAGTCGGCGTCGGGCCGCCGCAGGCGGGTGCGGGGCGTGAGCGCCGACCCGTAGGCCTCAAGGCCCTCCAGCCGCACCCACACACACCCGCTCAAGCCCTCACCCGGCCCCCTGCCGCGCCTCCCGCAGGAACTCCCGCAGGATCCGCTCCCCCGCCAGCACGCCCCGCTCCGGCAGTGCGCTGATCATCGGGGCGCTCCAGTCGGCGTCGGCCAGCTCGCCGTGGCCCGGGCGCCAGCCCCGGTCCGCCGCCAGCAGGAGGTCGGCGTCGAGGAGGGAGTCTCCGGCGGCGAGGGTGAGTTCGGCGCCGGTGCGGCGGGCGACCTCCCGCATGGCAGCGCTCTTGGTGAGCGGCTTCGGGACGGCGTAGATCTTGCGGCCCTGCAGTGAGACCGTCCAGCCGCGGTTCTCCGCCCAGACGGCGAGTTCCTTCACCCACTCCTCGGGGAGCAGCTCGCGCTCGACGACCATGTAGGCGAACAGGTCCTCGGCGATCCGGTGCTTGCGCACCCAGAGCGGGTCGGCCGTGGTCATCAGGTGCTCGCGCACCTCGTCGAGCGGTGCGCACTCGTCGGCCAGGCGGGCCGTCACGCGTGCGTGCCAGTCCGGGTCGGAGACGCCGTCCACCAGCAGGTGCCCGCCGTTCGCGCAGATCGCGTAGGTCGGGGCGGGGCCGGGGAGGTTGATGCGCTGGTACTGCTTGCGGGTCCGGGTCGTCGTCGGCACGAAGACCGCCGCGTCCCCGAGCTCGGCGAGCAGCGCGGCCGACGTCTCCGTCATGTAGGTCAGCGGCTTGCTCTCGTGCACCTCGACGCACAGCAGCCGGGGCGCCCGCGCGTCCGGCATCGTCAGAGCGAGGGCCGCGGCGGAGTAGATGAGCGTACGGTCGAGGTCACTGGCCACCAGCACCGGCATCAGACCGTCACCGCCCTGCCGTCGGCGCCCGTCGCGCCCCGCGTGTACTTGGGGTGGATCAACCCCACGCAGGTGTACGGGAGTTCGGCGACCTCTTCCACCGGGACACCTCTCTGTTCGGCCAGCAGACGCACATGGTCGAGGTCGGCGCCCGCCCCTGCCCGCGCGAGGATCTTCCAGGGCACCCGGCGCAGCAGCACCCGGGTGGTCTCGCCGACGCCGGGCTTGACGAGGTTCACGTCGTGGATGCCGTACTCCTCGCTGATGCGCTCGACGGCCGCCCAGCCCTCCCAGGTCGGGGCGCGGTCGCCGGACAGCAGCTCCTTGGCCTGTGCGTCGACGGCGTCCACGACCTCGGGGAAGCGGGCGGCGACCGCGTCCAGGAAGGCCACCGACACGTCGGCGCCGGCGAGTTCGCGGTAGAACTTCGCGCCGTGGAAGTCGTTCGGGCCGACCAGGTCGGCGCGCAGGACCGTACGCGAAATCAGGCCCGACACCGTGGAGTTGAGGCACGCGGACGGTATGAGGAAGTCCTCGCGGGTGCCGTACGTCCGCACGCATGAGCCCGGGTCTGCGAGCACCGCGATCTCCGGGTCGAAGCCGGGCGCACCGCCCGCTGCCTCGAACTCCTTGACGGCGTCGGCGAGTTCGCGGGTGATGGCGCCCTTGCCGGTCCAGCCGTCGACGAAGACGACGTCACGCGGGTCGTGGTGGGCGGCCAGCCAGCGCAGCGCGTTGGCGTCGATGCCGCGGCCGCGCACGATGGAGACGGCGTAGTGCGGCAGGTCGAGGCCGTGCCGGAACTGGGCCCAGCGGCGCATCAGCACACCGATCGGCGTGCCCGCGCGTGCCAGCGAGACCAGCACCGGCCGGGGCGAGCGTTCGGCGAGGACGAGTTCGGTGACCGCGCCCACCGCCAGGGCCAGCCGCCCCGCCGAGGCGTCCAGCGCCGTGTGGAAGAGCTCCTGGTACTGCTCGCTCGGCTGGTACTCCACCGGCAGCGACTCGGCGTAGTGCGCGCCGCCGCTCTGGATGGCCTCCTCGCGCTCCTCGGTCGGCGCCTCCAGGGTGACGTCCGAGAGGTCCTGGAGCAGCCAGCCGACCTCCTCGGGCGGGTACGAGGAGAAGGCGGGGCCGCGGAGGGGCTCGGGCAGCATGGTGGATCTTTCTCCAGGGGTGCGGGCGGCGTACTGCGGCTCGGGCACGTACGCGGGCACGACCGCGAGGACGACGTGCGGGGTGTGGGCGGCCAGCCGGTCCAGCAGTCCGCCGGGCGCGTGCAGTGCCGGGGTGTCGGCGGCCGAGTCGACGACGGCGACGACGGTGTCGAAGCCGCCGCCCGCCACGTTGTAGGCGTAGCGCTCGCCGGGGCCGTCGGCCGGGTCGTCGTGGGCGGGGAAGACGAGGCGGCTGCGGATCGCGTAGCCGGGATCGTCGACGGCGAGGACGGGTGAGCGGGTGGTGGTGGAGTAGCGGACCTCGGCGCCGACGGTGTCGTGAATCTGCTCCAGCTCGCGGGCCAGCCGCAGCGGGGCGTACATCAGCTCCTCGAAGCCGAGGACGAGCACCCGCCGGGCCCGCGCGGGCAGCGCCTCGGCGAGCCGGGCGGCCATGGCGGGCATCGCGCCCTCCAGGCGTATTCGGTGCTGCGGCGTGAAGCCGTGCCGCCCGCCGTCCGGCAGGTCACGGGGCCAGCACAGGTCCACCCGGGTGATCCGGCCGGACGACGCCTCCTCGGGCGCCGTGGCCTCGGGCGCCGCCGCCTCGTGTCGGGCGACCAGCTCCTGCCCTTTCTCCAGCACGCCGTCCGGCAGCCGTACGGTCCCCGAGGCGGCCGTCACCAGATCCACCCGGGCGCCGATCTCCCGGGCGAAGACGTCCAGGCGGCCGGCGTCGGCAGGTGAGCGCATGTCGACGAGGGCGACCACCACGTACCGCCCGCGCGGGTAGCGCTCGTGCAGGTCACGGATGGTGTTGAGGACCGTGTTCCCGGTGGAGAACTCGTCGTCGACCAGGACCAGCGGCCCGTCCCCGGCCAGCAGCGCGGGGTCCTGGGGCAGCAGCAGGTGGGACGTGGCGTGCGAGTGGGCCTCCTCGAAGCCGCCGGCCGGGGCGAGGCCCTGGACCGGGCGGCGGGTGGAGTGCAGGTACGGGGCGAGGCCCACACCGTCGGCGACACAGTGGCCGAGGCCGGTGGCGGTCTCCGCGTAGCCCAGGACGACGGCCCGGCCGGCCTCCTCGGTGCCGAGGAGGCCGCGGACCCGGCGGCCGAGGGCGAAGCCGTGGCCGTAGACGACGGACGGCGACTGCGGGACGTGCTTGCCGAGCACGTTCGACACGAGCAGGTGGGCCCGCTTGGGGTTGCGGCGCAGTGCCAGCCCCAGCAGACCGGTCAGCTCGTCGTCGCCCACCAGTTCGACACCGAGTCGCTCGGCGACCCAGCTGCCGGACCAGACGGCGTTGTTCGCTGCGTGATTCATGCGTCCCTTGTTGTTCAGCGGTCTCACTCGGGGATTCCGGCCGCGAGCAGCTCCACGAAGCCGATGTCCTCGTTCGCCACACCGAACACCTCGGCACGCAGCAGGGTCCGCTCGGCCCAGGCGCGGTGCGGCTTCACTTCATTCATTTTGTTCGTGTACGCCGACTTCAGCACACCGCCGCCGTCCCGCTCGGGCCGCAGGATGTCCTGGGCGTCACTGAACTCCTCGTGGCTGACCACGGAGAGTGCGTGGACGGGCAGTACGTGGGAGGGGTGGATGCAGGTCTTGCCCTGCAGGCCGTTGGCCTGGTCGAGGGTGATCTCGCGCAGCAGGCCGTCCATGGCGTGCTCGATGAGCGCTTCGCGCAGTTCCTCCGCCTGGCCCTCCAGGAAGGGGCTGCGGCGCAGCTGCGGCTTGAACATGCGCTCCTGGACGCGGAAGTACTCCCACACCGGCCCGGTCACCGTGAACCCGGTGCCGTCGGCGCGGCCCATCATGTTCACCACGTCGGCGATCACGGAGGCGACGACCTGGACGTCGTAGGCGGTCATGTCGGGCGCCCGGCGCAGGCCGTACGAGGAGCAGAAGTCGGTGACGCCCAGGCGCAGGGCCAGGACGCGCTCGCGGTACTTGTCGACCGCTCGGGAGATGCCCTCCAGGGTGTCCACCCGCGACTCCCGGTACAGCAGCTCGGGCGACTCCAGCACGGGCATCGCGAAGAGCCGCCGCCCGCTCGCCGTCTCGGCGCTCGCCAGCGCCTCCATGAAGGGGATTCCGCGCTCTTCGGTGAACTTCGGCATCACGAACCCGGACAGCAGCCGCGCGGCGGGGCCCAGACGTCGTACGAGGTCGGGGATCTGCTCGGGGGTGCGGACCCGGATGAACAGCAGCGGCGGGTCCATGCCCTCGCGTCCGGCGAGGTCCGTGAACTGTCGTACGAGGTTCTCCTCGGCGTCCACGACCTCGTCGTCGCCGATCGAGTCCTCCAGGCACAGCACCATCGAGACCACGCCGCGTCCGGTCTGCTTGACGATGTCGTCGGCGAGCCGCGGCCGGGTGGCCGGACTGTAGAGCGTGGCGCCCAGGGCCACGGCGAGGAGCCGGGCAGAGGAGTCCGCGGTGAACTCGCAGGGCTCCAGGTGGAAGAGGCGCTGACGCACCTCAGGGGCGATGTGCCCGAAATGACGCATAGAACTCCCCCGTGGATGCTGATCGGCTCCTGCGGCTGTCCACAGGTGGCCGGTAATAGTACGTAGGGATCCATGTCACAGGTTCCCGCAGGGCATGAACTTCAGGTAACGCGGACACGCACAGCCAAACATATGGATCTGCGACCCCGCGTTGTCGTGACCAGGACCGAGAGGGCAGGATGACCGCATGACGCACGCGATGCTGAAGGGGTCGAACGTCCCGCTCGAAGCCACAACGGTACGTGCTGTACTGCGCTGGGCGCCCGGCCAGGGGGTCCCGGTCGTCGACGCCTCGGCGCTACTCCTCGGCCCTGACGGTCGTGTGCGATCCGACGAGGACTTCGTCTTCTACAACCAGCCCCGTCATCCCTCGGGCAAGGTCTGGCTGCTCGGCAAGAAACGTGTCGCCGAGGGGCCCACGGACACGATCCAGACAGATCTGACCGGTGTCGAGTCCGATGTCAGCCGGATTCTTCTGGTCGCGTCCGCGGACGACGTCACCTTCGACCGCGTACAGGGCCTGCGCATCCTGCTGTACGACGCCACCCTTCCCGAGGGCGAGCCGCTGGCCCACTTCGACATCAAGCCGGAGACGGGCCAGGAGACCGCCCTGATCTGCGGCGAGCTGTACCGCCGCGGCGAGGGCTGGAAGTTCCGCGCCCTGGGCGAGGGCTACTCCAACGGCCTCCAGGGCCTGGCCACCGACTTCGGCATCGCGGTGGACGAGTCGGAGGAGCAGCACCCCGCGGACGAGCCCGTGACGCAGGTACCGCCGGAGACCTCCTCCCAGCCCCTTCCCCCGGAACAGCCCACGGTCGTCCCGGCCCAGCCGGCCTACGGCTACCCGCAGCAGCCGGCCCCCACGGTCCAGCCGGCCTACGGCTACCCGCAGCCGGTGACGGCGGCGGTCGGTGCCCAGGAGTTCAGGCTGCCGCCCCAGGGCCCCCAGTTCGTCGGACGCTAGCGGCGACGCCCCGGGGGCCCGGGCCGGTCAGCGTTCGGCCTTGGCCTTGTACCCCCGCCCCCACTGCAGTCCCCAGCCGTACAACCGGTCCAGCTCCGCCTGGAACCCGTAGACGAACTTCACCTCACGCCGGACGAGCAGTTCCCCCTTGACGTTCTCGATCATGACGACCGCACACGACCGGGCCTGGGGATGCCGCTCGTCGAGGCCTATCTCGATCCGCGGCCCGTTGCTCGGATACAGCGTGACGATCGCGTGGGTGCGGTCGAAGGCCGGCGTCTGGTCGTAGATGTACACGAACACCAGCAACCGCTTGATCGCGTCCCGGTGGTCGAGGTTGACGTACATCGTCTCCCCGGACGCCGACCCGAACCGGTCGTCCCCGCTGAGCTTCACGTACGGCGGCCCGTTGACGTCCCCGAGGTAGCCCCCGAGCGGCTGTACGACCCCCTTGGTGCCGTCCTGGAGCTCGTACAGGCATCCCAGGTCGAGGTCGACGTTGACCATGCTCTGGCTGTGTCCGAGGACCTCCGGCGGCTTGAGCGCCTGGAAGGGGTGCCGCAGCAGACTCTCCCGCTGCGAGCCGCCGAAGTCGGACGTCCGCATCCGCCAGGCCAGGTTGACCCGCAGGTGCCCGGTGGCGGCGCCCTGCTTGGTGAGGGAGACCTGGGTGTGCCGTTTGGTCAGCTCGATGGAGTTGGTCGCCGCGTTGCCCGAGTCGAAGTCGGACTCGCGCCCGCGCCGGAGCCCGTCGAAGAAACCCATTCCCGCCCCCACCTTCACGTCAAAGACCGGCGGGGCGGCGCCGAGGAGTCGCCTCGTCGCCGCCCCGCACAGAGCGTTCCTCACCCCGAGGGGTGTCACACCCCGGACGACACCTCAGTCTTGTCGTCCGAGCCCGCTTTTCCCTCTGCCGCTGCCAGTGCCCTGTTGCGGCGCACGGAGGACAGGAAGGACCAGCCGATCAGGAGCACACCGACCGAACCGGTGATGAGCTCGCTGATCTGGTACTGGATGGTGATCAGGAGGATCGCGGCGAGGGCGCCGATCGCGTAGTGCGCGCCGTGCTCCAGGTAGACGTACTCGTCGAGGGTGCCCTGGCGGACGAGGTACACGGTCAGCGACCGGACGTACATCGCGCCGATGCCCAGACCCAGCGCCATCAGGACGATGTCGTTGGTGATGGCGAAGGCACCGATCACGCCGTCGAAGGAGAAGGACGCGTCCAGGACCTCGAGGTAGAGGAACATGAAGAACGCGGCCTTGCCGGCCATGACGACCGCCGAGCGGGGCTGGCCCTGGCGTTCGGCGGCTTCCTCCTCCTCGTGCTCACGCTCCTCCTGCTCTTCGAGCCTGTTCTCGAAGAAGCCGGAGAGACCGCCGACGATCATGTAGGTGATGAGGCCCCCGACGCCGGAGAGGAGGACCGTCTCCGCCTTGTCGACGTGGGTGCCGCCGTGCTGGTGGGCATGTGTCGCGAAGGTCATCGCGGAGATCAGCAGCACGATCAGGGCGATGCAGACCGAGAGCATGTCGATTTTGCCGAGCTTGGCGAGCGGCCGCTCGAGCCAGCCCAGCCACTTGATGTCCCGGTCCTCGAAGATGAAGTCGAGGAAGATCATCAGCAGGAACATGCCACCGAAGGCGGCGATCGACGGGTGAGCGTCGGTCACCAGCTGTTCGTAGCGGTCCTTGTCGGTGAGGGCGAGGTCGACGGCCTCGATCGGGCCCATCGAGGCGCTGACGGCGACGATGACGACGGGAAAGACCAGTCGCATGCCGAACACGGCGATGAGCACGCCGATGGTGAGGAAGATCTTCTGCCAGAAGGCAGACATCTTCTTCAGGATTCCGGCGTTGACCACTGCGTTGTCGAAGGACAGCGAGATCTCGAGGACGGAGAGGATCGCCACGACGCCGAAGCCGGTCCACCCCCCGTAGAAGACCGCCGCGACGAGGCCGAGCGCGGTGACCGCGAACGACCAGCCGAAGGTTTTCAGAACCACTGGCTACCCAATCCTGTAAGTACGGATTTCTATTGCGCCGTACTCGGCTTTACGAAACATTGACTCCGAAGTCTAGAGCGATGCCCCGCAGCCCCGACGCGTACCCCTGCCCCACCGCCCTGAACTTCCATTCGCCCTGGTGGCGATAGACCTCACCGAAGATCATCGCGGTCTCGGTGGAGGCGTCCTCGGAGAGGTCGTAGCGGGCGAGTTCCTGGCCGTCCGCCTGGTTGACCACCCGGATGAAGGCGTTGCTGACCTGACCGAAGGTCTGGCCGCGGTTGTCGGCGTCGTGAATCGAGACCGGGAAGACGATCTTGTCGACGTTGGCGGGCACCTTGGAGAGGTCGATCAGCAGCGACTCGTCGTCGCCCTCGCCCTCACCGGTGAGGTTGTCACCGGTGTGCTCGACCGAGCCCTCCGGGCTCTTGAGCTGGTTGTAGAAGATGAACCACTCGTCCCCCAGCACTCGCCCGTTGTTGCACATCAGCGCACTGGCGTCGAGGTCGAAGGGCGCGCCGGTGGTGGAGCGCGCGTCCCAGCCGAGCCCGACCATCACCTGGGTGAGGTTGGGTGCGGCCTTGGACAGGGAGACATTGCCTCCCTTGGCGAGCGTGACGCCCATGATCCTGTCCCTCCCCGAGAGTCTTCTCTGCTTGTCCTGCACGTCCGGCGCCGCACGCAAACCGTGCGGCGCCGGACGGTGAGGCCCGAGGGCCGGTCAGACGTTGACGCCGAAGTCCTGCGCGATGCCGCGCAGGCCCGAGGCGTAGCCCTGGCCGATGGCGCGGAACTTCCACTCCGCGCCGTGGCGGTAGAGCTCGCCGAAGACCATGGCGGTCTCCGTGGAGGCGTCCTCCGAGAGGTCGTACCTCGCGATCTCGGCGCCGCCGGCCTGGTTCACCACGCGGATGAACGCGTTGCGCACCTGGCCGAAGGACTGCTGGCGGTTCTCGGCGTCGTAGATCGACACCGGGAAGGTGATCTTTTCGACGTCGGCCGGGACGCCGGCGAGGTTGACCTTGATCTGCTCGTCGTCGCCCTCGCCCTCACCGGTGAGGTTGTCACCGGTGTGCTCGACCGAGCCGTCCGGGCTCTTGAGGTTGTTGAAGAAGATGAAGTTCGCGTCGCTGGAGACCTTGCCGGAGGAGTCCAGCAGCAGTGCGCTGGCATCCAGGTCGAAGTCGGTGCCGGTGGTGGTGCGGATGTCCCACCCGAGACCGATGATGACCGCGGTCAGGCCCGGAGCCTCCTTGCTCAGAGATACGTTGCCGCCCTTGCTGAGGCTGACTCCCACGAGTCCTCCATTGGTGTCCAGGGGCGGGGAGCCCCGCCGTGCGTTCGATGTCGGATCAACGAGTCGATCCTAGTAACGGGTTCCCGCACCACGCATGGCTTGGAACCGAAGAATCACAGGGTGTCGAGCGCCTTGACGTACTCGTTCAGGTCACGCGCGTCCGGCAGGGCGTTGACGACGGTCCAGCGCACGAGGCCCTCCTTGTCGATGACGAAGGTGCCGCGCACCGCGCAGCCCTTGTCCTCGGCGAAGACGCCGTACGCGCGGGAGACCTCGCCGTGCGGCCAGAAGTCGCTGAGCAGCGGGTACTCCAGGCCCTCCTGCTCGGCGAAGACGCGCAGGGTGTGGATGGAGTCGTTCGAGACGGCGAGCAGCTGGGTGTCGCGGTCGGCGAACTGCGGCAGATGGTCGCGCAGCTCGCACAGCTCACCGGTGCACACGCCGGTGAAGGCGAAGGGGTAGAAGAGCAGTACGACGTTCTTGCTGCCGTGGAAGTCGGACAGCTTCACGGTCGCACCGTGGTTGTCCCTGAGCTCGAAGTCGGGGGCCTTGTCGCCGACCTGGATCGCCATCGCCTCGGATGTCCCTTCGTGGGCTGTTCGGGTGAGAACACCCTACTCAGCGATCACCGAGGGCCTTCGGACGGGCTGGGGGGTCTCGGCCACTGCCGAGCGCTCTCCAGCCCGTCCGGCGCTGCGGGCTACTTCTTGGACTTGGCGGCCTTCGGCGTCACCAGCCGGCTGCCACTCCAGTCCTTGCCGACGCTGACGCTCTTGGACGCGGACAGCCCTGCCGTGGTCGCGGCTTCAGAGATGTCGCTCGGCTCCACGTAGCCGTCCCGGCCGGTCTTCGGGGTCAGCAGCAGGATCGAACCGCCCTCTTCGATGTACGTGATGGCATCCACCAGCACATCGGTCAGGTCGCCGTCCTCGTCGCGGAACCACAGCACAACGGCGTCGGCGACGTCGTCGTATTCCTCGTCCACGAGGTCTGTGCCGATGACTTCCTCAATGGCCTCGCGGAGTTCCTGGTCTACGTCGTCGTCGTAGCCGATCTCCTGGACCACCTGCTCGGGCTGGAACCCCAGCCTGACGGCAGGGTTCGTCCGCTCCTCCGCGTGGTCCGCGGTCGCGCTCACGGGTTGCCTCCTGATCATGTTCTTGGATGGGGGTCCCCCCGAGCCCCTCAAGGGCTTGGGGGAGTCTCAGCCACGCGCGTGCGCGAAGCATTGGCCGTAGTCCACACGGGCGGGGCGAATCGCGCAAGTACCCGGCCGTTCAGACCGCCGAAACGGTGACGATACCGGCCGTGTCGCCGCAACCTACGGCACACCGCCCCGAGCCTGAGTGACGCAGCCCACACCTTTCTGCCCTGTTTGTGCGTTTGGGAACCACGTCGGGGGGCGCCCGTACGGACCAAGCCTTGATTACCTCACAGTAGAGATGACGTTTGCGACGCCGAGGTACACGATGGGGATCGGTGCAGGCACACGAAAACCCCGAGAAAACCCTCGCAAAGCAGCCCTCTGACAGGTAAGGAACAGCGTGGCTTCCGGATCCGATCGCAATCCGATCATCATTGGCGGCCTTCCGAGTCAGGTTCCTGACTTCGACCCCGAGGAGACCCAGGAGTGGCTCGACTCCCTCGACGCCGCCGTGGACGAGCGCGGCCGGGAGCGGGCCCGCTACCTGATGCTCCGGCTCATCGAGCGCGCCCGTGAGAAGCGCGTGGCCGTGCCGGAGATGCGCAGCACGGACTACGTCAACACCATCCCCACCAGGGCGGAGCCCTTCTTCCCGGGCAACGAGGAGATCGAGCGCCGGATCCTGAACGCGACCCGGTGGAACGCCGCGGTCATGGTCTCGCGCGCCCAGCGGCCCGGCATCGGCGTCGGCGGCCACATCGCCACCTTCGCCTCCTCGGCCTCGCTCTACGACGTCGGCTTCAACCACTTCTTCCGCGGCAAGGACGAGGGCGACGGCGGCGACCAGGTCTTCTTCCAGGGCCACGCCTCACCGGGCATCTACGCCCGCGCGTTCCTGCTGGACCGCCTGAGCGACCAGAACCTGGACGCGTTCCGCCAGGAGAAGTCGAAGGCGCCGTACGGCCTGTCCAGCTACCCGCATCCGCGGCTGATGCCGGACTTCTGGGAGTTCCCGACCGTGTCGATGGGCCTCGGCCCGATCGGCGCGATCTACCAGGCCCGGATGAACCGCTATCTGCACGCGCGCGAGATCGCGGACACCTCGAAGTCGCACGTCTGGGCGTTCCTCGGGGACGGCGAGATGGACGAGCCCGAGTCGCTCGGCCAGCTGTCCATCGCCGCCCGCGAGGGCCTGGACAACCTCACCTTCGTCGTCAACTGCAACCTCCAGCGGCTCGACGGCCCGGTGCGCGGCAACGGCAAGATCATCCAGGAGCTGGAGTCGATCTTCCGGGGCGCCGGCTGGAACGTCATCAAGCTGGTGTGGGACCGGACCTGGGACCCGCTGCTGGCGCAGGACCGCGACGGCGTGCTGGTCAACAAGATGAACACCACGCCGGACGGGCAGTTCCAGACGTACGCCACCGAGACCGGCTCGTACATCCGCGACCACTTCTTCGGGGACGACCACCGGCTGCGCGCGATGGTCGAGGGCATGACCGACGACCAGATCCTGCACCTGGGCCGCGGCGGTCACGACCACCGGAAGATCTTCGCCGCGTACAAGGCGGCCGTGGAGCACAAGGGCCAGCCGACCGTGATCCTCGCCAAGACGATCAAGGGCTGGACGCTGGGCCCGAACTTCGAGGGCCGCAACGCCACGCACCAGATGAAGAAGCTGACGGTCGCCGACCTCAAGGGCTTCCGCGACCGGCTGCACCTGCCGATCTCCGACAAGGAGCTGGAGTCGGGCCCGCCGCCCTACTTCCACCCGGGCCGGGACTCGGAGGAGATCCAGTACATGCACGACCGCCGCAACTCGCTCGGCGGTTACGTCCCGACCCGCGTCGTACGCTCGAAGCCGCTCGCACTGCCGGACGACAAGACGTACGCGAGCGTGAAGAAGGGCTCGGGCCAGCAGTCCATCGCGACGACCATGGCCTTCGTCCGGCTCCTCAAGGATCTCATGCGGGACAAGGAGATCGGCAAGCGGTTCGTGCTGATCGCGCCGGACGAGTACCGCACCTTCGGCATGGACTCGTTCTTCCCGAGCGCGAAGATCTACAACCCGCTCGGCCAGCAGTACGAGGCCGTGGACCGGGACCTGCTCCTCGCGTACAAGGAGTCGCCGACCGGGCAGATGCTGCACGACGGCATCTCCGAGGCGGGCTGCACCGCCTCGCTGATCGCCGCGGGTTCGTCGTACGCCACGCACGGCGAGCCGCTCATCCCGGTGTACGTCTTCTACTCGATGTTCGGCTTCCAGCGCACCGGCGACCAGTTCTGGCAGATGGCCGACCAGCTGGCACGCGGTTTCGTCCTGGGCGCGACCGCCGGCCGTACGACCCTGACCGGTGAGGGCCTCCAGCACGCGGACGGCCACTCACAGCTGCTCGCCTCGACCAACCCGGGCTGTGTGGCGTACGACCCGGCCTACGGCTTCGAGATCGCGCACATCGTGCAGGACGGGCTGCGCCGGATGTACGGCCCGGACAGCGAGGACGTCTTCTACTACCTCACCGTCTACAACGAGCCGATCCAGCACCCGGCCGAGCCCGAGAACGTGGACGTCGAGGGCATCGTCAAGGGCATCCACCGCTTCGCGGCGGGCACCGCGGGATCCATCCCGGCGCAGATCATGGCGTCCGGTGTGGCCGTGCCCTGGGCGGTCGAGGCACAGAAGATCCTCGCCGAGGAGTGGAACGTGAAGGCCGACGTCTG
This sequence comes from Streptomyces sp. NPDC033131, assembly GCF_055578365.1. NCBI lineage: Bacteria > Bacillati > Actinomycetota > Actinomycetes > Kitasatosporales > Streptomycetaceae > Streptomyces > Streptomyces sp. NPDC033131. Next base: position 31,724 of record NZ_JBVIPA010000024.1, read on the forward strand.
GTCGGCGACTTCCTGGAACGAGCTGCGGCGCGAGGCCGTGCGGTGCGAGGAGCACAACCTGCTGCATCCCGAGGAGGAGCAGCGGGTGCCGTACGTGACGCGGAAGCTGTCCGGTGCGGAGGGGCCGTTCGTGGCCGTGTCCGACTGGATGCGGTCGGTTCCGGACCAGATCGCGCGGTGGGTGCCGGGGACGTACCAGTCGCTGGGCGCCGACGGCTTCGGCTTCGCCGACACCCGCGGGGCGGCCCGCCGGCACTTCCACATCGACGCGCAGTCGATCGTGGTGGGCGTGCTGACCGAGCTGGCCAAGGAGGGCAAGGTCGACCGGTCGGCGCTGAAGCAGGCGATCGACCGGTACCAGCTCCTCGACGTCTCGGCGGCGGACCCGGGGGCGGCGGGCGGCGACGCGTAACGCCGCGCGGCGGGCATGACCGAAGGGCGGTGGGGCCGTGTCCCCACCGCCCTCACCGCTTCCTTACGATGCGCTCATGAAGGAACAACCGGCACAGGTGCGGTGGGAACGGCGCACCCAACGACCCCTCCTGGCGCTCGCGGTGCTGTTCGCCCTCGCCTACGCCGTGCCCATAGTGGTCAGTCCGGCGAGCCGGTCGCTGACCGACGCGTGCACGGTCGTCGAGTGGGTGGTCTGGGGGGCCTTCGCCGTCGACTACCTGGTGCGGCTGTTCCTCGCCGAGGATCGCCGGCGGTTCGTCGGCAGGCACTGGCTGGACCTGTGTGCGGTGGTGCTGCCGCTGCTCCAGCCGCTGCGGCTGCTGCGGCTGGTGTCGACCCTGCTGCTGGTGCAGCGGCGGGCGCGGATGGCCTCACAGATCCGGCTGACGACGTATGTCGCGGGGGCGGTGGTCGGGCTGCTGATGTTCGGGTCGCTGGCCGTGCTGTCGGTGGAACGGGAGTCCGCGGACGGGAACATCAGGACACTGGGTGACGCGGTGTGGTGGTCGTTCACGACGATGACGACCGTCGGCTACGGGGATCACGCGCCGACCACCGGTCTGGGCCGGGTGATCGCCGTGGGGCTGATGCTGTCCGGGATCGCGCTGCTGGGTGTGGTGACCGCGAACATCGCCGCGTGGTTCATCGCGCGGTTCGAGAAGGACGACGTGGAGGAGCGGCGGCAGACGGAGGCGATCCGGTTACTGACCGACGAGGTGCGGGCGCTGCGGGCCGAGGTGACGGCGTTGCGGGAGCGGTCGGTTACGCGTTGACTCGCGTCGGTATGCGGTCGGGCGCAGCGACACTCCGGCGCTGCGGGGTGTCGCTGCACCCAACCCCATCGTGGCCACGTACGGCCTCATACACGGGAGTAGGTCATCAACTCCCAGAACCGTTCCTTGGCCCGAGCGGGAGTGAGCCGCACGTCGGCACGCCCCGAACGGTCTTGGGCGCACTGGTCGTCCGCTTTCGCAACCGGGCGGCAACATGAATCCCGTCCATGCTCCGGCCCCGGAAGGGCAGAGTCCCTCACGACCCGACACGCAAAAGCGGCCAAAGGCGACGGAGAAGCCCTGCACCATCACTCCGGTGAAACAGAGGCTCCGCACGCTGGCACCGCACCCGGCGTCCCAAATCGCTCGGCAACGCTAACCCGCTCCCGGCACAACACCACACCTTGCAAGCCGAAGATCACACGATCGAGTTACGCAGCCGCGTTCTCCGGCCTTGCGGCGCGCCGCCCCCCTCCGGCAGCGCGCCGCAGATCCGGTCGCCCTCATTCGTCGTACGAACGTCCCGAACTTGCCTGGGGAACATGCCGTACAGAGGGCCAGACCCACTGTGGCCCGCGGCGCGTACCGGGTGCGAGGGATCTTTAGCGTTGTCACCCTGATAGGTGAACTCCGGCTATTACTCGCCGGGTTGTCAGATGTGCCCGACGCCCGCGCCCGCCTCCGCGTTCTGACCGCGCTTGGTGAGCAGTGCGACCAGGACGGCGACGACCGCGACTCCGGCGGCGACCAGGGACGCCAGGCTCATGCCGGAGATGAAGGTGTCGTGCGCCACGTCGGCGATCTTCGTGGCGATCGCCTCCGGCGTGCCCTTGGCGACCGGGGGGACACCGACCTGGACCGCTTCCGCGGCTTGGTCGAGCTGGGCCGGCGTGAGCTCGGGGAGCCCCGCGTCCTTCCAGTTGCCCGCGAGGTCGCTGTCCACCTTGGAGGCCATCACGGCGCCGAGGACGGCCGTACCGAGGCTGCCGCCGATCTGCATCGCCGCCTGCTGGAGTCCGCCGGCGACCCCGGAGAGCTCCATCGGGGCGTTGCCGACGATGACCTCGGTGGCGCCGACCATGACGGGCGCGAGTCCGAGGCCCAGCAGGGCGAACCAGAGGGACATGACGGCGCTGCCGGTGTCCGTCTGCAGCGTGGACATCCCGAACATGGCGATCGCCACGGCGGCCATACCGCCGGCCAGCGGCACGCGCGGGCCCAGCTTGGTGATCATCGCGCCCGCCAGCGGGGAGCCGACGATCATCATCCCGGTGAGCGGAAGCAGGTGCAGACCCGCGTCGACCGGACCCATACCGTGCACGTTCTGCAGATAGAAGGTGACGAAGAACAGGCCGCCCATGAAGGCGATCGCCATGAGGACCATGAGGACGACACCCGCCGACAGCGGGACCGAGCGGAACAGCGCCAGCGGGATCAGCGGCTCCTTGACCTTCGTCTCCCAGAAGGCGAAGACCGCGAAGCCGACGACGGCGGCGAGGAGGAAGGCCCAGGTCGTGCCGGAACCCCAGCCCCATTCCGGGGCCTTGATGAGCGCCCACACCAGGCAGAACATGGCCGCCGACAGCAGGGCGATGCCCAGGATGTCGAAGGAGCGCGGCGCGTTCTCGGCACGGTGGTCGACCAGCATCACCACGCCGAGGGCGACGGCGAGGATGCCGACCGGCACGTTGATGAAGAACACCGACTGCCAGTTGACGTGCTCGACCAGGACGCCGCCGAGGATCGGGCCGCCCGCGGTGGAGGCGCCGATGACCATGCCCCAGATGCCGATGGCCATGTTGAGCTTCTCGGCCGGGAAGGTCGCGCGCAGCAGGCCGAGCGCGGCCGGCATCAGCAGGGCGCCGAACAGGCCCTGCAGGACCCGGAAGGTGATGACCAGCGCGATGCTGTCGGACATGCCGATCGCGCCCGAGGCGGCGGCGAAGCCGACCACGCCGATCAGGAAGGTCTGCCGGTGGCCGAAGCGGTCACCGAGCTTGCCCGCGGTGATCAGGCAGACCGCGAGGGCGAGGAAGTAGCCGTTGGTGATCCACTGGACGTCGGCGAAGCTCGCCTTCAGGTCCGACTGGATGGCCGGGTTGGCGATGGCCACGATGGTGCCGTCCAGGGCCACCATCATGACCCCGACGGCCACGGTTATGAGGGTGAACCAGGGGTGGCCGCGCAGCCCGCTGGCAGGCGACCGGTCCGACGGGGGTGTTGGCGCCTTGTCCCCCGGCCCCGTCGCGTCGATGGTGGTCTGACTAGTCATGCGTGCGAGGCTAATGACAGTCACTGACAATTGACAAACCAATTCACAAGTCGGTAACTGTCAGGACAGTGATTGTCATCCACAAGGAGTGGCCCATGACCACGGCGTCACGGCCGGGCCTGCGCGAGCGCAAGAAGCAGCGCACCCGCGACGCGCTGATCCGGGCCGCCCACGAACTGTTCACCGGCCGCGGCTACGAGCAGACGACGGTCGACGACATCACCGCGGCGGTCGACGTCTCGCAGCGCACCTTCTTCCGCTACTTCGCGAACAAGGAGGAGGCCGCGCTCGCGGTGCAGGAGACGACGGTGGAGCGCTTCGTCGAGTCGGTGCGCGAGCGTCCCGCGCACGAGGCTCCGATGGAGGCGCTGCGGCAGGCGGTCCTGGAGGGCTGGGACAGCCTCAACGAGATCGTCGAGGCCGTCGTACCGGTGGAGCTGCACTTGCGCATGTGCCGGGTGATCGAGTCGACGCCCGTCCTGCTCGCCGCCCATCTGCGTCGCTCCGCGGAGGCCGAGGAGACCGTCGCACGGGTGCTCGCCGAGCGCGAGGGCCTCGACGTGGACACCGACCCGCGCCCCCGGCTGACGGTGGCCGTCTTCAGCGGCGTGATGCGGCTGACGGAGCGTCAGTGGAGCGCGGGCGAGGACTTCAGCCTCGAGGCGATGCGCGCGCTGACGGTCGCCCATCTCGCGCAGGTCGGACCCGCACTGGCCGGAAATTGGCGAACGGCCTGAAGGCGCCCACACTATGACCCGAAGTGCCCTCTTTGTCCAAACGTGATTCACGCCACTTGGTTAACGCGAGACCCAGTCGTTCTCCTAGTGTGTCCTTTCAGTGACTTCCTTCGACACCTCTCCGCAACTGAACGTCTGGCGCGCACTGCTCGCGCTGGCCGTGGTGTTCGTGATGCTGGCCACCACCGGCTGGACCGCACTGCGCAGCCAGCGAAGCTCCACCGCGCTGCAGACCTCGCTCTCGGAGTGGGAACACGGCCGCGTCGCCGGGCACCGGCTCCCGGACCCGCAGGAGACGTCCCCCCACCGTCTCGCCCGGTTCTTCGCCTCGCTCACCCCGCAGCAGCGCACCGGCCTCGCCCGGCGCTATCCGCTCGCCGTGGGCAACATGAACGGCGCTCCCGTGGAGCTGCGCTACCGCGCCAACCGCATCGCGCTCGGGCAGGCCCGCAAGGTCGAGCTCACCCGCATGCACGACGTACGGCTCACCCCGGACGGGCAGCGGGAAGCCGGGCGGCGCATGCACCGCTACGTCTCGCTGATGAGCAAGAGCCGCCACATCCTCGCCTTCAACCCCGACGGCTCCGGCCGGGTCGCCGAGGTCTTCGGCGATCTGGACACGGCGGAGCGGGTCTCGGTCGTCGTCCCCGGCGTCGACACCGACCTGCTCACCTTCCAGCGCACCTCCCGCCAGTACTCCGCGCCGGTCGGCATGGCCACGGCCCTGTACCGGGCCGAGCGAGCGGCGAGCCCGTCGACGCGCACGGCCGTCATCGCCTGGGCCGACTACACCTCGCCCAGCGGGCTCGGTATCGACTCGGCCACCGCGATGCGCGCGGCGGGCGGCGCGATCCGGCTGAACGCGCTGGTGCGCGCCCTGCCCGGCGGCACCCCCGTCTCCCTGTTCTGCCACAGCTACGGCTCCGTGCTGTGCGGCCTCGCCGCGCACACTCTGCCGGACCGGGTGGCCGACATAGCGGTGGCCGGCAGCCCCGGGATGCGGGTCGCGAAGGCGTCCCAGCTCGGCACCTCCGCCCAGGTGTGGGCGATGCGGGACGCCGAGGACTGGGTGCAGGACGTGCCCTACCTGGAGGTCGGAGGGCTCGGCCACGGGGCGGACCCGATGTCCGCCGCGTTCGGTGCCCGCGTGCTGTCGGCGCGGGGCGCTGACGGGCACAGCGGCTATTTCGAGCCGGGCACGGAGAGCCTGCTGAACTTCGCCGAGATCGGCATTGGCGCATACCGCTCGGTGCACTGCGCGGGCGATACCGAAGCCTGCCGGACGGGTTTGTCCGCGACGGCGTCTGCCGGACGCGCGTAGAGAAGAAGGAATCGCGGTTTGTACGGGGAGGGGACGAAGGAGCTCGTGCCGCATACGATGAGCCGCATGGGTGACGTACTGGCCGGATTTCATGCCGTCTGGGAGTTCGAGTCCGACTCCATGCTCATCCGCTACGAACGGGGGATGCGAACACCCAAGCTCTTCCAGGCGCTGGGGGAACGACGTGTCCCTCTCGACGCGCTCGCCGGGGTGACGCTCACGCCCGGCAAACGCGGGACGGTGGTCCTGCGCGCCGAACCCCGCCCCGGCGCCGATCCGTTGATGGAGGCGGCCGAGGGGCAGCTCAAGGAGGGGTGCGATCCGTACCGGCTGGTGCTGCCCGCCGAGAAGGAGACGCTCGCCGAGTACTACGCCGACGAGCTGCGTGCGCAGCTGAAGCAGGACGCGGGACCGGCCGACAGGTTCCTGGTGCCGGCGCCCGAAGTACCGCTGCAGTTCAAGGCGTACGACGGGAAGGCGTCCTTCGACGGCCGGACCGTGCACTTCCGGTGGTTCTGGACCGGGGCGTCGTCGGCGAAGTGGAAGGCCGGCGACCAGAGTTTCCCGGTGTCCGAGCTGACCGGGGTTCAGTGGCGGTCGCCGGAGGTGTTCGAGGGGCATCTGCGGTTGCTGCGCGGGGAGGTTTCGCCGCTGCCGGCCGACCAGGATCCCGCCGCCGTGGTGTTCGGGCTCGGATACGGGCCCGTCCACGAGTCGTTGCCGTTCGCCGCGGCGGTCCTGGCGGCGGTCCGGAACCGCTCCGCGGTGCCGGCGGTCCCGACGGCGGCCATGTCGCGCCGGGATCCTGCCGACATCGCCGAGCGGATCCGGCACCTCGGGGAACTGCATGAGGCGGGGCTGGTGACGGACGAGGAGTTCTCGGTGAAGAAGGCCGAGTTGCTGGCCGAGCTCTGAGGGGTCGTTGTCGGGTGCGGGCCGGATGTGGCCGGCCTGCAGTTCCCCGCGCCCCTCAGGGCGTTGCTCTACTCCCTGCCGGCAGAGGTGAACGTCATGTCCGCGTAGCGGTCTCCGGCGACCTTCGCCGCGATCGGCTCCAGGAGCGCCAGCTCGTCCTTCGTCAGCTCGATCCTCGTCGCCGCCGTGTTCTCCTCGATCCGGCTCACCTTGCGCGTGCCCGGGATCGGGATCACCGGGAGGCCGTGCACCGACGCCTGCTGCTGGACCCAGGCCAGGGCTATCCGACCCGGCGACACCCCGTGGGCCTCGGCCAGGGTGCGGACCGGCTCCAGCAGGGCCACGTTGGCGGCGGCGTTCTCGCCGGTGAAGCGGGGCTGCTGGCGGCGGAAGTCGTCGGCGGTGAGGTCCTTGTCGGCGTTGGCGAAGGAGCCGGTGAGGAAGCCGCGGCCGAGCGGGGAGTACGGCACCAGGGCCACGCCCAGCTCACGGGCCGCCGGTACCACGCTCGCCTCGATGTCCCGGCTGAACAGGGACCACTCCGACTGCACGGCGGCGATCGGGTGGACGGCCTGCGCGGCGCGCAGCTCGGCGGCCGTGACCTCGCTCAGGCCGAGGTGCTTGACCTTGCCCTCGCGCACCAGCTCGGCCATGGCGGCGACGGTGTCCTCGATCGGCACGTTCACATCGCGCCGGTGCATGTAGTAGAGGTCGATCACGTCGACGTCCAGGCGCTCCAGGCTCGACTCGACGGCCTGGCGGATGTAGGGCCGGTCGTTGCGGATGATGCGCCGGGTCGGGTCGTCCGGGGGGATCGCCAGGGCGAACTTGGTGGCGATGACCACCTCGTCGCGGTGTGCCTTGAAGAAGGGGGAGAGGAACCTCTCGTTCTCCCCCGCGCCGTACGCGTCCGCCGTGTCGTACAGGGTGACGCCGAGTTCCAGGGCGCGTTCCAGCGTGGCCCGCGACTCGCCGGCGTCCGTGGGGCCGTACGCGAAACTCATGCCCATGCAGCCGAGACCCTGTACGCCGACCTCGGGGCCGTCGTCGCCGAGCCGTGCCGCGGGGATCTTGCCGTCCGTCATCAGGACCTCTCCGACGCCAGGGCCCGCCCGGCGTCCGCGTAGAAATTGATCTTCCGGTCGAGGACCGCGAGCGTGTCCTGGAGTTCCGCGATCCGGGCGAGGACGTCCTCGCGGGTCTCCTTCAGCAGCTCGAAGCGGTCGGTGTAGGTGTGGTCGCCCTCGCGGACCAGTTCCGCGTAGCGGACCATGTCCGCCACCGGCATGCCGGTCAGCCGGAGCTTGCCGACGAGGTCGAGCCAGTCCAGGTCGCGGTTGCAGTAGCGGCGCTGGCCGGTGTGCGAGCGGTCGATGTGCGGCATCAGGCCGATGCGCTCGTACCAGCGCAGGGTGTGCGCGGTCAGGCCGGTGATCGCGACGACCTCGCTGATCGTGTAGCTGTCCCGGCCGTCCTGACGTCGACCGGTCCGGTGCTCCGGGGCGGCACAGCTGTCGGTCCTGGTACCCGTGGTTTCCATCACCGTCATGACCGCAACGCTAGGTCCTTGGAGTGCACTCCAAGCAAGCGGTACCGGTAAGAAATCGGCAGGACGTTCCCCAGGCCGACTGGCTAGCGTGCGGGCATGAGTCTCGTACGTCGTGCCACGACCGAGGACGCGGGGGAAGTTCTGCGTCTGCGCCAGGTGATGCTCGATTCGCTGTCCGGGCCGGACGCCGGGGACACCGAATGGCACGGGGAGGGCCTGCCGGCGCTGCGGGCCCGGCTGGCCGAGCCCGACGGGGACTTCGCGGCCTTCGTCGTCGACCATCCCGAGCGGCCGGGCGCGCTGGCGGCGCTGGTGGCCGGGACCCTCGACTACCGGATCGGCAAGGCGGGCAACCCGCGCGGGATCGGCGGGTACGTCTTCAGCGTCGCCACCGATCCGGACGCCCGCCGCCGCGGGTACGCGCGCGCGTGCATGGAGGAACTCCTCGCCTGGTTCCGTGAGCGGGGCGCCGGCCAGGTCCTGCTGACCGCGTCCGCGGAGGCCGAGCCGCTGTACGCCGCACTCGGCTTCGTCCGCAAGCCGGACCCCGCGATGGGGCTGACGCTCTGAGCGGCTTAGGCTCGACGGCATGTACTTGCAGAGCCTTGCCCTGATCGAGAACTGGCCGGTTTCCGCCGCCGCGGCGGCCGTCGTACGCGCCGACGGGACTCTCCTCGGTGCCCACGGCCCGGTCGGGCGGCGGTTCCCGCTGGCCTCGGTCACCAAGCCGCTCGCCGCGTACGCAGCCCTCGTCGCGTACGAGGAGGGGGCGATCGAGATCGACGAGCCGGCCGGGCCGCCCGGGGCCACGGTCCGTCATCTGCTCGCGCACACCTCGGGGCTGGCCTTCGACGAGCACCGGGTGACCGCCCCGCCCGGGGAGCGGCGGCTGTACTCCAACGCCGGGTTCGAACAGCTCGGGGACCACATCGCCAAGGCGACGGAGATCCCGTTCGCCGAGTACCTGCGGCAGGCGGTGCTGGAGCCGCTGGGGATGGTCTCGACGACTCTGGACGGCTCCCCGGCCAAGGACGGCGTCTCCACCGTGGACGACCTCGCGCGGTTCGCGGCGGAGGTCCAGGCGCCGCGGCTGCTGGACCCCCGCACGGTCGCCGAGGCGATGACGGTCCAGTACCCGGGCACCAAGGGCGTGCTGCCGGGGTACGGCCACCGGAACCCGAACGACTGGGGGCTGGGCTTCGAGATCCGTGACGGCAAGTCGCCGCACTGGACGGGCGCTTCGTCCTCGCCGCGGACCTTCGGTCACTTCGGCCAGTCGGGTACGTTCCTGTGGACCGACCCGGACGCGGGGGTGGCCTGCGTGGCCCTGACCGACCGTGCGTTCGGGCCCTGGGCCGTCGAGGCGTGGCCGGTGTTCACGGACGCGGTGCTGGCGGAGCTGCGGGGCTGAGCCTCTTTCGCCCCCGCCGCCCCTTCCCGTCCCGTCCCCAGGGGGCTCCGCCCCCCCTGGAACCCCCGGCCTTCGCCCACCCACCACCCGACTCGGTCGGATGAGAGGTCAGCCTTTCAAGAAACCGAGTCGGGTGGTGGGTGGGCATAGGTCCGGGGGTCTGGGGGCGGAGCCCCCAGTGGCGGCACGTAGGCCGGTCAGCCTGGCAGCTCCCAGATCAGCAGCTCCGCCCCCGTCACCCCCACCGCCTCCAGATCCTTCGCGTCCGTGATCCGTGCCGCGTCGCCCGGCCCCAACTCCTCGCCGTCCAGGCTCACTTCACCGCGTACGACATGCACGTACGCGCACGTCGCGTCCGGCACCGCCGTCCGCTCCCCCGCCCCCAGGCGCCGTACATGGAGCATCGCGCCCGCCTCGGGGACGGCGTACGGCGTGGAGTCCGCGATGCCGTGGACGATCTCGTACGACGGGTCGCCGCCCGGCTCCAGCGGGGCCAGCCACATCTGGACGAAGGTCACGGGGTCCGGACCGTCGTTGCGCTCGACGTGCCGGACGCCCGCCGCCGAGCTCAGGTGCTGGACGTCACCGGCGCGTACGACCGTCTCGTGGCCCGTGGAGTCGCGGTGGGTCAGTTCGCCCTCGACCACCCAGGTGACGATCTCGGTGTGGCTGTGCGGGTGCTCGTCGAAGCCGGCACCGGGGGCGAGCCGCTCCTCGTTGCAGGCGATCAGCGCGCCGAAGCGGAGGTTGCCGGGGTCGTAGTGCGGGCCGAAGGAGAAGGCGTGGAGCGACTCGATTCCGGCCTCCGGGTCACCGCCTCGGTAGCGCTCCGTGGCACGCCGTACGTCCATCACGCACACCACCGTAGTCCTCACCCGGCACCCGGGGACGCGTACTCCCGTCCGGATAAGGCAGTCTTGTCCCGTGCCCGAACCCGAAACCCACGCCGGCGATCCCGCCGCGCCCGACGCCCACCCGCACCCCGCGACCCTGAAGCGGCTGGAGAAGTCGTCCGGGCGTCTCGCCGCGCAGGCCATCCAGCGCATGGACGAGACGCTGTCGTGGTACCGGGTGATGCCCCCGGAGAACCGTTCCTGGATCGGGCTCGTCGCCCAGGCCGGTATCGCCGCCTTCACCGAGTGGTTCCGGCACCCCGACGCCCCGCAGGCCATCTCCACCGACGTCTTCGGTACCGCCCCCCGCGAGTTGACCAGGGCCATCACCCTGCGGCAGACCGTCGAGATGGTGCGCACCACGATCGAGGTCATGGAGTCGGCCATCGACGAGGTGGCGGCTCCCGGGGACGAGAACGTGCTGCGCGAGGCGCTGCTCGTGTACGCCCGCGAGATCGCCTTCGCCACCGCCCAGGTCTACGCCCAGGCCGCCGAGGCACGCGGTGCCTGGGACGCGCGCCTGGAGTCGCTCGTCGTGAACGCCGTGCTCAGCGGGGAGGCCGACGAGGGCGCCGTCAGCCGGGCCGCCGCCCTCGGCTGGAACTCCCCCGAGCATGTGTGCGTGGTGCTGGGGACGGCTCCCGACGGTGACAGCGAACTGACCGTCGAGGCCATCCGGCGGGCCGCCCGACACGCCAAGCTCCAGGTTCTTACGGGGGTGCTCGGAGCCCGGCTCGTGGTCATCGCGGGCGGCAGCGACAACCCGCTCGCCGTCGCCAAGTCGCTGATCGGACCGTTCGCCGCCGGGCCGGTGGTGGCGGGGCCCGTCGTACCGGATCTGCTGGCCGCGACCCGCTCCGCGCAGGCCGCCGCGGCCGGCCTCAAAGCGTGTTCTGCCTGGCAGGACGCCCCGCGGCCGGTGCTGGCGGACGACCTGCTTCCGGAGCGCGCGATGGCCGGGGACCCCGCGGCCCGTGATCAGTTGGTGGAGGAGATCTACAGACCACTGGAGGAGGCCGGCTCGGCGCTGCTCGAAACGCTCGCGGTCTATCTCGAACAGGCGAGCAGTCTCGAAGGCGCCGCCCGCATGCTCTTCGTCCACCCCAACACCGTGCGCTACCGGCTCCGACGTGTGACTGACGTCACCGGCTGGTCGCCTTCCGATGTACGGTCGGCGTTCACGCTGCGGATCGCGCTGATCCTGGGGCGTCTGGCCGACGGGGATCTTCAGACCTAGCCTTTTGTCGGGGGTCTACAAAACCCCCTCGTGTTCTTCGTCCTTGTCCCCACGGGCGGCAGTGGCCGTCCACAAGAGAGAGTGTGAGAGTGCTCGTACTCGTCGCTCCCGGCCAGGGCGCCCAGACGCCCGGCTTCCTGACCCCCTGGCTCGAACTCCCCGGTGCCGCGGACCGCGTCGCCGCGTGGTCCGACGTCATCGGACTGGACCTCGCCCGTTACGGCACGCAGGCCGACGCGGACGAGATCCGGGACACGGCCGTCGCCCAGCCGCTCCTCGTGGCGGCCGGAATCCTGTCCGCCGCGGCACTCGGTGACGTGTCGCCGGGCGCCGTCGCGGGACACAGCGTCGGCGAGATCACCGCCGCCGCCTTCGCGGGTGTCCTGGACGACACCGCCGCGCTGACCCTCGTACGCAGGCGGGGCCTGGCGATGGCCGAGGCCGCCGCCGTCACCGAGACCGGGATGTCGGCGCTGCTCGGCGGCGACCCCGAGGTGAGCGTCGCGCACCTGGAGAAGCTCGGTCTGACCCCGGCGAACGTCAACGGCGCGGGCCAGATCGTGGCCGCGGGCACGCTGGAGCAGCTCGCGGTGCTCAACGACGACAAGCCCGAGGGCGTCCGCAAGGTCGTCCCGCTCAAGGTGGCAGGCGCCTTCCACACGCACCACATGGCCCCCGCGGTCGACGCGCTGGCGAAGGCCGCCGAGGCCCTGACGCCCGCCGACCCGAAGATCGTCTACGTCTCCAACAAGGACGGCAAGGCCGTCGACACGGGCGCCGAGATCGTCGCGCGCCTGGTCGGCCAGGTCGCCAACCCGGTCCGCTGGGACCTGTGCATGGAAACCTTCAAGGCGCTCGGCGTGACCGCCCTCATCGAGGTGTGCCCCGGCGGCACACTGACCGGGCTCGCCAAGCGTGCGCTGCCCGGCGTGAAGACGCTGGCTCTGAAGACCCCCGACGACCTCGACGCCGCTCGCGCGCTCATCGCCGAGACAGCCACACCTGCCGCTGACGCGGCGGGCGCCTGACAAGGAGCCTGGAGAGCATGTCGAAGATCAAGCCCAGCAAGGGCGCCCCGTACGCGCGGATCCTCGGTGTGGGCGGCTACCGTCCCACCCGGGTCGTGCCGAACGAGGTGATCCTCGAGACGATCGACTCCTCCGACGAGTGGATCCGCTCGCGCTCCGGCATCGAGACCCGGCACTGGGCGAACGACGAGGAGACCGTCGCCGCCATGTCGATCGAGGCGTCCGGCAAGGCGATCGCCGACGCCGGGATCTCCGTCGAGCAGATCGGGGCCGTGGTCGTCTCGACCGTCTCGCACTTCAAGCAGACGCCGGCCGTCGCCACCGAGATCGCCGACAAGCTCGGCACCGACAAGGCCGCCGCGTTCGACATCTCGGCGGGCTGCGCGGGCTTCGGCTACGGCCTCACCCTCGCCAAGGGCATGGTCGTCGAGGGCTCGGCGGAGTACGTCCTCGTCATCGGTGTGGAGCGGCTGTCCGACCTGACCGACCTGGAGGACCGGGCCACGGCCTTCCTGTTCGGGGACGGCGCGGGTGCGGTCGTGGTGGGTCCCTCGGCGGAGCCCGCGATGGGCCCGACCGTCTGGGGCTCGGAGGGCGACAAGTCCGACACCATCAAGCAGACCGTGCCGTGGACGGACTACCGCGACGGCGAGGTCGCCAAGTTCCCGGCGATCACCCAGGAGGGCCAGGCGGTGTTCCGCTGGGCCGTGTTCGAGATGGCGAAGGTCGCCCAGCAGGCGCTGGACGCGGCCGGGATCAGCTCGGACGACCTGGACGTCTTCATTCCGCACCAGGCCAACGAGCGGATCATCGACTCGATGGTGAAGACTCTCAAGCTGCCGGAGCACGTCATGGTCGCGCGTGACGTACGCACCACCGGCAACACCTCGGCCGCCTCGATCCCGCTCGCGATGGAGCGGCTTCTGGCGACCGGCGAGGCGAAGAGCGGCGACACCGCGCTCGTCATCGGATTCGGGGCGGGTCTCGTGTACGCCGCGACGGTCGTTACCCTCCCCTAGGCACTCCGTACCGGATCATGCGGTCCGGTACGGGAAACGCACCACCTGCCGCTCACGCGGTGGATGCCACACCCTCTGATTACTACGAAGGAGCGCCTGACATGGCCGCCACTCAGGAAGAGATCGTCGCCGGTCTCGCCGACATCGTGAACGAGATCGCCGGCATCCCGGTTGAGGACGTCCAGCTGGACAAGTCCTTCACCGACGACCTGGACGTCGACTCGCTGTCCATGGTCGAGGTCGTCGTCGCCGCCGAGGAGCGCTTCGACGTCAAGATCCCCGACGAGGACGTCAAGAACCTCAAGACGGTCGGCGACGCGACCAACTACATCCTCAAGAACCAGGCCTGATCCTCTAGGCCCGGAGCCTGGCCCCGCCACCCGGCGGTGGCGCCGCTGAATCCTCGTATCCGTTGGAGAAAGAATTCCCGTGAGCTCGACCAATCGCACCGTGGTCGTCACCGGTATCGGCGCAACCACACCGCTGGGTGGCGACGCAGCCTCTACCTGGGAGGGCCTGGTCGCCGGCAGGTCCGGCGTCAAGCCCCTGGAGCAGGAGTGGGCCGCCGAACAGGCGGTCCGCATCGCCGCTCAGATCGCCGTGGAGCCGACCGAGGTCATCCCGCGGCCACAGGCCCGCCGACTGGACCGATCGGCGCAGTTCGCGCTGATCGCCGCCAAGGAGGCGTGGGCGGACGCAGGTTTCACCGCGACGGCGGGTGACGACAGTGCCGTCGACCCCGACCGGCTCGGTGCCGTCATCGCCTCCGGCATCGGCGGCGTGACGACCCTGCTCGACCAGTACGACGTGCTGAAGGAGAAGGGCGTCCGCCGCGTCTCCCCGCACACCGTCCCCATGCTGATGCCGAACAGCCCCTCCGCCAACGTGGGCCTGCTCGTGGGCGCCCGTGCGGGCGTGCACACGCCGGTCTCCGCGTGCGCGTCGGGCGCCGAGGCCATCGGCTACGCCATCGAGATGATCCGTACCGGCCGTGCCGACGTCGTCGTCGCGGGTGGCACGGAGGCGGCGATCCACCCGCTGCCCATCGCCGCGTTCGGCAACATGATGGCGATGTCCAAGAACAACGACGACCCCGAGGGCGCCTCGCGTCCCTACGACACCGGCCGCGACGGCTTCGTCATGGGCGAGGGCGCCGGCGTGATCGTCCTGGAGTCCGCCGAGCACGCCGCCAAGCGCGGTGCGCGGGTGTACGCCGAGGCGGTCGGCCAGGGCATCTCCGCCGACGGTCACGACATCGTGCAGCCGGAGCCGGAGGGGCGTGGCATCTCGCACGCCCTGCAGAACCTGCTGGAGCGCACCGACCTGGATCCGGCCGAGATCATGCACGTCAACGCGCATGCCACCTCGACGCCGGCCGGTGACGTGGCCGAGCTGAAGGCGCTGCGCAAGGTGTTCGGCGACGACGCCGACCACATGGCGGTCTCCGCAACCAAGTCGATGACCGGTCACCTGCTGGGTGGCGCCGGCGGTGTGGAGTCGGTGGCGACGGTTCTCGCCCTGTACCACCGGATCGCCCCGCCGACCATCAACGTCGAGAACCTCGACCCGGAGGCCGAGGCCAACGCCGACATCGTGCGCAACGAGGCCCGGAAGCTGCCGGTCGAGGGCCGTATCGCCGCGCTGAACGACTCGTTCGGCTTCGGCGGGCACAACGTGGTGCTGGCGTTCCGTACGGTCTGATCTCTGCCGTGAACGGCGAGTGGCCCGAACCCCGGTCGGGGTCGGGCCACTCGCCGTTTTGGTGTGCGCCCCTGGAAGCCTCACACCACCTGGTGGAGCCAGCGGACCGGCGCGCCCTCGCCCGCGTACCTGAACGGCTCCAGCTCGTCGTCCCACGGCTTGCCCAGGAGCTTGGACAGTTCCGCCTCCAAGTCCGTCTCTCCCCGCTGGGAACGGACGAGAGCAGCCCTCAGCCGGTCCTCGGGGATGAGGATGTCGCCGTGGATGCCGGTCACGGCGTGGAAGATGCCGAGGCCGGGGGTGCAGCTGTAGCGCTCGCCCTCGGCGGTGGCGCAGGGCTCGGCGGTGACCTCGAAGCGCAGGAGGTGCCAGCCTCTCAGCGCGGAGGCCAGCTTGGAGGCGGTGCCGGCCTGGGCCTGCCAGGAGAACTCCGAGCGCCAGGTGCCGGGCGCGGCGGGCTGCCGGATCCAGTCGAGGTTGACGCGTGTGCCGAGCACCCCGGCGACGGCCCACTCGACGTGCGGGCACAGCGCGCGCGGCGCGGAGTGCACGTACAGAACTCCACGTGTCGTCACCGGGACCTCCGGGCAGAGCGGGACATCTTGCGAACTGGCGGACGGCAGTGGCCGGGCAGCCACGTTGATGGCGAGGCTACCGTGCGGCGGCGCAAGGAGTGTGACGTACCGTCGGTCCCAGTGCCGTGAAACCCCCGCCATTCACCCGGCAGGACGCTGGTTCGGGTGCGAAGCGTTGCGTGGCGGCCGCCGGGAACTCCCGCGCGTTGTTATGGACGGACGACCTTTTCCACGTTTCATGTCATCACCCGACCACGCAGCACCCGACGATCGAGGGGATCACCACCGGATGCGGAAGCAGGGACAACGCTCGCGCGCCGTTCTCGCCGTCCTGGCCGCGGCCGTCCTGGGCGTCACCGGCTGTGACGCCGTCGGTGGCAACTCGCCGGGGCCGAGCGGCACCGGGGCGCAGAAGGCGAAGCCGTCCCCGAAGCCGACGCCGGCCTGGGACAGCAGCCCGGCGTCGGTCGCCGCCGTCGGGGACTCCATCACCCGCGGTTTCGACGCGTGCTCGGTGCTGTCGGACTGCCCCGAGGTGTCGTGGGCGACGGGCAGCAGCGCCAAGGTCGACAGTCTCGCCGTACGGCTGCTGGGGAAGGCGAAGGCGGCCGAGCGGAGTTGGAACTACGCCGTGACCGGAGCGCGGATGGCGGACCTGCCCGGTCAGATGGCTCAGGCGGCGACGAGGAAGCCCGGGCTGGTGGCGGTGATGGTGGGGGCGAACGACGCCTGCCGGTCCAGCACCTCGGCGATGACGTCCGTGGCCGGCTTCCGCGCCGACTTCGAGGACGCGATGAACACGCTGCGCAAGGCTTCCCCCAAGGCGCAGGTGTACGTGGCGAGCGTGCCGAACCTGAAGCGGTTGTGGTCCGAGGGCCGTACCAGCCCGACGGGCAAGCAGGTGTGGAAGCTGGGCCTGTGCCCGTCGATGCTGGCCGATCCGGACGCCCTGGACGCGACGGCGACCGAGCGGCGCAACACCGTGCAGCAGCGGGTGGAGGACTACAACGAGGTGCTGGAGGAGGTCTGCGCGGAGGACCGCCACTGTCGCTTCGACGGGGGCGCGGTCTACGCCTTCCGCTTCGGCACCGCCCAGCTGAGCCAGTGGGACTGGTTCCACCCGAGCGTGAACGGCCAGGCGCGGCTCGCGGAAATCGCCTTTCGCACGGTGACGGGCAAGAAGGCGTGACGCCCGGTTCGTGACTTAGGGTTCCGAACATGAACGAACTCTTCGGAACACTTTCCGACGGCACTCCTGTTCAGCGCTGGACCCTGGAGCGGGCGGGGGTGCGCGTGCGGGTCCTGTCGTACGGCGGGATCGTGCAGTCGGTGGAGGTCCCGGACCGGGAGGGGCGCGCCGGGAACGTGGTGCTGGGGTTCGGGGATCTCGACGGCTATGTCACCCACCCGGACCCCTACTTGGGCGCCCTGGTCGGGCGGTACGCGAACCGGATCGCGGGCGGCCGCTTCCCGCTGGACGGCCGGACGTACGCGCTCGCGCGCAACAACCCGCCCAACTCCCTGCACGGCGGCGAGCGCGGCTTCGACAAGCGGGTGTGGGACGTGGCGCCGGTCGAGCACGGCGTGCGGCTGAGCCGGGTCGCCGCTCACGGCGAGGAGGGCTTCCCGGGGCGCGTGGAGGTCTCGGCGACGTACACGCTGGAGGAGTCCGGTGCGCTGCTGATCGCGTACGAGGCGGTCACCGACGCGCCGACCATCGTGAACCTGACCAACCACAGCTACTTCAACCTCGGCGGGTCGGGGAACGCGGGCGGGCACGAACTGCGGATCGCCGCCTCCCGGTTCACCCCGGTGGACGCGGACCTGATCCCGACCGGGGTCCTGGAGGAGGTGGCGGACACGCGCTTCGACTTCCGGGAGGCGCGGAAGGTCGGATCCGGGTACGACCACAACTTCGTGCTCGACAAGGGCCTGACGCGGACGCCTGTCGAGGTCGCCGAGCTGCACGAGCTCGCGTCCGGCCGGGTCCTCACCGTGGCGACCACCGAGCCCGGCCTCCAGCTGTACACCGCGGACCACCTCGGCGAGCCCTTCGCCCCCGGCGACGGCATCGCGCTGGAGACCCAGCACTTCCCGGACTCCCCCAACCGCCCGGAGTTCCCGGGCACGGTGCTGCGGCCGGGCGAGGTGTACCGGTCGGAGACGGTGTACGGGTTCTCGGTCCGTTAGACGTTCCGCCGTCGGACGTTCTCTTCGCGCGTTGGACGTCATGAGCCCCGGCCCAGGGGTCAGGACCCGGGCCGGGGCTGGTCGTGGGGAAACCTGTCCCGGATCAGACGTTAATCGTCGCGGTGAGCCGGCGGTCCGAGATCGAGCGGCTCACCTGGATCTCGTACGAACCCTTCACAAACGACCAGGACCCCTCCTCGTCGTCCCAGACCTCGAAGGCGCGGCGCGGGATCTCCACGGTGGCCTCGACGGTCTCGCCCGCGGCGGCGGCCACCCCGGCGAAGCCGGCCAGCCTGCGGGCCGGGCGCCCGGCGTCGGGATCGCCGGGGGCCAGGTAGACCTGGACGACCTCGCGGCCGGGGCGGGTGCCCGAGTTGCGCAGGCGGACCCGGACGGTGGTGCCCCGCACCTCGACCGACTCGTAGGTCCAGTCGGTGTAGCCGAGGCCGTGGCCGAAGGGGTACGCGGGGGTGCGGCCCTGCTTCTCCCAGGCCGGGTAGCCGATGAAGACGCCCTCGCTGTACGGGATCTCGCCGTGGTCCGGGACGACCTGGGTGACCGGGGCGTCGGCGAGGCTGCCCCAGGTGCTGGGGAGGCGCCCGCCGGGTTCGTGGACGCCGGTCAGCACGTCGGCGAGGGCGTCGCCGCCCTCCTGGCCGGGGAACCAGCTCAGCAGGACGGCGGCCACCTCGTCGCGCCAGGGCAGTTCGACCGGGGAACCGGCGTTGACGACCACGACCGTGTTCGGGTTGGCGGCGGCGACCGCGCGGACCAGGTCGTCCTGGCGGCCGGGGAGGGTGAGGTCGGTGCGGTCGAAGCCCTCGGACTCGACGCGTTCGGTGGTGGCGACCACGACGACGGCGGTGTCGGCGGCGCGGGCGGCCTCGACCGCCTCGGCGATCAGCTCGTCGGGGTCGCGCTGCGGTTCCTGGTGGGCGAGGGCGAAGGAGAGGACCTTCATCGGGAGGCCGTCGGG
Source organism: Streptomyces sp. NPDC033131 (assembly GCF_055578365.1). Lineage (NCBI taxonomy): Bacteria > Bacillati > Actinomycetota > Actinomycetes > Kitasatosporales > Streptomycetaceae > Streptomyces > Streptomyces sp. NPDC033131. Next base: position 50,774 of record NZ_JBVIPA010000024.1, read on the forward strand.
CAGCTGGACGACGTGGGTGAGGGAGACCTCGACCGGGCGGCCCGCGGTGAGTTCGACCCGCGCGCGGGGCTCGGGGGCGCCGAAGAAGGTGAGGAACGGGTCGTCATTGGCGGGGCGTTGGACGTCGTCGTAGTAGGTGGTGCCGTCGACGCGCAGGGTGAAGGCGCCGAGGCCCTTGATGCCGAAGGTGTGGGCGCCGCTGTCGCGCGGGGTGAAGATGCCGGTCAGCTTGACGGTGTGGAGACGGTCGTGCGTGACGCCCTCGGGAAGGTCATCGCCCATCCACTGGAGCTGGCCGTTCGGCGCGGAGGCGGTGCCGATGACCTGGCCGTCGGCGTCGCGGCAGACGGCCCGCAGCTCGAAGCCCTTCTCCGCGACGGCGAGTTCGGTGTTCGGGTCGGCGCCGACGGCGTAGGTGAGGGCGCCTTCGGAAAGGGCGGCGGTGAGGCCGTCGAGCGGGGAGACGATCCGTGCCGGGAAGACGGTGGCGGAGCCGCCGCCGAGGACGCGGGCGTCGCGGGCGGCGGCACCGATGAGGGCGACCGTCCCCGGCTTCAGCGGAAGTGCCTGGTTCTCGTTGCGCACCAGGACGAAGGAGCGGTGGGCGATCTCGCGGGCCAGGGCCTCGCCGTCGACGGTGCCGGGCAGTTCGGTGACGGCCGGCTCGGCGCCCTCCAGGATGCCGACGCGGGCGGCGAGCCGCAGGACGTTGCGGATGGCGCCGTCGACCTTGGCCTCGTCCACCTCGCCGTCGCGTACGGCCTGGGCGAGCGCGTCGCCGTAGACGGTGTGCGGGCCCGGCATGGCCACGTCCAGGCCGCCGCTGATGGCGGCGGTGGTGGAGCGGGCGGCGGTCCAGTCGGAGACGTTGAAGCCGTCGAAGCCCCATTCGCCGCGCAGGATCTCGTTCACTAGGTGGTGGTGCTCGGTCATCGTCGTGCCGTTGACCGAGTTGTAGGCGGTCATGATGCCCCAGGGGTGGGCGTTCGCGACGATCGCCTCGAAGGGGGCGAGGTACAGCTCGCGCAGGGTGCGCTCGCTGAGCAGGTTGTTCACCGTGAAGCGGTCGGTCTCGGCGTCGTTGGCGACGAAGTGCTTGACGGTGGTGCCGACGCCGCCGGACTGGACCCCGGCCACGTAGCCGGAGCCGATCAGGCCCGTGAGGTACGGGTCCTCGCTGTACGCCTCGAAGTGGCGGCCGCCGAGCGGGGAGCGGTGCAGGTTGACCGTGGGGGCGAGCAGGACGTGGACGCCCTTGCGGCGGGCCTCCTGGGCGAGCAGGACGCCGGCGCGGCGGGCGAGCTCCGGGTCCCAGGTGGCGGCCAGCGCGGTCGGGGAGGGCAGCGCGATGGACGGGTCGTCGGCGGTCCAGCGCACGCCGCGGACGCCGATGGGGCCGTCCGACATGACGAGGGACTGCAGGCCGATCTCCGGCAGGGCGGGCAGGGACCATGCGTCCTGGCCGGCCAGCAGCCGGGCCTTGGCGTCCAGGTCGAGCCGGCTCAGGGCCGCCTCCACGGCCGCCTCCAGGTCCGGGGATGTCGGGGTTCCCGCCATGGCGGTGCCTCCTCGTTGAAGTCCGTGCGGTCCTCTCATCCTGCCTCGCCCACCTGTAGAGTGGTAGGTTTCGTTATTCTGCCGTTATATATGCCTGGGTCGGGTGTCGTACGGTGACGGCATGGGCGCCAGAGTCAGGAGCGAGGAGCGGCGGGCCGCCATCGTCACGGCCGCGCTGGAGGTGATCGCCGAGCGCGGCTACCGGGGCGCGAGCCTCGCGGCGGTGGCCGAGCGGGTGGGGCTGACCCAGCAGGGGCTGCTGCACTACTTCCCGACGAAGGACGCGCTGCTGGTCGCCGTGCTGGAGGAGCGGGACCGCTGGGACGCCGTGCCGGCCCGGCGGTTGCGGCTGGACCTGCTGGCCTCGCTCGTCGAGTACAACGCGATGCGGCCCGGCATCGTCCAGACCTTCTCGGCGCTGCTCGGCGAGAGCGTGACCGAAGGGCATCCGGCGCGCGGCTACTTCACCGAGCGCTACGCGCAGGTGCGGGCGAGCATGGCGCAGATCCTGCGCGCCGAGTACGGCGACCGGCTGCCGAACGGACTCACACCGGAGCGCACGGCCCCGCTGCTGGTCGCGGTGATGGACGGCCTGCAGTACCAGTGGCTGCTGGACCCGGAGTCGGTCGACATGCCGGGGGCGTTCCGGGACTTCCTCGCGATGCTCGGCGAGGCCTCCTAGGTACGCGTACTCAGGCGCTCACCCCCTCTCCCGGACGACGATGAGCCCTATGAGGGGGAGAAACATCATCGCGGTACTCGCTCTGCTGCCCGTCAACATCGCCGCCGTGGGCTACGGGTGGCTGGCGGTCGGCATGACCGGGTGGGCGGCGGGCGTCAACGACGAGCCGTACGAACCGCCGTCGGCCGAACTGGGCACGGTCTGCGGGGTGGTGGCGGTCGTCGGTGTGGTGCTGTGGCTGGCCCGGCTGCGTGGGGCCGCGGTGTTCCAGGTGGTTCCGCTGCTCGTGCTCACCCTGCTGATGGCGCCCTCATGATGGCGCCCTCCTGAGTCACGCCCCATGGCGTAGACCACTTCCGTCACGCGATACTGCGGCCGTTCGCACCCCACGCGCCCCACCGCGACGGAAGGAACTGAACTCCCGTGAACTCCATACGTGTTCGGATCGGCGTGCTCGGACTGGCCCTGGTGGCCGGCCTGGCGGCCCCCACGCAGGCGTCCGCCGCCGAGGCGGTCCTCACGCCCACCGTCGAGGAGCAGCGGCTCGACCGGGCGGTGCCGCAGGAGATCCTCCGGCGGTCCGGATTCGACGCCCTGACCGGACAGTTCGCCCGGGAACTCGGTGCGGCCCGCTCCTATGCCGAGGCGCGGCGGATCGTCGTCCGGGAGGGGTCCGCGCTGTGGCGGCGGGCCGTCCGGCGGGCGCAGGGGCGGGGGCCGGCGGGCGGGGACCTCAGCCGGGACGACGACCGGCCGTTGTACTGGGCCCGGCTGGCGATGACGCGGGAGGTGCGCACCTGGGAGCCGGGGTTCGGGTTGGCGGACGGCCGGCGCGCGGCTCTGCTGGGTGAGCTGGAGCGGACCTCGCGCGGTCAGACCGCCGTGCGGTATCCGCAGGGCAAGGGGATCAAGCGGGTTCTCGTCACCGGCTTCGACCCGTTCACGCTGGACCGGGACATCCGGATCTCCAACCCGTCGGGGGCGACCGCGCTCGCGCTCGACGGCACGGTCATCGAGACCGCGGACGGGCCGGCGCGGGTCGAGACCGTCGTCTTCCCGGTGCGCTGGCAGGACTTCACGGCGGGGACGGTGGAGCGGACGCTGCGGCCGTATCTGAGGCGGGTGGATCTCTTCGCCACCGTGAGCCAGGGGCGGGTGGGCCGGTTCGACATCGAGCGGACCAACGGGGCCTGGCGGGGCGGCTTCCCGGACAACGACACCATCGGCCGCACCGAGACCGTCCCGGTCGCCGATCCGGCCTCGCAACCGCAGTGGACGACGACGACCCTGCCGTACGGGAAGATCGTGGCCGCGCAGACCGGGCGGTTCCCCGTGTACGACAACACGAGCGTGACCGAGATCCCGGCGGGTGGCACCGAGGCCGTCGTGCGGGCGGACGGGCCGACGTCCGGGTCGACCGCGCGGGCCGGGGGCGGCGGGAACTACCTGTCCAACGAGATCGCGTACCGGGCCACGCTGTTGCGGGACCGGCTGGGGTTGCGCGAGGTGCTGCCGGGCGGGCATGTGCACACGCCTGTGCTGCAGTTCGGCGCGGGGAACACGGATCCGGCGAGCGGGGTGGTGACGGATGCGGAGTTCGTGCGGAACCGGGTGGACATCATCGCGCAGGTGACGGGGATCGTGCGGGTGGCGGTGGAGGGGGCGTCGGGTTCGTAGGCGGGCCGGGGAGGGGTGTGTTCGGCCCCCGCTAGTCGGCCCGGAGGGCCTTGTCCGTCAGCGCCGGACGGGCTGGGTCGTTCGTCTCCTCGCCCAGGAGCGCCCTGGCCATGAGCGTCGCGCCCGCCACCGCGCCCGGCATCAGGAAGACCGCGACGAAGGGGATGAGGAAGGACACGGCCAGCGGGGTGCCGAAGCCCCAGATCAGCGTCCTGCGGGAGCGGAGGAGGGCGAGGCGGTCGCGGAGTTCGACGCGGCGGCGCTGCAGGGCGACGGAGGTGAGTTCCTGGGTGAGGAAGAAACCGGTGACGAGGAAGCCGATCACCGGGACGACCGTCTGGCCGACGACCGGGACGAAGCCGAGCGCGAAGAGCAGGATCCCCCAGAGCAGGGCGCGCACGAGGATGCGGAGGCTGTCGCGGGCCGAGATCCACAGCTCGGTCCAGAGCGGGAGGCCGGACTCGGGGGCGGTGCCGTCGGGCGAGACGTCCCGGTCGACCTTCTCGGAGAGGTTCTCGTAGAAGGGCTGGCCGATCAGGAGGGTGACCGCGGTGAAGGTGACGACGGAGAGGAGAAGGGCGAGGGCGAACAGCACCGCGGTGAGGAAGCCGCGGAAGAGGCCCGCCCAGGGGCTCGTCCAGTCGTCGGCGAACGGGGTCGCCCACGCGACGAAGTCCTCCCCCCACAGCGCGAGGGCGACGAGGACCGCCGCGTAGAGGACGAGGGTGATCAGGCCCGGGAGGAGGCCGAAGCCGAACTGCCTGCCGTGCCGGGCCACCCAACGTTGGCCCTCCAGGAGGTACTTGAATCCCGCCCCGAGATCGCGCATGGGCGAACTCTATCGGGCGGTCGCCGGCTCACTCGCCGGCCCACCTCACCCGGTGCCGCGCCATCCCGGGCACCCGCGCCGCGAACTGCCCCTTGTTGCGGTTGAGTCGAACAGGTACACCACGCCGTACCGATCTCAGGAAGCCCCTCAGGAGGTACGCGTGCGCACCACGAGAACCGTTCCTGCGAGACCTGTTCTGATCACGGCCCTCGCCGTCACCACGGCGGGCTCACTTCTGCTCAGCCCGCACACCCACCCGAGCCGGTCGACGGGGACGGCGACGGCAACGGGGACGCCAACGGCGTGGTTCGGGTGGTGAATTCGGGGCAGGTGACCGCCGGTGCGCCGGACCACGGGTTCGTGTACGCGCCCGTCTGGTTCACCGACCTCGGGCCGGAGGTCCGGGTGGAGCAGACGTACGGGACCGGGAACCCGCTCGTCTCCGGACACTGGCGGGCGCTGGAGGACGGCTCCGGCGGTCCCGCACAGGCGGCCGGACAGGCCTCGGTCGTCAGCAGCTCGGGGGCCGTTCTGTTCGGCACCGAACCCCTCTTCCGGGACCATCCGAAGGGGGAATTCGCGCAGGTCGCACGGGCGCTGTTCACAGCGGCGCACGCGCGTGGCGGTACAGGTGAGGAGAGCGGATGACACAGGAGATCCACGGCACGGTCGCGGACGGATTCGAGGCGGTACGCGAGGAGTTCGCCGCCTTCGTGGCGGGCGAACTGCCGGACTACGAAGGGCAGTTGTGCGCGTACGTGCAGGGCCGCCAAGTCGTCGACCTGTGGGCGGGGGACGGCGCCGACGCCGGATCCCTCTACGGCGTGTTCTCGTCGACCAAGGGCGCCGCGCACCTCGTGGTCGCGCTCCTCGTGCAGGACGGCACGCTCGAACTGGACCGCAAGGTGACGTACTACTGGCCGGAGTTCGGCGCCGAGGGCAAGGGCGGGCTCACCCTGCGCGATCTGATCGCCCACCGGGCGGGCCTGGTCGGCCTCGACGCCGGATTCAGCCCGCAGGAGCTGGCCGACGACCGGGCGCTCGCCGAACGGCTCGCGGACCAGCGGCCGTTCTGGCGGCCGGGCACGGCCTTCGGCTACCACGCCCTCGTCATCGGCGCGCTCACCGGCGAGGTCGTCCGCCGCGCCACCGGCCGTACGCTCCAGGACGTGTACGAGGAGCGGATCCGCGCCCCGTACGGCCTCGACTTCTTCCTGGGGCTGCCCGAGGCGCTGGAGCCCCGCTACCGGTCCGTGCGGCCGATGGGCCCGACGGCGACGCAACAGGCGCTGCTGGACTCGGTGGCGACCGGCCCGCACACGCTCTCCTCGATCGCGTTCAACCAGCACGTCCCGGACTCGGGTGACCTGGTGGACTACGCCAACTCCCGTGTTGTACGCGCGAAGGGACCGGCGTCGGCGGGCGGGGTGGCCTCCGCTCGCGGGCTCGCCGGGATGTACGCGGCGGCGATCAGCGAGGTGGCCGGGCGGCCGCCGCTGCTGAAGCCGGACACCGTCGCCGAGGTGGGGCAGATCCACTCGACCGGGTACGACCTGGTGGCCCGGGCGCACAAGTCGTACGGGCTCGGCTTCCAGGCGACGGCGGACGTCTGGCACCCGTTCCTGGGCGCCGGGTCCTTCGGGCACAGCGGCGCGGGCGGTTCGCAGGCCTTCGCGGACCCGCGCGGCGGGCTCGCCTACGGTTACACCCGTCGCCGGATGGCGTTCCCCGGCGGGGCGGCGCCGGAGAACGAGCGGTTGGTGCGGGCGGTGCACAACGCGGCGCTCGCCGCGGACAGCAGGTAAAGACGGAGGCCGCACCCCACGTCCAGGGGTGCGGCCTCCGTCGTCGTGAGTGACGAACAGGCTGGGCGAGCGTCACGGTGATGGCGCCGTTCGCCGCCTGCGAGCAGGGGCACGAGCCGCAGGCGTGAAGTCGCCCCACAGTTCCACCGTGGCAGGTGGACCCGTGGACGAACGTCCCGAAGACGTGCCCTGCCAGGTCAGAGCTTGACGATCATCTTCCCGGTGTTGTCGCCCCGCAGGACGCCGAGGAAGGCCTCCAGGTTGTTCTCGATGCCCTCGACGACCGTCTCGCGGTACTTGAGCGCGCCCGAGGCGACCCAGGGGCCGACCTCCTGGACGAACTGCGGCTGGAGGTCGTAGTGGTCGCCGACCAGGAAGCCCTCGATGCGGCCTCGGGTCTGGATGAGGCGGGCCAGGTTCTTCGGGCCGGGAGCGGGCTCGGTGTTGTTGTACACCGAGATCATTCCGCAGACGGCGATCCGGCCGTCGCGGTTGAGGGAGCCGATGGCCGCCTCCAGGTGGTCGCCGCCGACGTTGTCGAAGTAGACGTCGATCCCGTCCGGGGCCGCCTCGCGCAGCTGCTGGGCGACCGGGCCGCTCTTGTAGTTGAAGGCCGCGTCGAAGCCGTACTCCTCGACGAGGAGTTTGACCTTCTCGTCGGAGCCGGCCGAGCCGATGACCCGGGAGGCGCCCTTGAGCTTGGCGATCTGGCCGACCTGGCTGCCGACCGCGCCGGCCGCGCCGGACACGAAGACCGCGTCGCCCTCCTTGAAGGCGGCGGTGCGCAGCAGGCCGGCGTAGGCGGTGAGGCCGGTCATGCCGAGGACGCCGAGGTACGTGGAGAGCGGGGCGGCCTCGGGGTCCACCTTGACCGCCTGCTGGGCGTCGAAGGTGGCGTACTCGCGCCAGCCGCCGAAGTGCAGCACGTGGTCGCCGACGGCGATGCCCTCGGCCTGCGAGGCGACGACCTCGCCGACCGCGCCGCCCTGCATGGCCTTGCCCAGCTCGAAGGGGGCCACGTAGGACTTGGCGGCACTCATCCGGCCGCGCATGTACGGGTCGACCGAGAGGTACGCGTTGCGCACGAGTACCTGGCCGGGGCCGGGCTGCCGGATCTCCGCCTCGGCCAGCTCGAAGTCCTCGGGCTCGGGCCAGCCGACGGGGCGGCTGAGCAGACGCCATTCGCGGCTGGTGGCGGGCGGAGTGCGGGTGTCGGACATGGAAACCGGGCCTTCCTCAAAATACTTCAGTACCTGAAACAACCATGCTCCTGAATATTTCAGGATGTCAAGTAACCGGGTACCCTGGATCCCATGGCCACACCCGAGAAGACCCGCCGACCCGACGCCCTCACCCTGGAAGTCGTCGAACTCATCGGTGACGTCGTGGCGCGCTTCTACGCGGACTTCGAGGACGCGGCCGCCGGACACGCCCTGACCGGCGCGCAGGCCCGACTGCTGAGTCTGCTGTCCCTGGGGCCGCTGCCCATGCGGAAACTGGCCCAGAAACTGAAGTGTGAGCCGTCGAACGTCACCGGGATCGTCGACCGGCTGGAGTCACGGGGCCTGGTGGAACGCCGGCCTGATCCCGCGGACCGCAGGGTGAAGGTGGCCGCCACGACGGAGGAGGGGCGCCGGGTGGCCCGGGAGCTGCGGGAGGGGCTGCGCTTCGCCCGGGAGCCGCTGGCAGGGCTGTCGGACGAGCAGCGGCTGGCTTTGCGGAATTTGCTCCAGCAGATGTTGGAGCAGGATTGCTAGAGGGCGGCTGAAGGCTCCCGGCGCGGTGTTCGCCGGTTGCTCAGCTGCACCACCACAGGAACCGGTCGCACGTCTCCGACGGCGACGGTTCCGCGGCCGGCTCCGACGTCGTCGGGTCGGCCGTCGGGGTCGGAGACTGCGCCGGGGGCGTGGGGTCCGCGGTGGGGGACGGGTCCGGGCCCGAGCCCGTCGCCGCGGACTGGGCCTCCTTGTCGTCCTCGTCCTGCTTCGCCTTGTCGTCCTTCGCGGACTTCGAGGCCGAGGGAGAGGCCGACGCGTCCGGCGAGGCCGAGTCCGACGCGTCCGCTCCCGCATCCGCCGCGCCGGCCGACGGCCGCCCCGTCCCGTCGGCCTCCGGCGACGCCCCGCCCTCCGGAGACTCGCCGCCGGCCACCGCGGGCTTGGGGCCGGAGCCCGGCGCGTCCATGCCCAGTTCCGCCAGGCTCAGTCCGGCTGCCGCCAGGACGAAGCCCGCGGCGATCAGCAGGGTCCGGCGCCGGCGACGCCGGTGCGCGGCGGCTTTGCGGTCGCGGCGACTCGCACCGCCCGCGGGACCGCCGTCCGCCTCGTCATCGTCCTCGACGCCTTCGGGGTCCTCGGGATCATGATGGTCGCCGTGGTCCTCGGTGTCGTCGGGCGCCTCGGCACCCCGGCCACGGCCACGCCCCCGCGCGCGCCGACGGGCCGCCCGGCCGCCGGACGGCTCCGCCGCCGTGGCGCCGGTGTCACCGTCGTCGCCGTCGCCGTCGCTGCCGTCCCGCTCGGCGTCGTCGCCGCTCGCACGCTCGTCGGCGCCGTAGGAGGCGCTTCCGTGGCCGTCTCCGTACGAGACGGGCTCGGGTGCGCCCCCGTACGAAGCGGCCCCGCGGCTGTCCCCGTACGCCGAAGGCGCCTGTCCGCCTCCGTACACGGCGGGGGCCTGTCCGTCCCCGTACGCCGCCGCGGGGGCCTGTCCGTCCCCGTACGCCGCGGTCTCGTCCGTGTAGCCTCCGCCGTACGTTCCGCCCGTCGCGTAGCCCTGGTACGACCCGCCCGGTGCCAGGCCGGCCTGGGCCGGCGCAGGTGGCTGTGGCGCGTGCGCGGGGTGGGGTTCGGCCGGGGTGCCGCATCCAGGGCAGGCGAGGGCGCCGTTGAGGTGCCGTCGGCACGGGAGGCAGTAGTCCATGTCGCGGGAAGGTTAAGTTCCTCTCAGCTGACGTTCATAGTCACAGCTGTGAAAGTTGTGTAGGGAACTATTCGTTCCGGAGAGAAATTCGCGCCAGGACCCATCTTTTTCCAGTCAACCTGCGGCTTCCGGGCAACGCGGCGCCTTCCCGCCCCATCGCGTCGAAACCGCCGCCGACAGCCCTGTCGAAAGCAGTGTCGAAACCGTTACCCGCTCGACCCATTGACACTGCCCTCGCACCATCCTTACTGTCACGCCAGCATTTCGAACGTGTGACGAAATTTCGAACACACGCCAAGTGAGCCGACGAAGCAGACAGACACAAGACGCAGCAAGGGGCTACTGCCGTGCGCATCACCGGAATCAGCACACACGTGGTCGGGACGCCGTGGCGCAACCTGACATACGTCCTGGTCCACACCGACGAGGGCATCACGGGAGTCGGCGAGACCCGGATGCTGGGGCACACCGACGCGCTGATCGGCTATCTGCGAGAGGCCGAGGCCAATCACATTCTGGGCTCCGACCCGTTCGCCACGGAAGACCTGACCCGCCGTATGAAGTACGGCGACTACGGTCGGGCCGGCGAGATCGTGATGTCCGGCATCGCCGTCATCGAGATGGCCTGCTGGGACATCAAGGGCAAGGCCCTCGGCGTGCCGGTGTGGCAGCTGCTGGGCGGCAAGGTGACCGACAAGGTCAAGGCGTACGCCAACGGCTGGTACACCACCGAGCGGACGCCCGAGGCCTACCACAAGGCCGCCAAGGGAGTCATGGAGCGCGGCTACAAGGCGCTCAAGATCGACCCCTTCGGCACCGGGCACTTCGAGCTCGACCACCAGCAGAGCCTGTACGCCGTCTCCCTCATCGAGGCCGTGCGCGACGCCATCGGGCCGGACGCCGAGCTGATGCTGGAGATGCACGGCCGCTTCTCCCCCGCCACCGCCATCCGGCTGGCGAAGGACCTCGCGCCCTTCAAGCCCGCGTGGCTGGAGGAGCCCGTACCGCCGGAGAACCTCAAGGCGCTGGAGAAGGTCGCGGCCAAGGTGGACATCCCGGTCGCCACGGGTGAGCGGATTCACGATCGCATCGAGTTCCGGGAGCTCTTCGAGAGCCAGGCCGTCGACATCATCCAGCCGGACGTCGGTCACATCGGCGGCATCTGGGAGACCCGGAAGCTGGCCGCGACCGCCGAGACGCACTACGTGCTGGTCGCCCCGCACAACGTGGGCGGCCCGGTCCTCACCGCCGCCTCCCTCCAGGTCGGCTTCACCTCCCCGAACTTCAAGATCCTCGAGCACTTCAACGACTTCGCGGACGCGGAGATCAAGAAGGTCGTGAAGGGCGCGCCCGAGGTGATCGACGGGTACTTCCACCTCTCCGACGCTCCCGGTCTGGGTGTCGAGCTGGACGTCGACGCCGCCGCCGAGTTCCCGCAGCAGCAGGCTCGGTTCGACCTGTGGGCCGAGGGCTGGGAGCAGCGCAAGCCGAAGGGCGCCAAGTGAGCACGGCCGTCGTCGTCGAGGCACCGGGCGAGCACCGGCTCGCCGGGCACACGCCCCGCGAGCCCGGCGCCGGTGAGGCGCTGGTGCGCGTGCACGCCGTCGGCATCTGCGGCAGCGACCGTGAGGTGTACCAGGGCAACCGGCCCGAGGGGTACGTCCGCTACCCGCTGACGCCCGGCCACGAGTGGTCCGGGACGGTCGAGCGGGTGGGCGCGGGCGTGCCCGAGTCCCTCGTCGGCCGCAAGGTCGTGGGGGAGGGCTTCCGCAACTGCCAGGTCTGCGACCGCTGTCACGCGGGCGAGACCACGCTGTGCACGGCGGGGTACGAGGAGACCGGGTTCACCCAGCCCGGGGCGATGGCCACCACCCTCACCCTGCCCGCCCGGTTGCTGCACGTCCTGCCGGACGACGCCGACCTGACGGCGGCGGCCCTGCTGGAGCCGGCCGCGTGCATCGCGGCCGCCGCGATCAAGGCGAACGCGCTGCCCGGGGAGCGGGTCGCCGTCGTCGGCACCGGCACCCTCGGCATGTTCGCCGTTCAGTTCCTGAAGGCGGGCTCCCCGGCGGAGCTGCTGGTCGTCGGCACGCGGAACGACCGCGAGACGCTGTCCCGGCGGTTCGGGGCCACCGACTTCCGTACGAAGGACCAGGAGCTCCCCGACGACTTCGACGTCGTCATCGAGACCGCCGGGTCCGCGTCCGCCGCGGGCACCGCCGCCTCCCTGCTCAGGCGGGGCGGGCGGCTGGTCCTGACGGGCATCCCGGCGCCGGGCGCCGAGGGCCTGGACCCGACCGACCTGGTCGTACGGCAGCTGGAGGTGCACACCGTCTTCGGGGCACCGCCGGACGCCTGGGCGCACACGGTGCGGGTGTTCGGGGCCGGGCTGCTCGATCCGCTGCCGCTGGTCACGCACGAGCTGCCGCTCGACGGGTTCCAGGAGGCCATCGAGCTGGTGGGGTCCGGCGACCCGAAGGTGGGCAAGGTGCTGCTCCGCCCCTGAGACGTACGCCGGTACGGAGGCGACCTGACGGCCCTCGTACCGGCGTACACCAATTGCCCCCCACGACTTGAGCCGCGAACCTCGTCCGACATATCGAACACAAAGGACAGCTTGTGACGACCGACGCTTCCGCCACGGCAGCCCGCAGGCCCGGTGAGCAGGCGCTCACCGCTCTCGGCCTGGGCGCGCCCGCCCTCGACCCCGCCGACGCATCACCGCACACCTTCCCCGGTGGCGGCCGCTGGCGCACCGAGATCCCCTCGTGCGAGGGTCCCGAAGCGCTGGCCGTCGTCCTGAAGGAAGCCTCGCGCCTCGACGTGCCGATCCACCGGATCAGCCAGGGCAGTGGCGTGTGGATGCTGACCGACGACGAGATCACCGAGATGGTCGACGCGACGGGCGAGAACGACATCGAGCTCTGCCTGTTCACGGGCCCGCGCGGCACCTGGGACATCGGCGGCTCGACCCGTACCGACTCGCGCGGCGGCGGCCTGCGGGCCCGCGGCCACGACGCGGTCGCCGGGTGCGTCGAGGACGCCGTCCGCGCGACGGAGCTGGGCGTCAAGTGCCTCCTCGTCGCCGACGAGGGCGTGCTGTGGACGCTGCACCGGGCGCGCCGCGCCGGGATCATCCCGGCCGACACCACGCTCAAGGTGTCCGCGCTGATCGGGCCCGTGAACCCGGCCGCGTACGCCGTGTACGAGAACCTGGGCGGTGACTCGATCAACGTGCCCAGCGACCTGACGCTGGACCACCTCACCGAGATCCGGCGGATCTCGGCCGCCCCCATGGACATGTACATCGAGGCCCCCGACGATCTCGGCGGCTATGTGCGGATGTACGAGGTCGCCGAGCTGATCCGGCGCGGCGCGCCGCTGTACCTGAAGTTCGGCCTGTCCAAGGCCCCGGGGATCTACCCGTACGGGCACCACATGCGTGATCTGACCCTGAACACCGCCCGGGAGAGAGTGCGCCGCGGCCGGCTCGCCCTGGACCTCCTGGCGCGGCACGGAGTGGGTGACGACATGGCTCCGCTCGGTACGCGTCTGCCCGGTGATCTGCGTCGGTTCGAAACTCCCTCATAACGTTCCGGACAACGCCCCTTCACAAAAGACGACGCAGCCGCACACAATCCCACACACCCTCTTCTCGGTCTCACCTCGCACTCGTGCCACGCAGCGGCCCCGCAACGCCAGACCGAGCCAGCCCCACACATCAAGGATGATGATCATGCGTACTCGTCGAGCCGCACTGGCCGCCGTAGCCGGAGCCGCCTCCCTCGCCCTCACCCTGTCCGCCTGCGGCCAGAGCAGCGAGGGCGGCAGCGAGGAGGCCTCGGACAGCTCCAAGGGCGCCACCATCGGTATCGCCATGCCCACCAAGTCCTCCGAGCGCTGGATCGCCGACGGCAAGAACGTCGTCGCCGACCTGGAGTCCAAGGGCTACAAGACCAAGCTGGTCTACGGCGAGGACGACCCGGACCAGCAGGTCTCTCAGGTCGAGAACCTGATCACGCAGGGCGTCAAGGCGCTGATCATCGCGGCGATCGACAACAAGTCGATGAACAACGTGCTCCAGCAGGCCAAGGACGCCGACATCCCGGTCGTCTCCTACGACCGCCTGATCCTCGGCACCGAGAACGTCGACTACTACGCCTCCTTCGACAACGAGAAGGTCGGCGAGCTCCAGGGCAACTACATCGTGGAGAAGCTCGGCCTGAAGGACGGCAGCAAGAAGGGCCCGTTCAACATCGAGCTCTTCGCCGGCTCGAACGACGACAACAACACCCGGTACTTCTTCCAGGGCGCGATGAACGTCCTGCAGCCCTACATCGACAAGAAGCAGCTCGTCGTCCGCTCCGGCCAGACCAAGCTGACCCAGGTCAGCACCCTGCGCTGGGACGGCGGAGTCGCCCAGAAGCGCATGGACGACATCCTGACCTCGGCCTACAAGAGCGAGCGGGTCGACGCGGTCCTCTCGCCCTACGACGGCATCTCCATCGGCATCCTCTCCGCGCTGAAGTCGGACGACTACGGCTCCAAGAGCAAGCCGCTGCCGGTCGTCACCGGCCAGGACGCCGAGGTCGCCTCGGTGAAGTCGATCATCGCCGACCAGCAGTCGATGACCGTGTACAAGGACACCCGCGAGCTCGCCAAGGTGTCCTCGAACATGGTCGACGCGCTGCTGAACGACAAGAAGCCCGAGACCAACGACACCAAGACGTACGACAACGGCTCGAAGGTCGTCCCGGCCTACCTGCTGGAGCCGGTCGCCGTCGACAAGGCCAACTACCAGACGGTCGTCGTCGACTCCGGCTACATCAAGGAAAGCGACCTGAAGTAACCGCCACCCCCTAGTGATTGGAAGGCACGACCATGGCGGGACCCGTCCTGGAAATGCGCTCGATCGTCAAGACCTTTCCCGGCGTAAAAGCGCTGTCGGACGTCACACTGACCGTCCAGCAGGGCGAGGTCCACGCCATCTGCGGGGAGAACGGCGCCGGCAAGTCGACCTTGATGAAGGTCCTCTCCGGCGTCCACCCGCACGGCACGTACGAGGGCGAGATCCTCTTCGAGGGTGACGTCTGCGAGTTCAAGGACATCCGGGCCAGTGAGCATCACGGCATCGTGATCATTCACCAGGAGCTGGCCCTGGTGCCCTACCTCTCCCTCGCGGAGAACATCTTCCTCGGCAATGAGCACGCCTCGCGCGGGTTCATCAACTGGAACGACACCCTCAGGCACGCCAGCGAACTGCTGCGCCGGGTCGGTCTCGGCGACCACCCGGAGACCCGCGTCGCCGACATCGGCGTGGGCAAGCAGCAGCTCGTGGAGATCGCCAAGGCGCTGTCGAAGAAGGTGAAGCTGCTCATCCTCGACGAGCCGACCGCGGCTCTGAACGACGAGGACAGCGGCAAACTCCTGGATCTCATCCTGGAGTTGAAGAAGCAGGGCATCACCTCGATCATCATCTCCCACAAGCTGAACGAGATCCGCAAGGTCGCCGACTCGGTGACCATCCTGCGGGACGGGCGCACCATCGAGACGCTCGACGTGAAGGCCGCGGAGACGACCGAGGACCGGATCATCAGCGGGATGGTCGGCCGCGACCTGGAGAACCGCTTCCCGGAGCGGACGCCGCACGAGCCGGAGGAGGGCGCCTCGCCCGCCCTGGAGATCCGGGACTGGACCGTGCACCACCCGATCGACCAGCAGCGCAAGGTGGTCGACGACGTGTCCCTGTCCGTGCGGCGGGGTGAGATCGTCGGTATCGCGGGCCTGATGGGCGCCGGCCGCACCGAACTCGCGATGAGCGTCTTCGGCCGCGCCTACGGCCGGTACGCGGGCGGCACGGTCCTCAGGGACGGCAAGGAGATCCGTACGAAGACCGTCTCCGAGGCGGTCAAGCACGGCATCGCGTACGTCACCGAGGACCGCAAGCACTACGGCCTCAACCTCATCGACAACATCAACCGGAACATCTCGCTCAGCGCCCTGGGGAAGGTCGCCAAGCGCGGTGTCGTCGACGAGCACGAGGAACGGCAGGTCGCCGAGGGCTTCCGCAAGTCCATGAACATCAAGGCGCCGACCGTCTTCGAGCCGGTGGGCAAGCTGTCCGGCGGCAACCAGCAGAAGGTCGTCCTCAGCAAGTGGATCTTCGCGGGTCCGGAGGTGCTGATCCTGGACGAGCCGACGCGCGGCATCGACGTCGGTGCCAAGTACGAGATCTACACGGTCATCGACCAGCTGGCGGCCCAGGGCAAGGCGGTCGTCTTCATCTCCTCCGAGCTGCCGGAGCTGCTGGGCATGTGTGACCGCATCTACACGATGGCCGCGGGGCGGCTGACCGGTGAGTTCTCGCGGGCCGAGGCCTCGCAGGAAGCACTGATGCGCCAGATGACAAAGGACAAAGAGGTAACCCGATGAGCACGGACGTGACCGCCAAGACGCCGGCCCCCGCGCCGCCCGGCAAGGGCGGTTCGGCGACCGGTGACAGCCTGCTGCAGATGATGCTGGACGGCATGCGCCGCAACATGCGGCAGTACGGCATGCTGTTCGCCCTCGGTCTGATCGTGGTGCTGTTCGCCGTGTGGACCAACGGTGACCTGCTGCTGCCGCGCAACGTATCCAACCTGGTGCTGCAGAACAGCTACATCCTGATCCTCGCGATCGGCATGATGCTCATCATCATCGCCGGACACATCGACCTGTCGGTCGGCTCGCTGACGGCGTTCGTGGGCGCGGTGGGAGCCGTGCTGATGGTCAACCACGACATCTCCTGGCCCATCGCCCTGGTGATGTGCCTGGCCATCGGAGGTGCGGCCGGCGCCGCACAAGGGTTCTTCATCGCGTATCTCGGCATCCCGTCGTTCATCGTGACGCTGGCGGGCATGCTGACCTTCCGCGGGCTCACGGAGATCTTCCTCGAGGGCCAGACGATCGGCCCGTTCCCGGAGGGCCTGCAGAAGGTCGCCAACAGCTTCCTGCCCGAGGTCGGCCCGGACACCAACTACCACAACCTCACCCTGCTGCTCGGCCTCGCCGTGATCGTGTTCGTGGTGCTCCAGGAGCTCCGCGACCGCAAGCGGCAGCAGGAGTTCGCCCTCGAGGTGCCGCCCGCCAAGCTCTTCGCGCTCAAGCTCGTCGCGCTGGTGGCCGCCGTGCTCACCGTCACGATGCTGCTCGCCAGCTACAAGGGCGCCCCGATCGTGCTGCTGATCCTCGGTGTGCTGGTCGTCGGCTTCGGCTACGTCATGCGCAACGCGATCATCGGCCGCCACATCTACGCGATCGGCGGCAACCTGCCCGCGGCCAAGCTGTCGGGCGTGAAGGACAAGAAGGTCACCTTCCTGCTCTTCCTGAACATGGGCATGCTCGCGGCCCTGGCGGGTCTGGTCTTCGCCGCCCGCTTCAACGCGGCCTCGCCCAAGGCCGGCCTCAACTTCGAGCTCGAGGCGATCGCGGCCGCGTACATCGGCGGCGCGTCGATGAGCGGCGGTGTCGGTACCGTCCTCGGCGCGATCATCGGCGGTGTGGTCCTGGGCGTGCTGAACAACGGCATGAACCTGGTCGGCATCGGCACCGACTGGCAGCAGGTCATCAAGGGCCTGGTCCTGCTGGCGGCGGTCGGCTTCGACGTGTGGAACAAGCGCAAGGTCGGTTCGTAACCCACCGCGTCGGCACGTGAAGGGGCCCCGCCGGAAGGCGGGGCCCCTTTCCACGGGAGGCAGGAGGAAGCCTGTGAAATCGCACTTCGGCACGCTCGCCGACGGCACCGAGGTCCACAGCTGGGCACTGGAGAACGGCGGCACCCTCCTGAAGGTCCTGTCCTGGGGTGGCGTCGTCCAGTCCCTGGAGATCCCGGACCGCGAGGGCCGGTACGCCAACGTCTCCCTCGGCTTTCGCACCCTCGAGGACTACGTCGCCCAGAGCCCGTACTTCGGCGCGCTGATCGGCCGTTACGGCAACCGCATCGCCGAGGGCCGGTTCACCCTGGACGGCACGAGCCACCAGGTGGACGTCAACGACGGCGTCAACAGCCTGCACGGCGGCGCCCAGGGCTTCGACAAGCAGGTGTGGGACGTCGAGCCGTTCACCGAGGGCTCCGACGTCGGCCTGTACCTGTACCGCACGAGCGCCGACGGCGAGATGGGCCACCCCGGCACGCTCACGACGAAGGTGACGTACACCCTCACCGGGCAGGGCGACTGGCGCATCGACTACGAGGCCACCACCGACAGGGCCACCGTCGTGAACCTCACCAGCCACGTCTACTGGAACCTGGCCGGCGAGAACAGCGGCACCGCCCACGACCACGAGCTGGAGATCGCGGCCTCCCGCTACACGCCGGTCGACCCGGGGCTGATCCCCACCGGCGAGCCGGCGGACGTCGCCGGCACCCCCTTCGACTTTCGCCGCACCAAGACGGTCGGCCAGGACCTCCGGGCCGCCCACCAACAGCTGCTGTACGCCAAGGGCATCGACCACAACTACGTCCTCGACAAGGGGATCACGGGCGAGCCGGAGCACGTCGCGACGTTGAGGGACCCGTCCTCCGGACGGACCATGAAGATCGCGACGACCGAGCCGGGACTGCAGTTCTACTCGGGCAACTTCCTCGACGGCACCCTCGTCGGCACGGGCGGCGGCATCTACCGCCAGGGGGACGCCCTCTGCCTGGAGACGCAGCACTTCCCCAACTCGCCGAACCAGCCGTCGTTCCCCTCGACGGTGCTCCGACCTGGGCAGACGTACCGGTCGACGACGGTGCACTCGTTCCACGCGTAACCGTTCCGCACAGGTGGCGCACAAGTTCCTACCCGTTTCTCAGCGGTTGAACAGCACCACCCGAGCCTCCGTATGTAAGGGCGGCCCGCGCTCCCCCGCGCGGGCCACCCAATGACGACGGGCCCAGTCGTCCCCACCGGGCCCGCCCCATACGGAGGCTCCCTTTGGCTGACAACGTCACCTCGCTGTTCCGCAGCACCGCGGCGCACAGCCCGTCGATGGCGGCGCTCACGCGGGAGGGCGGCGAAGGAGCCGGTCCGGTCGACTTCTGCATCCCCTGCAACCCGTACTTCCCCACGCCTGCCATGTTCGAGGAGATGGCAGGGCGGCTGCGGGACATCATCACGTACTACCCGAGCAGCGCCGACACCATCACGGCCGAGCTGTGCAGCCTGCTCCAGCTCCCCCCGCAGTGCGTGGCGATGGGCAACGGCTCGACCGAACTCATCACCTGGATCGACCACCTGCTGGTGCGGGAGTCCCTCGCCATCCCCGTCCCCACCTTCGGCCGCTGGACCGACCAGCCGATGGAGACCGGCAAGCGGGTCGACATGTTCCCGCTCCAGGAGTCCAGCGGCTTCGCCCTGGACCTCGCGCAGTACGCCGAGTTCATCCGGGCGCGCGGCACCCGGGTGGCCGTGATCTGCAACCCGAACAACCCCGACGGCGGCTTCCTGCACAAGCACGCCATCGTGCAGTTCATGGACGCGATGGCGGACCTGGACCTGGTCATCATCGACGAGTCGTTCCTGGAGTTCGCGGACGCGGAGGTCGAGCCGAGCGTCGTCCAGGAGGCGATGCTGCGGCCCAACGTGATCGTGCTGCGCAGCCTCGGCAAGAACTTCGGCCTGCACGGCATACGGTTCGGCTACCTGGTCGCCAACCCGTCCCTCGCCGGCCGCGTCCGCTCGATGCTGCCCAAGTGGAACCTCAACTCCTTCGCCGAGCACGTGGTGTTCATCCTCAAGCAGCACGGTGCCGAGTACGCGCAGAGCCTCCAGCAGGTCCGCCGCGACCGCCTGGACATGGCCGGCCAGCTCGCGTCCCTGCCCGGACTGACGGTCTACCCGTCACAGGGCAACTTCCTCTTCGTACGCCTGCCCGTGGGCGCCGAAGGCACCGTGGTCCGGGACCGGATGCTCACCGAGCACCGGATCCTCGTCCGCGAGTGCGGCAACAAGATCGGCTCCTCAAGTCGCTTCCTGCGACTCGTGGTGCGCCCCCAGGTGGACGTGCGTCGCCTGGTGTCCGGCCTGGAACAGGTGCTCTACGGGACCAGGAGGGGAGCCGCCGTGCCCGAGCTGGCTACAGGGACCAGCTACAGCTCGGGTACGGCGGCAGTCGACCGGTTGGTCGGCGCCACCAACGGCTCCGGCATGCAGGGCCTCGCCGCTCAGGCCATGGCCGCCGCCCCGGGGCCCCAGGCCGCCCCGTCCATCGGCGCCGGCATGCCGATGCCCGCCGCGGCCCAGACCCCACAGCCGGCCCAGCCGGCCCAGCCGTTCGGGACCGGGATGCCGATGCCGGCGGTGGCCCAGGCGGCCCCACAGCCGGTCGGCTACCCGGCCCCGGCTCCGGTGCCGTCGCAGGCCCCGAACCCGATGCAGCCCCCGAACCCGATGCAGGCGCCGGCTCCGGCCCCCATGGCCGCTCCGATGCCCGCCGTCGCCGCGATGACCGGCCAGACCCCGCCGGGTGTCCCCGCCCGCGGCGGCCTCACCGCGGCCCAGGTCCGCGGCATGACCGCCCCGGCCGGCGTGCAGGACCTGTCGACGGCTCCGGCGACCGGCTGGCCGGGTGCCCAGCGCTGGCCGAACGCGGCGGGCATGGGCCAGGCCGGCTGAGACGCCTGGACGCCGCAGGTTCGTGACTGGTCTCGCCCCCGCCGCCCCTTCCCTTCCCGTCCCGTCCCTGGGGGCTGCGCCCCCAGACCCCCGCTTCGGCCCGAAGGGCCTCGTCCTCAAACGCCGGAGGGGCTGAAATTCAGCCCCTCCGGCGTTTGAGGAGCGGGGTCCGGGGCGGAGCCCCGGAAGGACGGGAAAGGGAAGGGGCGGCGGGGGCGAGAAACCGTCTCTGGGGGCTGCCTCAAACCGGGTTCAGCCTCCACTGCTGGCAGGCGTTGTTCAGCCACGACCACTGACGTACGTCGGCGGCGTCCGCGGTGGAGCAGTTCGCGACGTCGGCGACCTTGCCGGTGGCCTGGTTCACGATGCGGACGTAGCCGCTGTCGGTGGCCAGGAACCGGAACCGCTGGCAGGTGTTGTCGAGCCAGGACCACTGCCGCAGGTCGGCACCGTCGGCGGACGAGCAGTCGGCGGTGTCGAGGACCTTGCCGGTGGCCACGTTGACGAGCCGGCTGGTGTCGTCGCCCTGGTCCTCGATCCGCCACCTCTGGTTGTTCCCGCCGCCGCACGTGTACTGCTGGACGTTGGCGCCGTCGGCCGACGAACTTGCCGCGACGTCGAGGCACTTGCCGCTGTTGCGGTTGCTGATGGTGTACGTCGTCGAGGCGGCGGACGGCTCACCGGACGGGCCGGTCAGGCTCGCCCCGAGCCTGACCGGCGTACCGAGGTTCGGCGTGCCGTCGGAGTTCCAGGTGAGCTTCTGGGCCCGCGCCGTACGCCCGTTGTCGCAGCCCTCGGAGGCGGCGTCGTTGGCGTGGTAGACGATCCAGTCCTCGGTGCCGTCAGGGGACTTGAAGTGGCCGTGGTGACCGGGACCGTAGACGCCGTTCGCGTCGTTGCGCTGGAACACCGGCGTGGACTTCTTCGTCCACGAGGACGCGGACAGCGGATCGGAGCCGGTGAGGGTGAGCTGGCCGAGCTTGTAGTCGGGGGTCCAGCAGCCGCTCGCCGAGTAGATGAGGAAGGTGCTGCCGCCGCGTTGGAGGATCTCCGGCCCCTCGTTCACCGCGGCGCCGGACCTCTCCCAGGAGTTGGTCGGCGTGGAGATGGTGGAGAAGCCGGTGGCGAGGGTGTACGGGTTGGACATCCGCGCCGCGACGAGGTTCTGGGTGCCTCCTCCGCTCGCGCTGCCGAACAGGTACAGCTGCCCGTTGACGGTGGCGACCGTCGGGTCCAGCATCCAGGCGGAGTTGAGCTGGTTCTTGTAGGTGTACGGACCCATGGGATCGGAGCCCGCGCTCTCCAGCACATGCGTGCGCTGGGTCGGGTTGTAGTCCGACACGTTCTGTCCGGCCACGTAGTACAGGTACCAGCGGCCGTTGAGGAAGTGCATCTCGGGCGCCCAGGTGTTGAAGCCCGGGGAGGCGGCGTCGCCCTTCCACACCTGGACACTGGGCGCGGTGGCCAGGCCGGCGAGGGTGGCGGACTTGCGCACGGTGATGACGTCGGTCCAACTGGTCGTCACCATGTAGTAGTTGCCCTGGTGGAACGAGATCCAGGGGTCGGCGCCCTTCTGCGTCTTGATCGCGTTGGTGAACGAGGCCGCGCTCGCGGACGACTGCCCGAGCGAGAGAGCCAGCAGCAGCGCTGCCAGCAGGGTCAGTATGCGACGGGCCATCCGGAGCTCCAGTTCAGCAGGTTGACGCCCAGCTTGGGCGTGCCGTTGTCGTTGCCGTCGTAGTAGTGGTAGACGATCAGGTCCCCGTCGGAGTCGTTCATGATCGACTGCCCGCCGGGGCCGATCACGCTCCCGTGGGTCTCCAGCACCGGCGTCCCGCCGTTGTTCGTCATCGGGACGCCGTTCTTGTCGTGGTACGGCCCGGTGACGCTCGTGGCGCGGCCGACCTTGACCTTGTACGTCGAGCCGGTGCCGGCGCAGCACGTGTCGTACGAGGCGAAGAGGTAGTAGTGGCTCCCCCGCTTGACGACGGACGGGGCCTCGACGGCCTTGGTCCCGGTGGGGCGGGAGGCGATCGAGTGGCGCGTGGTGTTCCCGGCGAGCTGCTTGCCGGTCGCGGGGTCGATCTGGATCATCTTCAGGCCGGTCCACCAACTGCCGAAGGACAGCCACCACGTGCCGTCGGTGTCCACGAAGAGGTTCGGGTCGATGGCGTTGTAGTCGCTGGAGGTGGTGGAGGTGTAGACGGTGCCCTGGTCGGTCCAGGAGCCGGGCAGCCCGGTCGCCGAGGTCGCCAGTCCGATGGCGGACCTGTTCGACCCGAAGGTCGAGACGGCGTAGTACATCAGGTACTTGCCGCCGTGGTACGAGATGTCGGGCGCCCAGGCCTCGGTGGCGTACGACGACCACCAACCCGGCTTGGCCAGGAAGGCGTCGGCGCCGGCGGCGAAGGCGGTCCGGTCGGTGGAGCTCTTGTGGTCGAGGCCGCCGCCGGTGCCGTAGAGCAGGTAGCGGCCGGAGGAGGTGCGGATCATCGTCGGGTCGTGGACGACGATGTCGCCGGTGACCCGGCCGGGGTCGGGGTAGGCGGACGCGCTGCTCGGTATCAGGGCGAGCAGGACGGCGGCGGGGACGGCGAGGAGGGCGGTTCGGCGGGGGGTACGGGAGGTGCGGCTCACGCGGGGCCTCCTTGTGCGGGGATACGGTCCGTTCGATATTTCGATCACCGATCAGAACCTCGGACGGACCGTAGAATCGAACCCCTTGCGCGTCAATGGTCCGCGCAGCCCCAGTCGTCGCTTCCCCTGGTACGACACCTCCTCGGTCACGGCCGCGGCAGGCCTTTCCTCACACCCCCGGCCCGAAGTCCGCCTCCAGCCGTTCCCGCCAGCCCGCGTCCGCCAGTCCCGCCCCCACCAGCACGTCGCGCCAGTCCTCCTTGGCCAGCTGCAGGGCGTCGAGGAGGCGGTCCATGCGGCCCCGGCTGCACAGGAGGGTCGCGGCGGCGATGCGTTCCTTGTCCTCGCTGTCGCCCCGCTCGGTGAGGTGGTGAACGAGTTCGGCGAGGAGTTCCTCCACGACCCGGCCGTCGCGGCCGGGGAAGTCCTTGGCGATGCGCTGTTCGACGCGTCCGGTCAGCCTCATTCGTACTCCCATGCGAAACCCTTCGAAGCTTTCGACCCGTTTTGTCCCTTTAGGTCGCCACGCTACCTCGCCCCGCCTCGCAGGACGGGCTCTCGCAAGGACTTGACGGATTGTCGCTTTACCCGACCGGCGGGAGTCCGGCAGAACCGACTCGCTCGATGATGTCGTGGTCATGACAATTTTCATGACAATCACTCACCCGCACGCCATGGACGGACCGGCGGTGGCCCCGCCGCTCGCGAGGCCACCGCGGTGCCTCGTCAGGACTCCGGGCATTCCTTCCACGCCAGGTGGTAGACCGTGCTGATGTCCCCGTCCGTCGAGTCCATCGTCATGAAGCTGACCTTGCCCGGCGCCTGGCTGCCGGCCGTCACGCGGAGCTCGGTGTTGATGTTGAAGTTGCGCTGGACTCCGCAGGGCGCCCAGACCAGTTGGGCCCAGTCCGTGGTGTCGGTGGCCTGCCAGTTGTCGTTGTAGGGGCCGGCGAAGGGGTGGCTCTTGAACACCGTGCTCGAGGACCCCTGGAAGTAGTACGAGGCTCTCTGGACGGCACTCGCGCCGGACTGGAGTGCGGCGAAGCCGCGGTAGTCCGCGCTGGCGACGGCGTACGTGAAGCCCTGCGGGACGTGGACGAGCAGGTTGAGCTGGCAGTTCTTGCGGAAGGCCGTGGGGTCCGAGTTGCCGCCGGCCTGGGCGAGGTAGTCGCTGTACGTCACGGTGAAGGCGGTGTTGTCCTCGGAGACGGCCACCGCGGCCGTGCCCTGCGGACAGCCGGAGCCGTTCACCGTGGCGACCTTGATGACGATCTTGTCCGGGGGCGGGTCCTCGAACCCGGAGGACGGGCTTTGCGCGGGCAGTGCGGCGGTGAGGAGCGCGGCGACCGCGCCACCCAGGAGCAGGCCAGTGGTCACTGTCCCTCCCTTTCGATGGGATCGGTGGGGGGTGGATGGGCCCCGGCTCCGGGTTCCAACGCTGTGGAGACTCTGTGCAGTTGCTGTGGAGACGCGGGGCGATCGCATCGTAGGGAGACCTGACATGTCATGGACAGGTCGAACTCCGGCCATTCACCCCGACCCGTTCACACCGCCACGGGCGGGCACGCCGACCGGACCCCGGCCGGCTCCGCGGTGAACGGGACGTGACCGGGAGTCGTCATTCCGGGTGGAACCCGGGACCCGGAGGAGGAGCCCTCACAGGCTCAGGGGTTCTCCCAGGCGGCCGGTTCCGCCGCCAGCCGCTGTACCGGCTCCGGCAGGGCGTCCGCCGCGATGTCGGCGATGGTGACGCCTTCCAGGATCTTGCGGACGTTGGCCCGCAGCGCGATCCACAACGGCAGCAGGGGCTGGGCCGATCCGGTGTACGCGAGGCCGGTGGGCCGTTCGCCGCGCACCGACACGATGGGCCCGTCGACTGCGCGGATGACGTCGGCGACCGTGATCGCCCCGGCCTCGCGGGCCAGCCGGTAGCCGCCGCCCCCGCCGCGCCGGCTGTCGACGATGCCGCCGCGTCTCAGGTCGCCGAGAATGCCCTCCAGGAACTTGTGCGGGATGCCCTGGACGGCCGCGACGGTCTCCGCCTTCACCGGTCCGCCGTCCTGCCGTACGGCGACCTCCAGCACCGCCCGTACCGCGTAGTCCGCCCGCGCAGAGATCCTCATACGACAATTGTGCGGCGTCCGACCGTACAGAATGACCCAGCACCCTCGGTCGCGGACGGCACAGGCACTACAGGAGGCGCTCCCTTGGGGCTCAGCAGACGTACTTTCAGCGCCCTCGCCGGCACCACGGCGCTCGGCCTCGCGCTGAGCGGCAGCGGCGGCTTCACGTCGAACGCCCGCGTGTCCCGCAGCGTTCCCACGGGGCCCGCGCCGGGCCCGCCCGCCGCCGACCGCCGCCGCCACTCGGTCGGCTTCGACCGGTACTCACTGCTCGTCGACGGCAGGCGGCTGGTGTTGTGGTCGGGCGAGATGCACCCGTTCCGGCTGCCGAGCCCGTCGCTGTGGCGGGACGTCCTGCAGAAGATGCGCGCGCACGGCCACAACGCGGTCAGCGCGTACGTCGCCTGGAACTACCACTCCCCCGCGCCCGGCGAGTACGACTTCACGGGCGTCCGCGACCTCGGCCTGTTCCTGCGCACGGCCGCCGAGGCCGGCCTGTACGTCATCCTGCGCCCGGGCCCGTACATCGGCGCGGAGGTCGACGCCGGCGGCTTCCCCGGCTGGCTCACGGCGACCGAGGGCCGGGCCCGCACCTCCGACCCGGCCTACCTGAAGCACGCCGACGAGTGGCTGACCGAGGTGAACGCGATCGCCGCCCGGCACCAGTTCACCCGGGGCACGGGCACGGTCCTGCTCTACCAGATCGAGAACGAGTACGACTCCTTCGCCGGCGACCCCATCGGCCGGGAGTACATGTCCCACCTGTACAAGAAGGTGCGGGCCGACGGGATCGACGTCCCCCTGTTCCACAACGACAAGGGCAGGAACGGCCGTTGGCTGCCGGGGTCGTTCGACACCGGAGGCGAGAGAGGGCGCTGGCTGTACGGCTTCGACGAGCATCCCGATCCCGCCCAGGTGCCGCCGGACCAGGGGCATTTCGGCGCCGGCGGCGGCAAGGGCGGGGCCACGGCCGGCCTCGGGACGCCCGGCTTCCTTTCCGAGTCCGGCGGGGGTGGGTCCGACGCGTGGGGCGGTGTCACCTTCCAGGGCAAGGGGTACGCCGAGGCGCGGCGCACCCGGGACGCGGCCTACGAGCGGCGCTTCCACCTCACCGACCTCGCGGGCGGCATCACGCTGACCAACGTCTACATGACCTTCGGCGGCACCTCCTGGGGCTGGCTGCCCGCGCCGGCCGTCTACACGTCGTACGACTACGGGGCGGCCATCGACGAGGGGCGCAGGGCCACCGCCAAGCTGGCCCCGATGCACCAGCTGGGGCATCTGCTGCAACGCGTGCCGGATTTCGCGAAGCTGGACCGGGCGGCGCAGGTGAGGGCGACGGACGACCGGCTGAAGGTGTACCACCTCACCAATCCCGACACCGGTTCCCATGTCTACGTCGTGCGCAACGACACCGACGAGGACATCTCCTCGACCATGCCGGACGCCGGGTTCGCGGTGCCGTTCACCGTCCCGGCCCGGGACGCGCTGCTGCTGACCGCCGATCTGGCCCTGGGGCGGCGGAAGTTGAAGTACGCCACCGTGCCGCCCATGTTCTGTCTCACCGCGGGGCGGCTGGACATCGCCCTCTTCGCGGGGCGGCACGGCGACATGGCGCAGATCGCGCTGGAGAGCCCACAGGACGTGGAGGCGACCCGGCTGGACCCCGAGGGCGCGTGGATCTACGACCGCGGTCTGCTGCGCGTGACCGCGCCGCTCGGCGTCGGCGGGCTGACCCGGGTCAGGATCGAGGCCGCCGGGTCCGAGCGGCCGATGCTGCTGCTCTTCGCCGACGACGCGAACGCCCGGCGGATGTGGCCGTTCGACACCCCGTCGGGCACGGTGCTGGTGTACGGTCCGCCGCTGGTGCGCGAGGTGACCGTGCGCGGCGACACGGTGCACCTGACCGGCGACACCCACGGCGCGACCGGCCTCGAGGTGTGGGCCCCGCGGGGTGTCGGTCACGTCACCTGGAACCAGCGGCCGCTGCGCACCAGGATCAGCGCCACCGGCAGTCTGCTGGCCGAGCCGCTGCTGCCCGCCGTGGGCCCCGTGACGCTGCCCGCGCTGGCCTCGGGCTGGCGACGGCGGACGGAGGACCCGGAATCCGACCCGGACTTCGACGACTCCGCCTGGCCCGTCGCCGACAAGAAGACGTCGTTCAGCATCACGCCCGTGCCCGAGGGGCAGCCCGTCCTCTTCGCGGACGACTACGGCTTCCACTACGGCGACGTCTGGTACCGGGGGCGCTTCACCGGCGCATCCGGCGCCGAGTCGGTCTCCCTCTCCTACAGCACGGGCACCCAGGGCCTGCTGATGGCGTGGCTCGACGGGACGCCGCTGGGCACGCACCGCATGCCGGTGCCCGACGAGGACACGGTGGGGAAGGGCAGCTGGGCGGAGACGGCCACCTTCGCCCTGCCCGGGAAACTCCGCTACGGAGGCGGTGGCGGTGACACGCACGTCCTGTCCGTCCTCGTCCGCCGCATGCAGCACGACCAGGACGGCGCGGCGGACGACGCGCACAAGGTGGCACGCGGCCTCACCGAGGTCACCTTCAAGGGGGCCTCGCCGCAGCCGAAGGTGAGCTGGCGGCTGCAGGGCACGGCCGGACCCGACCCCGTGCGCGGGCCGATGAACACCGGCGGGCTGTTCGGGGAGCGGGAGGGCTGGCACCTGCCCGGGTTCGCGGACGGCGAGTGGCGGACGGTGGACCTGCCGCACGCCGACCACGGACAGGGCGTCACCTGGTACCGGAAGACCTTCCGGCTGGCCGTCGACCCCGGGACCGATGCCTCGATCGGGCTCACCCTCGACGACGACCCGACCCGCGCCTACCGCGTCCAGATCTTCCTGAACGGCTGGAACATGGGCCAGTACATCAACGACGTGGGCCCGCAGCACACCTTCGTCCTGCCGAACGGGATTTTGCGCACACGTGGCACCAACACACTGGCGCTGGCGGTCCTGTCCGACGGGACCACACCGTCGGGCCTGCGGGACGTGCGGCTGACCCTGTTGGGGGTGGCGGCCGGAGGAGTGCCGGTGGCACCGGTGGACTCCCCCGGCCGCTGATCCCTGACTGCTGCGCCGCTGCTACGCCAGCCGGATCACGTTCCAGGACAGCGGCTCCAGGACGGCCGTCAGGGTGCCGTCCGTCAGGGCGGTGCCCTCCACCGGGTGCGGGGCGACCCGCTCGGGGTCGTCGAGGGTGTTGCGGGCGTCCGGGTCCGCGTCCGCGAGGGCGCTGTGCTCCACGACCGAGGACAGGTCGAGGCCGCTCAGGGCGACCTCGAGCGGCAGCGCGTCGGACTGGCTGCGGTTGACCGCGAAGACGGTGACCGTGCCGTCCTCCGCGCGGACGGCGGTGGCGTGCAGCAGGTCGGCCTCGCCGTACTTCTCCGTCTCGTACGTCGGTGAGTCGACGCGGACGTCGAGGACCTCGCCGCGGCCGTACTTCGCGGCCTGCGCGAACGGGAAGAACGTCGTCTGCCGCCAGGCCGGGCCGCCCGGCTCGGTCATGATCGGCGCGATGACGTTGACGAGCTGGGCGAGGCAGGCGACGGTGACGCGGTCCGCGTGCCGGAGGAGGGCGATGAGCAGCGAGCCGAAGACGACCGCGTCCATCACGCTGTAGTTGTCCTCCAGCAGGCGCGGGGCCTCGGGCCAGTCGTCCTGCTGGAACGTCTTCGCGTGCTCCTCCCACTCGGGCAGGTACCAGACGTTCCACTCGTCGAAGGAGAGGTTGATCTTCTTCTTCGACTTGAGCTTCGCGCCCACGTGGTCGGCGGTCGCGACCACGTTGTCGATGAAGGACTCCATGTCGACGGCGGAGGCGAGGAAGGAGCCGACGTCGCCGTTCTCCGGCCAGTAGTAGGCGTGCAGGGAGATGTAGTCGACGAGGTCGTACGCCTCCTTGAGGACCGTCGCCTCCCACTCGGCGAAGGTCGGCATGCTCTGGCTGGAGGAGCCGCAGGCGACCAGTTCCACGCCCGGGTCGATCTGGCGCATCGCGCGGGCCGTCTCGGCGGCGATCCGGCCGTACTCCTCGGCCGTCTTGTGGCCGGTCTGCCAGGGGCCGTCCATCTCGTTGCCCAGGCACCACAGTTTGATGCCGAAGGGGTCCTTGTCGCCGTGGGCGATGCGCTGCTCGGCGAGGGCGGTGCCGGAGGTGTGGTTGGCGTACTCCTGGAGTTCCAGTGCCTCGGCGACGCCACGGGTGCCGAGGTTGACCGCCATCATGGGCTCCGCCTGCGGGCCGAGCTTGCGGAGGAAGGCGATGTACTCGGACAGGCCGAAGCGGTTCGTCTCGGTGGAGTGCCAGGCCAGGTCGAGGCGGCGGGGGCGGTCCTCCGCCGGGCCGACGGAGTCCTCCCATTTGTAGCCGGAGACGAAGTTGCCGCCGGGGTAGCGGATGGCGGTCGCGCCGAGTTCGCGGACCAGGTCCAGGACGTCGGTGCGGATGCCGTCCTCGTCGGCGGCGGGGTGGCCGGGTTCGAAGATGCCGGTGTAGACGCAGCGGCCGAGGTGTTCGACGAAGGAGCCGAAGAGGCGGGGGTTCACTTCGCCGATGGTGAAGGCGGGGTCGAGGGTGAAGCGGGCGGTCGTGCTCATGGGGTCCTTTCGGGGTGGTTCTGTTTCGTCGCCGGGTGCGGGTCGTGTGTGGCTGGTCGCGCAGTTCCCCGCGCCCCTAAAAGACCTCTGGCCAGCCGCTCTTTTTCCAGTTCAGCTTGTTGAGCCCTAGCTTTGGCGTGCCCTGGTCCTCCGCGTCGTAGTAGTGGTACGCCAGCCAGTCCTGGCCACGGTCGCGGAAGACCGACTGGCCGCCCGTGCCCACGTACCTGCCGTGGCCGGCGAGGAGCAGGTCGCCGCCGCCCTCCAGCATGGGCTTGCCCGCGCTGTCGACGTACGGGCCCGTCACCTTCGTCGATCTGGCCACCCTGATCTTGTACGTCGAGTTCACGCCGGAGCAACAGGCGTCGTAGGAAGCGAAGAGGTAGTAGTGGCGGCCGTGTTTCACGATGTACGGGCCCTCCACCGCGTACGGCGCGTCCGGGCGCGTCGCCAGGTGGTGAACCGTGGTGTCCGGTACCGCCTTGCCCGTCCTCGGGTTCAGCTCGACCATCCGGATGCCGGTCCAGTACGAGCCGAACGACATCCACCACCGGCCGTCCGCCCGGACGATCGCCGGGTCGATGGCGTTCCAGGTGTCGGTCGCCTCGGAGATGAAGGCCTTGCCGTGGTCGGTCCAGGTCCCGGGGAGGCCGGTCGGGGAGGTGGCGACGCCGATCGCGGAGTGGTTGGTGCCCCAGGAGGAGACCGCGTAGTAGAGCCAGTACCGGCCCGCCCGGTAGGAGATGTCGGGGGCCCACGGGTCGCCGGTGTCGTTGTACTCGTACCACCAGCTCGGCGGTTCGGCGAAGGCGTTGCCCGCGTCGGCCCAGTGGACCCGGTCCGCGGAGACGCGGGCGCCGATCACACCGCCGGTCGAGTAGGCGACGTAGCCGCCGGACCTGAGGCGGATCACCGTGGGGTCGTGGATGATCTGCTGCCCCGTGACGCGCTGGGGGTCGGGGTACGTGACGTCGGCGCGGGCCGTGTTCGGCAGCAGGGCGACCACGGCCGCGGCGAGCAGGGCAGCGAGTCTGAAGCGCTTGGGCACCAGGGCTCCTTACTGGCCCGCCAGACCCGTGTGGGCCACGCCCCGCACGATCTGGCTCTGGAAGAAGACGAACACGACGATCAGCGGCAGGCCCGCGAGCAGGCCGCCGGCCATGAGCTGCGGCCACACGATCCCGAAGGCGTTCTGCACGGTGGCGATGCCGTTCGGCATGGTCATCAGGTCGGGGTTGTTGGTCACCATGTAGGGCCAGATGAAGTTGTTCCACGAGGCGATGAAGGTGAAGATCCCCACCGCCGAGAGGGAGGGCTTCGACAGGGGGAGGACGATCGTGAAGAAGATCCGCCAGCGGCCCGCGCCGTCGATGAAGGCGGCCTCCTCCAGTTCGCGGGGCAGCGACTGGAAGAACTTGTAGAGGATGTAGACCATCGCGGCCGGCGCGCACTGCGGGAGGATCATGCCCCAGTAGGTGTCGACCATCCCGAGCGCCTGCACGGTGGTGAAGAGCGGCACGCCGAGGATCGCCGGCGAGAACATCAGGCCCGCCATCGTGACCGCCATCAACGCCGGCTTGCCGCGGAACTCGGTGCGGGCGAAGCCGTAGGCCGCCAGCGAGGCGGTGAGCAGCACGATGAACGTGACGCAGACGGAGACCACGACGGAGTTCACGAACCAGTTGGGGATGTTGCCCGCGTCGAGGACGCCCTTCCAGGCCTCGAACGTGAGGTCGTCCGGGATCCAGTGCGGGGACGTCACCGACTCGGTGGGGGTCTTCAGCGACGTCGACAGGGCCCACACGAGCGGGGCGACCCAGATCGCGGACAGGACCAGGGCGACGATCGTCAGGGCGATCTGTGCCGGTGTCCAGGTGCTTTTGGGCTTGCGTACGACAGGCGTCGGCGTCGTCATCGGGAGGTGCCCTCCTCGCGGTTGCGCAGCAGCCACATCCGGCCGAGGGCGACCACGGCGATGATGAGGAACAGGATGAAGGAGATCGCGGAGGCGTAGCCCACGCGGTAGCTGGTGAAGCCCTGTTCGAGGGTGTACTGGACGAAGGTGCGCGTCGACTCCTCGGGGCCCGGGCCGAACTGGTACATCACGACGGCCTGGTCGAAGACCTGGAGTGAGGCGAGGATCTGCAGGGCCAGGACCAGGCCGGTGATGTTGCGCAGGTTGGGCACGGTGATGTGGGCCAGCCGCTGGAAGGCGTCCGCCCCGTCCAGCTCGGCGGCCTCGTAGAGGTGGTGGGGGATGGCCTGGAGGGCCGCCAGGTAGAGGAGGAACGAGAAGCCGACCGTCCACCACAGGGTGGCGATGACCACGGCGAGCATGGCGGTGGACTTCTGGGTGAGCCAGGGGGTTTCCAGGCCTAGGACGTGGTTGACCATGCCGTTGACGGGCTGGAACAGCCACCACCACAGATTGCCGATGACGGCCGACGGCAGCAGGAACGGCGCGAAGAAACAGAGCCGCCACAGCCACCTGAAGTGCACGGTGTGGTGGGCGATCAACGCCATCAGGAGGGCCACGACGACGATCGCCGGGACGACGTACAGGGTGAACTGGACGCTGTGCCACAGCGACGACCAGACGAGGTCGTCCTTCAGTGCCTCCCGGTAGTTGTCGAGGCCGATGAAGCTGGTGTGGTCGCCGGAGATGTTGGCGTCGGTCAGGCTGAGGTAGAGGCCGCGGGCGACCGGCACGATGACGAAGAGGCCGTACAGGATCAGGAACGGGGCGACGAACCAGCCGCCGTGCTGGAAGCGGCGGCCCCAGCGCACCCGGGCGGACTCGGCGGCGGTGGCCGTGCGGGGGCGCAGGGCGGGCGCGAGGGTGGTCGTGGTGCTGCTCATGCGGCGCCTCCCGTGACCGTGAGCTCCTCGGCGGCGGTGCGGCCGTCCATCGGGTTCTTCATCGCGAGCAGCTGCTCCAGGGCCGACTTCATCCGGCGGGCCGCGGTGTCCGGTCTGGCGGAGCCGAGGCTGGAGGCGGCGATGATCGGGCCGACGCGCTGGGCGAGGATGCCGGTGGAGCCGGCGAACCAGACGCGGGGCTCGGTGGCCGGGTGGTCCATGGCGGGCCTGGAGTACTCGTCCTGCGGGGCGAGTTCGAGGTATGCCCGGTCCTTGAAGGTGGGTAGGTGGGCGGGGACGTGACCGCCGGCCGCCCAGGCGGTGGCGTGGGTGACCATGTAGGCGGCGAGCAGGTGCGCGGCCTCGTTGGCGGCGCCACCGCGGTCGGACTGGTGGGGCAGCACGAAGGAGTGCGACTCGGCGTGCGTGGCCGGTGCGCCGAAGACCGGGGGGAGCGGCTGGGCGCCGTACTGCAGCTTCTCGCCGTTGAAGTACGGCACCGACCAGTTGCCCTCCCACACGAACGGGGATCCTCCGAGGAAGGCTTCGGCGTCCGTCTCACCGGGGTTCACGTAGCCGTCGGTGACGTGCTTGCGGAGGAACTCCAGGACCTCGGTGGCCTTGTCGGTGTCGAAGGTGACGTCGGTGCGGTCGTCGTCGAAGTAGGTTCCGGCGAGCTGCTGGTAGAAGGCGACGAAGAACCACCAGGCGAAGTTCTGGTCGTAGGCGTGCAGGCCGAGGGTCTGCTGTCCGTTCCGCAGCCGTGCTTTGGCCGCCTTGAGGATGTCGAACCACTCGTCGGTGGAGCCGGCGGCGGGCAGCCGGCCGTCGGCGTCGAGGAGGCCGGCCTTCTCGCACACGTCCTTGCGGTAGAAGTTCAGCTGGACGTGGATGTCGAGGGGCAGGGCGTACAACTTGCCGTCGATGACGCCGCGTTGCCACAGCACCGGGTTGAAGTCGGCCTGGCGGACGCCGTACTTGGCGAGCAGGTCCAGGTCCCAGGGGTCCAGGAGGCGACCGGGTGCGAAGCCGGGCACGCGGCCCTGGTGCATGACGGCGAGTTCCGGTGCGCGGTTGCCGGCGGCGGCCATGGCGAGCTTGGTGTAGTAGGGGCCGCCCCAGGTGAGTGTGGAGGCCTTGACGGCGGTCTCCGGGTTCGCCTTGCGGAAGGCGTCGACCATGGTGACCTGGTTGGCGCCGTCGCCGCCGCTGAAGAGGTTCCAGTAGCGCACGCGGGTGCGGGCGCTGGACGCGAGCGCGTCCGCGCCGGTGCCGAGGGCCGCGAAGCCGAGGCTGCCCGCGACCGTCAGGCCGCCGGCAGCGGCCAGAAGTTGCCTGCGATTCAGGCCAGGTTGTCCCATTCCCCGCCCTCATTGTGTTCGGTATACCGAATGATGCCCGTAACTTCGAACGGGACCGTAAGTTCGAAGCGCTTGCGCGTCAATGGGTCGGACGGAAATGAGCGGTATCGAAAAGTGGCGGGTAAGGCTTTCGGAAAGTGATCGTTCCTTGTTGAACAACGGTCGCGGGATCGCATGACGCGGACAGTTCCGGACGCGTAATCTCGGACGGGCCGCCGAACGGCGGTGAGAAGGGGGCACGATGGACATCGCGGGCGCGCGGAGGACTGCGTCCCGGATCGCCGCGGCGCTGCGGCGTTCGCGGCGCGGCGCCACGATGCGGGCTCTGGCGGCCGATCTCGCCACCGCCCTGCGTACCAGACCCCGTCCCCCGTCCGACGTCCGCGAGTTGTGCGCCGCACTGTGCGAGGAGATGAGCGTCCGCCGCGGCGGACGGCCCGTCGAGCTGCGCTTCGAGCGGTTCCCCGACGAGATCGAAGTCACCGGCCTGTGGGTGGAGTTCGCGGACTTCGACCTCGTCATCGTCGAGGAACGGGCCGAGGCCATGCAGCAACTGGTCATCCTCGGACACGAGTTGTGGCACATGACCGCCGAACACACCCACCACCACGTGGCCGGTACGGCGGCGGCGCACGCTCTCGCCGAGCAGCCCGGCTGGAAGGACGTGGCGTTGACCGTGGCCGCCCGCGACGGCTCCCGGCAGCGCGACGAGTCCGAGGCCGACGACTTCGGCCACCGCCTCGCCGCCGTCTTCCGGCCCCTGCTCTCCTTCGAAGGGTCCCCGAACCCGCCCCTCGACCCGGTGCAGCGGTCCATGGGCTACCGCGGACGCGGAGGTACGGCGCGGTGATCACCGCCTTCGCACCGGTGTCCCCGCACGCGGTGGCGGGCCCGGCGGCCCTCGCGCTGGACCCCTCCCGTCTCCTCGGCGGGGTGCACATCTCCTTCTGGCTCCCGACCGCGGTCCTGACCGCCGCCCTGGCGATCAAGCTGCCCAGCATCGTCAAGATGTGGCGGGACCCGCTGCTGCGTGCCGTCGGCGGTCTGCTGCTGTTCGCCTGCGCGGTGTTCGTGTTCGCCGCCCCGGGCACCATCGCCTGGACCAACCGGGTCACCGGCGTCCCGAACATCTCGTCGCCCTGGGTGTACTCCCTGCTCACCACGCTCTGCGCGTCCTGGCTGCTGCTGATCATCGCCTGGCGCAACGGCCTCACCGACCGTGCGCACCGCACCCGCCGCGCCACCCGGTGGGTCGTCTCCGTCTACGCGGGGGTGATCGTCACCCTGTGGGTGCTCTTCGCGCTCGCGGACACGCCCGTGGAACGGCTGCGGGACCTGGACACCTACTACGCCAACACGCCGTTCATGCGCGAGCAGATCGTGCTCTACCTGACCGCGCACACGGTCGCCTCCACGGTCACGGCCCGGCTCGTCTGGAACTGGATCCGCACCGACGGCCTCGACGCCTGGCTGCGCTGGGGGCTGCGACTGCTGGGTGTCGGCTTCACCACGAACCTGTTCTTCGCCGCGGCCAAGCTCACCGCCGTGATCGCCCGCTGGACCGGTCACGACCTGGACTGGCTGTCCACCAACGTGGCACCGTCGGCCGCCTGCGTCGCCGCCACCCTCGTCGCGGTCGGCTTCATCGTCCCGCACGCCGGCCAGTACCTCCAGGAGCGCTGGCGGCTGCGGGAACGCCACCGGCGCCTGCGGCCCCTCTACCTGCTGATGCGGACCGCGACGGGCGGCCGCGAGCCCTTCACGCTGCGCGCCACCGCCGAACTGCGCCTGATCCGCCGCGAGACGTTCATCCGCGACGGGCTGCTCCACCTGGCCCGGCACCTCGACGAGGACCTGCGCGCCCGGTCCTACGAGGCCGCCGTCGCCCTCGGCTTCGAGCGCGGCCGGGCACAGGCCCTCGCCGCCGCCGTGACGATCGTGGACGCCGCCTCGGGTGAGCGGCCCCCGGAGGGGGCGCCGGAAGCCGACGGCGAAGGGCAGCCCTCCGAGCCGGACACCACGTATCTGCTGCGGGAGATCCAGGCCGTCTCCGAAGCCCTCCGCAGCCCCGACGACATCTTGGCGGTGCGCACCCGCGCCGCCGCCCCGGCAGAGAGCGTGTCCGCGCATGACTGAACCACCCACCCCCGCCAGAACCGCCGTCGTGCTGGGGGGCTCCCACACGGGCATGCTCGCGGCACGCGCACTGGCGGAGTTCGCCGACCGGGTCGTCGTCGTCGAACGCGACGTACTGCCCGAAGGTCCCGAGCCCCGCAGGGGACTGCCGCAGGCGCGGCACGCCCACATGCTGTGGTCGGGCGGCGTGCGGGCGGTGGAGGAACTGCTGCCGGGGGCCACCGGCGCGCTCCGGGCGGCCGGGGCGCGCCGGGCGCCGGTCACCACCGACATGGTCGTCCTCGGCACGCGGGGCTGGTTCCGGCGCTGGCCCGAGTCCCACCACGTGATCCTGGCCGGCCGGGACCTGCTGGACGCGACGATCCGCGCCCAGGTCCTCGCGGACGAGCGGATCCACCTGCTCGGCGGGACCGAGGTGGTGGGGCTCGAAGGTACGGCGGCCGCGGTCACCGGCGTGCGGGTGCGCGGGCGCGACGAGGGCGAGCGGGTCATCGAGGCCGGCCTGGTCGTCGACGCCACGGGCCGCGGCTCCGGGGCCTCCCGGTGGCTCACGGCCCTCGGACTGCCCGAGGCGGAGCGGCGCGAGGTCGACTCCGGGCTGGTGTACGCCAGCCGTCTCTACCTCGCACCGGAATCGGCCCGGGACGGCTACCCGGTCATCAACGTGCAGCCCGACCTCCGGGAAGGGGTCCCGGGCCGGGCGGGCTTCCTGCTGCCCATCGAGAACGGCCGGTGGATCGTCACCCTGAACGGCACCCAGGGCGGCGAACCCTCCGCCGCCGGCGACGACTTCGTGCGGTTCGCCCGCGAGGAGCTGCGGCACCCGGTGATCGGCGAACTGCTGGAGCAGGCCGAGCCGCTGACCGACGTGTCGGTCACCCGCACGACCCTCAACCGCCGCCACTTCTTCGAACGGATGCCGGTCTGGCCCGAGAACTTCACCGTCCTCGGCGACGCCCTGGCCGCGTTCAACCCCCTCTACGGTCACGGCCTTTCGGTCGGCGCCCAGAGCGCGCTGATCCTGCGGAAGGTGCTACGGCGTCAGGGATGGGGCGCGCCCCGGCTGGCCCGGCGGGTCCAGAAGGCGGTGGTCCGGCCGGTCGGCGCGGCCTGGGACCTCGCCATAGGCCAGGACGTGTTCTACCCGGGCGCCACGGAGAACGGCCCCACGCTCAGGGACCGGCTCCTGGCCGGGTACGTCGACCGGCTCATGTACACGGCCACGGGCAACGGCCGGATCGCCCGCCGGGTGACCGACGTGACGTCGCTCGAGCGGGGGGCGGCGGTGCTGCTGTCCCCGTCGGTGCTGCTGGCGGCGGCAGTGGGTCCGCTCAAGCCCCCGCTGAACGGACCCCCGCTGACAGAAATGGAGCGAAAGGCCGCCGGCCTGGCGTGACACCCGCCGAGCCACGGGCCGTCCGCCACCAAGACCGCGGACGGCCGCTGCCGCCGAGCCGCACGGGGTGCGCCCGCCGAACCGGCTCCCGCACGGACAGACACGGCATCCCGCGGCGGCCGGGCTCGCGGGACGCAGTCCGAGCCGCGCGCGGCTCGGCCGCCGGGGCGCACCGGAGAGACCCGGCACCGCTGCCGGGCTCCCGCGACACTCTCTGACCCCGCACGGCTCAGCCACCCGGCCAACACCCGCACCGGAGAGACCCGGCACCCGGCCGCACGAACCAGCCCCCGCCACCACGGGCCGTCCGCCACCGAGGCGACGCACGACCAACGCCGCCAAGCCGCGCGCGGCTCGGCCACTGAAGGCTCCCCGCAGGTCCGCGGCGGTCGGCTTGTGTGACGCCCGTCAAGCCGCAGGCCGTCTTCCTGCGGAGCCGCGGACGGCCGGAACCAGCAAGCCGCGCGCCGAGCAGCGCTCAGCCAGCGAACGCCGGTTGCGCCAGGCCCTTGCCCGCTCCCGGCACCACCAGCAGCGAGCCCGCCACCGGGTGTGGTGCGGACAGCCCGACGCGGGCTGTCGTGATGTACAGGTCGGTCAGGTCGGCGCCGCCGAACGCGCAGGCCGTCACGCGGGGCGTGGGCAGGTCGACGACGCGCTCCAGTTCGCCGGCCGGCGAGTAGCGGCGTACCGCCCCGCCGTCCCACAGGGCGACCCACACACAGCCGTCGGCGTCGACCGTCAGGCCGTCGGGGAAGCCCGCGTCCTCCTCGATCTGCACCAGCGGGCGCCTGTTCAGGGGGCGTCCGTCGGCGAAGTCGAAGACGTCGACGCGGCGGGTCGGCGAGTCGATGTAGTACATCAGCCGGCCGTCGGGGCTCCAGCCCGTGCCGTTGCTCACCGCCACGTCGTCGAGGACGACGTCAGCCGTGCCGTCGCCGGTGATCCGGGACAGCGTGCCGCCGCCGGGTGCCTCGTCGTAGCGCATGGTGCCGGCCCACAGGGAGCCGTCGGCGGCGACGGCGGCGTCGTTGGCGCGGCGCCCGGCGACGGGCTCGTGGTGCAGCCAGCGGAACGTGTCGTCGGGGT
The DNA here is from genome assembly GCF_055578365.1 of Streptomyces sp. NPDC033131. Taxonomy (NCBI): domain Bacteria; kingdom Bacillati; phylum Actinomycetota; class Actinomycetes; order Kitasatosporales; family Streptomycetaceae; genus Streptomyces; species Streptomyces sp. NPDC033131. The sequence goes on from NZ_JBVIPA010000024.1 coordinate 89,098, forward strand.
CCAGGAGGCCGACGCCGTCCCGGAGGTTGAGGACGAGGCCGCCGCCCGCGCGCGGCTTGGCCGCGCCCACGTGCTGGTCGGTGGTGCGGGAGGTACGCCGGCCGGAGACCGGGTCGTAGGTGTTGACCCGCGAGCCCAGGATGTCGATCCACAGGAGCCGGCCGGCCGCCGCGTCCCACGTCGGGCCCTCGCCGAGGGTCGCCTCCGCCCGGACCGCCACCTCGTACGCGGAGGTCACGGCATCCTCCGGTGGCCGAGCCGCTCGGACAGTTCGGCGGCGCCCTTCGCGGCGAGCTGCTCCAGCTCGACACGGCGGTCGTCGCTCCAGCGGATCATCGGCACCGAGATGGACAGCGCGGCGACGACCCGGCCGGTGCGGTCCTGCACCGGCGCGGCCACACAGGAGACGTCCGGGTTGGACTCGCGGCGCTCCACGGCGACCCCGCGCTGCCGGATCTCGGCAAGGGCCTCGCGCAGGGCGTCCGGCCGGGTGATGCTGTTGGGCGTCATCGCGACCAGATCGGCGTCTTCCGGGACACGCGCCGCCAGCTCGTGCTCGGGGAGGGAGGCCAGCAGCATCTTCCCGACGGAGGTGCAGTGGGCGGGCAGTCGCCGGCCCGCCGCGGAGACCATGCGCACGGCGTGCGTGGAGTCCACCTTGGCGATGTAGATGACGTCCGTGCCCTCCAGGATGGCCACGTGCACGGTCTCGTCGCAGGTCTCGGCGACCGTGCGGGCCACCTGCTGGCCCTCGGCGGCGAGGTCGAGCTGCTCGGCGTACCGGCTGCCCAGCTGGTACGGCCGTACGCCGAGCCGGTAGCGTCCGGGCTGTCCTGGCACCTGGACGATGTAAGACCGGGCGGCGAGCGTGGTGACCAGCTCGTGGACGGTGGTGCGCGGCAGCTGCAGCCTGCGCACTATGTCGGGGGCGGAGAGTGTCCCGTCCCCGTCGAGAAAGAGCTCGAGAATGTCGAGAGCTCGGGTCACCGCAGGTACCAGGCGTCCCACGACCGGCCCCCTCCCTTGTGGTCTCAGTGTCTGTGTTCGAAATTTCAACAGACGATCGGCATGACGAACACAGGCTAGTCATAGAGGTATGTCCGGGCAATGGGCACGGCAGGTCACTTCCGCCTCACGCGTACAACCTTTCCTCCACCGAACCGTCATATCTGTGGAACTCCCATGGGGGGAGCTGGTTTCGAGCTATGGAGTGGTTGATGATTCGCGATTTCGCCGGCCTGCGCCGTGTCCGACTCAGACGCGGCGCCGCTGCCCTGGCCTTAGTCACACTGGGCGCGGGCGGCTGGGCCTCGGCGCCCACCGCGACCGCCGCCTCAGCGGTGGCCGGCTCGGCGTGCGTGCCGACGGCGGGCTTCACGGGCTGCCGACTGTACGACTTCACCGGTGACAAGGAGAGCTTCCAGGTCCCGTCCGGCGTGAACTCGCTGGACGTGCGGGCCTGGGGGCAGGGCGGCTGGGGCAGCAGCATGGCGACCGGCGGCGCGGGCGGATACGCCGCGGGCTCGCTGAAGGTCACGCCCGGCGAGACGCTGTCCGTCGCGGTCGGCGGGTACTACGTCGGCAAGGCGTTCGGCGACGCGCGGGGCGGCGCCGGCGGGGGCGGCTGGGCCGAGCCCGGCGGCAACAGCAGCGCCATCCGCACCAGCGGCGGCGACGCGCTGGTGATCGCCGGCGGCGGAGGCGGCGCCGGCGGCATCTCGATGGGCCACGGTTCCGGCGGTGCCGCGGGCGGCGAGAAGGGCCAGGACGGCTCCGAGTCGACCTTCGGCGGCAAGGGCGCCGACAAGAACACCGGTGGCGCGGCGACCGGCAACGGCGCGGCGGGGGCCGACGCGACCGCGGGCGGCCGCGGCGGTGCCGGCGGCAAGGGCAGCTCCGGCGGTGGCGGCGGCGGTGCCGGTTACGCGGGCGGCGGCGGTGGCGCGGGCACGGACGACCCGACCGGCAAGGGCAGCGGCAGCGGCGGAGGCGGCACCAGCTACGCGAACCCGGACCGGGTGACCGACGCGCGGGTGTTGGGCGGCGACCGCTACACGGCGCCCGCGAAGGACGACCCGTTCTGGTCGAAGGGGTGGGAGCCGGAGACCGAGGGGATCGCCGAGGGCGGCGCCAACCTCATCGGCGGCAACGGCCGCGTGGTGATCCAGTGGAAGGGTGCCGTCGCGCCCGCCGAGCTGAGCCCGGCCTCCGCCCCGGAGCAGTCCGTCGAGCCGGGTTACGAGGTCCCGCCGATGGCCGCGGTGGTCCGGGACAAGGACGGCAAGCCGGTCGAGGGCGTCTCGGTGAAGCTCGCGATCGACGACCCGCAGAAGCTGGGCCTGAACTTCGGCGAGCGTGAGAACACCACGTCCGTCGTGCTGGCGAGCGACGCCCAGGGCCGCGTGGAGACGCCGGTCATCTACATCAGCAGCAGCAAGAAGGGCGACTTCACCGTCCGGGCGACGGCGCCGGGTGGCCTCTCCACGACGTTCACCGTGCACGTCAAGAACCTGGCGAACGAGGTGAAGGTCGCCGGCGGTGACAAGCAGCAGGCCGAGCCCGGCGAGCCCTTCGCCGAGGCGCTCCAGGTCCTGGTGACCGACGAGGGCAAGCCGGCCGCCGGCGCGAAGGTGAACTACCTCGTCCAGAGCACCAGTTCGAACCGCCCCAAGTTCGAGGGCAAGGCCGACGGCGTCCAGGCGACGGCCGACGCCGAGGGCAAGGCCACGTCGCGCGAGCTGGTCGCCGGCACGGAACTCGGCACGTACACGGTCGTCGCGACGGTCGGCACCGGCGGCGCGTCCGCGACCTTCACCGTCGAGGTCGTCGAGAAGGTCGAGAGCGACCCGTCGGCGTCGGCCTCACCGTCGCCCAGCCCGTCCGGCTCCGCCGACGGCGTCACGGGCGGCACCGGTGACGACGACGGCTCGACCGCGGGTTCCGGCAACGACAACTCGACGCAGACCACCGGCGGCGGCGGTCTGGCCAGCACCGGTGCGGGCGGTATCGGCCTGATCGCGGGCGTGGCCGCTCTGCTCGCCGCCCTGGGCGTCGCGGCGGTGCGCTTCTCGCCGCGGCTGCGGACCCGTTTCCAGAGCCGGTCCTGACCTCCCGGAGCAGATGATCCCCTGACCGGGGTGGGGGGGGGGGGGGGGCCCCCCCCCCCCCCCCCCCCTTCCCCTCCCGGTTGCAAAAAGGCAGGACCCAGAAACCTTTCCCCCCCCATTTCCTCAGCAAGGCGAGGGGGGGACGTCCGGACCCCCGGCGATCT